>QNDR01000013.1 GCA_003646025.1 Candidatus Fermentibacterota bacterium
ACAAGCAGATTTTCAATGTCCAATTCCCACAGTCTGTTGCGCATCTCCTCCCCTATCTACCTCAAGATAGCACTAAATACTGCCGGAAACCACCCTGAACCTTCCATCGGGACCTTCAAATCCGGGCGACACCGCCTGAAGAACTACCAGCAGCGAGTTCTCCAGCTCCGGATTTCTGTAAACGGCGGAAATACTGTAATCGAAGAACATTGAACTGGACTCCCTGTCCATAAAAAACAAACTGCTGCGTTCATCTCTTACAACGGTAAGCAGAGGCAGCATGGGATCCGGGAACCAGTCCGGGTAGTCTTCCACAGGCTCTGCAGGCTGTGTATCCAGCACCAGCAGGATCTCTCCGCTGTTCCCCCTGGGTGAATAGACTTCCATACAGAAAGCAACACTGTCTCCATCTGCGCTCAGATCTGTTACCGGATGGTAAACAAGCGGAGGCTGGCAGGTATCACTTCTGATACCCCATTCACTGCATATTCTTTGAATATCTTTTTCCGCGGAGGCTACTTCCGCTTCCCCGGGAAGCTCATCAACATACTGATTCCATACCTTTTCCAGACCATCCAGGCGAATTGAGGTTTCCGTATCAATTACCTCCATCTCCACCCATTGAAAGCCGCTTCCATCCTGTACTCCGCCCATCTCCCAGGCAGCGTATGATCCATCTTCTGAAAACCCGATCAGGCGGAACCAGGCCTGATCCTCCGCAGAGGATGCTGAGCTTAACAGCATCAATGCGAACACCGGTATAATTCTTAAGTCCCTCTTCACCTATACTCCCTTCTTCTTCCAGCAACACTGTCTGGTTTGACATCCACCGCATCAATGATAATACACAACTGCAGCCTGTATGTTTCAGCTCTTTTGTGGGATATCCCTGTGAAAACTTTTACCTATGTATTGATCATCGTCTCCTTTAGCATTGCAGACAGTAACGGAAACATCTGCTGGAACTAAAAGGATGTCTCTGATGCCTGCCTTCTCACAGAGGTTTCATTCACCATTACTTCTCTTTCCCGTTCAAACCGAGGGCGATCAAAACCAGCTTCCAGGGTTAATTTTTGCTCTGCAGGGAAAGAATTGTACGTCTTCCCCTGCGCCAGACTATATTTCTAAGGATACTACTACAGTACTTTGTGGACAACAAAGGTATTTCAATACTAAAGAAAGGTGAGAACATGAGGTATTTTGCTGTTTTCCTGATTTTGACTGCACTTGCATCTGCCGGTGATTTCGGCAACACGGAGACATCTGCCACAGCAGCTCCCGTCTTCGAAGGCAACGATAATGTCAACATCACTATTCTAAATGACTGGGTTATCAGTGAGGTAGCTCTCGGGCTGGATATTCTTGAAGGTTCCGGCACTTTCATACTGATGACAGCAGATCCTGTAGTAAATCACATTCAGTTTTACGATCCGACCTCCTGCAATCCTGTATCTTCATTCAATCTTGACTCGGCAAACGGGAACTGCTTTGGTGTGGTCTGCAACGGCAGCACTGACTCAACCACCTATTACACCAATGACTGGCTGGATGATGTTCTGTACTACACGGAAGATGAGGGAGTAAGCTGGACAACCACGGTTAATCCGTCAGGGCATGATGCCCGCGGAATGGACTTTGACGGAGTTAATTACTGGACCACAAATGGTTCCGGCGGTGGAGTCTGGCGATTCCAGCCGGGAGTTGGACAGGAACAGATACCCACCCCCGAAGTTACAGGTCAGCCAAGCGGGCTTTGTGTTTTCCCCAGAGGAACAAACCTAGGCATAGCAATTACGACCTACACAGACCTTGTGTTCTTCTACGAGTGGGATGGTTCAACCATGTCTTTTCTTGATGGAACCACATGTATTCCGGAATGTCAGTATTCCATGGGTCTTGCGTATTCAACTACCAGCGGTACCTTCTTCTGGTCATACCTGGACAATTCAGATGTATATCATATTTCAGAATTCACTACCGACCTCATGGCTCTTACCCAATCCAGCTGGGGGTCAATTAAGAGCAGTTTCTGATTTTCTAACTTAATCTTTTACATCGAGTTTGACAACGATTGAAGGAATGTATAGTTTGCCAGGTTGCTGGAATACACCGGCACAATAAATGAAAGGGTTACTATGAAGTATCTTGTTTTCCTTCTGGTAGCAGCCACCATGGTCTTTGCGAATGATGACGGATGCACCGACACAAGCATAGGTTCCTACTCTCCCGGCAGCGATGCCATATCTCTTACTCTGGAAAATGACTGGGCACAGTCACAGCAGGTTCTCGGGCTGGATGCTGTGGACGGCTCTATTCTGGGCTCAGACAGAAACGGTATGAAGCTGCAGTTCTACGACAACAGCACAGGAGCACCAGCAACAAGCATTCCTCTGGATGCTGCTAATACCAACTGCTTTGGTCTGGCCTGGAACAACAATGCCACAACTCCAGTTTACTACACAGATGACTGGACTGATTCGGATCTGTACTACACCGAAGACGCAGGCACATCGTGGGCAACAGTAACATCCCCTGCCGGTAACAAGGCCCGCGGAATGGACTTTGACGGAACAGATTACTGGTGCACCAACGCCGATGGCGGCGGTCTCTGGATATTCCAGCCAGGCGGCGCTCAGGTTAATGTTGCCATTCCCGAAGTTCCCACACAGCCAAGCGGCCTTGCCGTGTTCCCGTATGAAGGCGACCTTGGCGTAGCTGTAACCGCTTACAACACGCACAACTTCTATTTCTACCACTGGGATGGCAGTAACATGATTTACCTGGGTTCGGCACCATGCCCTGTATCCGGTATTGCTAGCTCATACGGCCTTACATATTCAGATGTAAACCAGCATCTGTACTGGTCATATAAGGATGGCTCGGATGTCTACCATCTCACGGAAGTTTCGTTCAGCATAACCTCTCTTACCCGTTCAAGCTGGGGAGCAATAAAGACCAGTTTCTAAGGAAACAACTGTTACCTGTGGAGGAGGGGGCTTCTGCCCCTTCCTCTTTTTTTTTCCTCCGGAAATGAATATCTTGTTGTGTCATAAACCATGGGAGAAACAATGATAACATTTCCGGCTGTACGCGACCCGGGGTCAATAGAGCTTCTGTTCCGAAACATTAGAACCCACGACAAACCCGACAAGATAACAACGGACTACCTTGCTTCGATAGGCTTTCGGAGGCAGCCTGATGTAAAACTTCTCGAACTGCTTTTCTTTCTGGGGTTCATAGACAGCAACCTCTCTCCAACAGAGCAGTGGGATGCCGTGAAGGAGGTTTCCGACGGAGAGTTCAAGTCTGTTCTCTCTCCAGCTATACAGAAGGCTTACCTGAAAGTTTTTCAGTACCAGTCTGAACAGCAGTCTACCGACAGCAAAGTTCTTATGGCATTTTTCAAGAAGGAAACAGGCGTTTCAGATACTGAATCGGCCTACATGGTAATGACTCTTCAGGTTCTTCTTGACCTGGCCGACCTCCAGGCATCGGTTGCAGAAAAAGAAGAAGAAGAAGCTCCTGCTGTTCCAGCACCTGCAGAAAAAGAACCTGTTCCTGTTCCGCAGCCGGCTCTTCCCGTTGTGTCAGACGAACCGGCACCAGGCATAGATGAACTTGCAAGCGGTGTTTCTCTGAACATCACAATACCTGCTGAAGCCATGGACTCCGAGCTGAGAGAGCTTATTAAAACACTGCTCAGGAAGACCCTTCAAGATAACTGATCTTCTCCGCTCTGGTTACCGACAGAAGATCGGATTCAAACGGCTTCAGCTCTTCAGGAGCATCGATTGAATCCATGGGAGTTGCCATACTCAGATTGTTTTCGCTCTTCCAGCGTCGGGCTTCTTCTATCACAACAAGGGCTCTGTTCCCCAGTTTCAGAGCCTCTGCATCCATGAAGTTCTCCTGCGGCCAGGGAGCAATGTGAATGCTTTCATGGTTCTCAAAGGGTTTGAAGATCTCCAGATACAGTTCTTCCGTGATATGAACCATGATAGGGGCAAACAGCCTCAGAACACCGTACAAAGCGGTGTAGAGGGTGTACTGCGCCGCTGCTCTGGCATCCGGGTCCTCTCCGTACAGCCTGCCTTTGGCAATTTCAAGATAGTTGTCGCACAGAGCTTTCCAGAAGAAAGTTTCCGCCTCCCGCATACACACGGAGTACTCGTACTGCTGCATTCCGGCAGTTGCCTTCTGAACCGTTTCAGAAAGACGGCTTAGAAGCCATCGGTCAAACGGGTGCAGTTCAACCTTTCGCACCGGGTCGTACCCCTCCAGCCTGCCCTCGGCAAACCTGGTTGCATTCCACAGCTTTGTTACAAGCCGGCGGCCTTCGCCAAGAACATCCTTGCTGAACACAACATCGGTTCCAAGTTTTGATGAACAGGCCCAGTAGCGAAGCTCGTCTGCTGAAAACTGCTGAAGAGCGGCGACGGGGTCTCCTGCAACATTGCCTTTGCTCTTGGACATCTTCTGACGGTCGGTGTTAAGCGAATGCCCGGAGATCATTACATCCTGCCACGGAACAGTGTCTTCGTGAAGCAGGGCTTTGGCAATGGTGTAGAAAGCCCATGTTCTGATGATATCGTGAGCCTGGGGCCTGAGGGCCATGGGGAAAACATTGTTCCTCTGGTCTTCCTCTCCCCACTTCATGTTTATCTGAGGTGTGAGGGAACTGGTTGCCCAGGTGTCCATCACATCGCTCTCCGGAGTAAATTCGGAACCTCCGCAGACAGGGCATGGCTTCCCGGGAGAATCCACAAGCGGGTCAACCGGAAGGTTTTCCTCATCTGCAAAAACAGGAGCACCGCATTCACTGCAGAACCACACAGGGAATGGCACACCGTAGAAACGCTGTCTGGAGATGCACCAGTCCCACTTGAGGTTCTCTACCCAGTGATCGTACCGTACTTTGAAGTGAGCCGGGTACCAGTTTATTTCGCCGCCCTTGTCCAGGAGCTGCTGCTTCATGTCGAGGATCCTGATGAACCACTGACGGTTAACAAGGTACTCCAGGGGCGTGCCGCACCGCTCATGAACATTCACGGCATGGGTAATATCCTTCCCGCCTTTGCGGTAACCCTGTTCGTCAAGTTTCTCAACTATTACCCTGCGGGCCTTCTTCCAGTACATGCCCTCTAAAAAACCGGTGGTGTCGTTCATGTGTCCGCGGTTGTCGAGAATTATGCGGAGGTCGAGGTTGTGCTCCCCCCACCATTCAATGTCTGTAGTATCACCGAAGGTGCAGCACATAACGGCTCCGGAACCTTTTTCCATGTCTACTTTTTCATCGGAGAGTATGGTTACCTCTCTGTCGTACAAAGGTACTCCAACCTTTTGCCCCACAAGGTGTTTCCAGCGTGTGTCGTCAGGGTGAACAAACACGGCAACGCACGCGGGAATAAGTTCCGGACGGGTGGTGGCAATGGGAACAACTCCGGTGCCGTCTGCCAGCCTGAATTCCAGGTCATGAAAGTGGCTGGGAAACTCTTTGTCTTCCGATTCAGCCTGTGCAACAGCAGTCTGACATTCAGGGCACCACAGAGTGGGAGCTTCCTTCCTGTACACCCTGTCTTTTTTTACAAGGTCAAGGAAAGAACGCTGACTTACCCGCTGTACCCAGGGGTCTATTGTGGTGTACATCAGCGACCAGTCACAGCTGAAACCGAAACTGTTCCACAGTTCACGGAACTGTTTTTCAGCGTCTTTTGCAACCTCCAGACAGAGTTTTACAAACTCGCCTCTGGTCATATCCTGCGCTTTTACCTTCTTGACCTTCTCTGTGAACCGTTCGCTTGGAAGACCGTTGTCATCAAAGCAGAACGGGTAGAAAACCTCTTTGCCTGTCATCCTCTGGTATCTGGCCATAACCTCGGCCTGTACGTAGCTGAAGATGTGTCCCATGTGGATCATTCCGCTCACAGTTGGGGGCGGAGTATCGATAGAGTAAACTTCCCTGCCGGAATCGGGATTGAATCTGTAAATACCGGTTTCAGCCCACTGCTGCTGAAGCCTGGGCTCTGCTTCTTTTGCCTTGTACCTCTTTGCAAATGCCATTAATTCTGCCCCTGCCTTTCCCAACCGGAGGTCATCAAACGGGACATAACCTCAACAATGCTGTCTATATCCACCCTGATCTGTTCCAGAGTGTCTCTGTCACGGATGGTAACCCTGTGGTCTTCGAGGCTGTCGAAGTCGAAGGTAATACAGTAGGGTGTTCCTATCTCATCATTTCTTCTGTATCTCTTTCCTATTGATCCGGTTACATCGAACAATACCGGCCAGTGGGGACGAAGGAGCTCCTCAACCTTTCTGGCCTGCTCCGAGAGCTTCTTGGAAAGGGGAAGAACCGCAGCCTTCACAGGAGCAAGCTTCCTGTCAAGCCCGAGAACAACCCTGACCTTCCCGTCTATCTCTTCCTCGCGGTAGGCATCGAGAAGAACCATGAGGAATGTTCTGCCCACTCCTCCTGAAGTTTCGATAACGAAGGGTGTTATTTTTTTACCTGTTTCTTTGTCCAGTATCTTAAGGTCTTTCCCGCTGCCTTCCATCTGGGCGGTGAGATCGTAGTCGGTTCTGCTTGCAATACCCTCAAGCTCTCCGTAACCGTCTCCTCCCGCAAAAGGGAACCGGTATTCAATATCAGTACAGCCTGACGCGTAGTGCGCAAGTTCCTCTTCCGCATGGGGTCTCAGCCTGAGATTGTCTTTGCTGATGCCGAGCACATCGGTGTACCAGTCAAATCGCTTCTGCACCCAGTAGGTGTACCATTTGTCCATCTGATCCGGATGACAGAAGTACTCCATCTCCATCTGCTCGAACTCACGGCTGCGGAATATGAAATTCCGCACTGTTATCTCATTTCTGAAAGCCTTGCCTGTCTGGGCTATTCCAAATGGAAGGCTCATTCTGGTTGAGGTAACAATGTTCTGAAACTGGGCAAAAATAGGCTGGCAGGTTTCAGGGCGGAGGTAAACAACGGCACTGTCATCTTCCAGAGGGCCCATGAAGGTCTTGAACATCAGGCCGAAATTACGGGGTTCCGTAAGCTCTCCACCGCAGTTGGGGCACACGGTGCCTTCAATATGATCCAGACGGAATCTGCTGTGACACTTCCTGCAGTCAACAAGAGGATCATGGAAATTCTTCAGGTGCCCGGATGATTTCCACACATCAGGGTGGGTGATGATCGCGGTATCTACCCCTACAATATCTCCCCTTGACCTGACCATTTCGTGCCACCACAGCTCTGTGATATTCCTTTTAAGCTCCACACCCAGGGGACCGTAATCCCATGCCGCCTGCAGCCCTCCGTGTATTTCTCCGGACTGATAAACAAATCCCAGTCTCTTGGAGAGAGAAATTATCTTCTTCATCAGGTCGTTACTGGCCTGCATTTAGCATCTCCTTCATAACTTTTTCCGACCTCAACAGAAGCCGGTGCTCAAGATGAACCTGTGCGTATTCTTTGAGTAGCGAATGACACTGAATATAACCCCCCGGCCACAGACTGACCCGGGCAACAGACTCCAGAGATGAATTCCCTGCTTTTGACAGAAAACTGATCAGTCCCGATTTCACTGGAAAACCGGACTCTCCGCAGTTTCCGCACAGAACACCGCCGCTGGAATGAGACCAGAAGGCCGGGCCCTGTATCCGGGCTCCGCATGCCGCACAGGTATCCGCCGAGAATCCCAGACCGGAAAGCTGAAGAAGCCTGATCACTCCGCCGCAGACCACCGGCCAGGGGTTGGAGCCTGATTCAAGAAGAGCAAATACCTGTTCCAGAAGACGGTAAACAGGCCCGGAAGGCTCGTTCCCGTGGCTGACAACAGACAGAAGCCAGTCTGCAAAAAGACCGGCCCCGGCGAAAGCCCTGAAATTTGTTCTGAGAAGCCTGCCGTGGGAGACAACACTGGCCTCAATGGCTGTATCCAGCTCTCTCCCCTCGCGTCTTATCAGCTGAAACTCATCCTGGCTGAACAGCTCTATTCTGCCGAGAAACCTGCTGCCCGGGCGGAGAGCTCCCCGAACAACCGCGGAGATCCTTCCAAAATCCAGGGAATACAGTGTAAGTATCAGAGAGGAATCGCTCCATCTGATTCGTCTAAGGACAAAAGCGTTGGTGGAGACCCTCAATCGGCCTCCGATGAGCCGGGACTTACTTTTACAAACAGAATTCTCTGCCCGCTGACTTTTTCAACGGTAAATGTCCAGTTGTCCACTTCCTGAGATTCACCTGCCTCGGGAATGTGACCCAGCTGATGATAAACAAGACCTCCAACCGACTCGTAGTTCTCCTCTTCCTCAAACTCGGTTCCGAGAAGATCGTTCAATTCATCTATGGGAAGCCTGGCATCTACTCTGTATGAGTTCTTTCCAAGGGACCTTACCATTGGCGGTTCAGAGTCGAATTCATCCCTTATCTCCCCGAACACCTCCTCCACAATATCTTCCATTGTGACAATACCGGCGGTTCCTCCGTACTCGTCAACTACCACAGCCATATGTATTCTGTTTGTCTGGAATTCCGCGAACAGTTCATCGATCCTTTTGAACTCAGGAACAAAGTAGGCTTCTCTGATAAGGTCCTCTACTTTGAATTCTCCTTCTTTGGCATCTATGGGAACCCCCAGGAGGTCTTTTGCATAAAGCACTCCAGCAATATCATCTATTATTCTTCTGTAAACCGGTATTCTGGAGTGTCCGGCTTTCTTCACCTGGGCAACTATTGACCCTATGTCGTCACACAGTTCAATGCTGTCCATATCGATTCTGGGAACCATGACCTCCCGAACTATCTTGTCGGAGAATTCCAGTATGGAATCCACAAGTTCCTGTTCTTTTTCCAGTTCTTCCTGGTCACCTTTTTCCCGGCGCTGCTCAAGCCAGAGGGTATCTGGAGGTGTGTATGCCCAGTCGTCAGTGGCGTTGTCTTCTCTGCCGAGCAGAACCCTTGCCGGAAGACGGAAGAAAAAACCGAGAACGGCCATGGGAATTGTAAATATCCTCTTTGCCTTCCCCTCGGGAAGGTGCTGTACAAACACAGGCGGAATAACCTCCGAAAGAACAAATGCAATCAGAGCAAAAACTGTGACTGAAGCCCATCTGGGATAATCCAGGTGTGCAGAAACAAGAACCAGACTGCCGCCGATAAGAAGAAGGCCTGCAACTCTCGCCAGCCATATGGTTCTCAGTCTGGTTGCGGCTTCACTCCGGCGGTCGGAAGGATCTCTTCCCTTGTCGTTCACCAGCTCGGGAACAGCAGTTCTTGAACCGTTGGCAACTGCAGTACAAAGCAATCCCGCAGCAAGAAGAGCCAATTCTCCTGTGAGGTTCATATACTTTGCACCGCCTTCATTCCCTTTTTCACAAGTTCAACGGTGAGTCGGTTCATCTGTGCGGTTTCCTCCTCTGTGTTGTGTGTGTAACCCTGAAGATGCAGTAATCCATGGTACACTCTTTCCAGTACCTCTTCCAGGGGAGGAGCCATCCTCCCGTCTATGTAAATCACTCCCTGGGGCAGTGTATCCCCGGAAACGGAAAGGTCAAAAGTAAGCACATCTGTGGGTTTGTTGATCCTGCGCCAGTTGTAGTTGAGAAAACGCATTACTCCAGGATCACAGACAACGAACTCCACCGCCCCTGTGACAGTTCTCTGCACCACTGTTTCCAGCAGCTGCAGTTCAGGTGCGGGATTCTGAAGAACAATGCTTACAATGGGACTCTGTGTACTTGAATTTGGAACATCTTGAACTGTATCAGATTCCATGGGGAAAGTTTTTCACCCTTTCATAGTTGTTCTGACTGATCACATCCATAAACACATGTGCTGCTCTGGTTCTCATTGAAACAGTAAGCCTGCATTGATCAAATTGACACTCATCAGTTTTCTCCCGGATAATTCTGGAAACTATTTCTACTTTCTGCTGGTCAGTAGCAGTGTTTCCCAGGCCTCTTACCCCAGAGGATACCGAATCGGCAAGCATTACCAGGGCAGCTTCAACAGACTGCGGTTTCGGACCCTTGTAGTGAAAGATGGACTCATCCAGTTCCACTCCCGGCGGAGTCTCTCTTCGGGCTTTATCCAGGAAAAACCTGGTTGTTGTATCTCCGTGATGCTGTTCTATGATATCTCTGATGTCTCCCGGGAGGTGGTATTTCTTTGCCAGTTCAACTCCGTTGCTCACATGGTTGATAATGATCCTTGCGCTTTCAGCCGGAGGCATGAGACTGTGTGGATTATTCTCATCAGGGTTGATAATGTTTTCTATGAACATCTCGGGGTTAACCAGTTTGCCTATGTCGTGGAACACTCCGCCGAGGCGGGCAAGGTTTTCGTCTGCCCCGAGTTCCTTTGCCGCGCTGGCTGCCAGTTCTCCCACCAGTATGGAATGCTTGTATGTTCCATGCGCTTCATTACTTAGAAGAACGCGAAGAGGATGGTTATCGTTACCAAGTCTTTCGTAGGTTCTGGCTGTTGCAACTCTGAACAGCAGCTCAAAGGGGTGGCTTATAACCTTTACCGTACCGGTTATTGCAACGGGGAAACTGATAAGAGCAATCCATACAACAGAGTTGAACGGCATGCTGCCCTGGCTGCCGGCAGTGGCCAGAAGCGAATAAACAACAATTGAAGACACGATGCCCAGCAGCATTGCAACTGTGGTCGCCCGTTCGTCGAGGTCTTTGATGGCAGAAGAAACCATACACGAAGGGACAAAAGCCATGAAAAATGCTGCCATAGGGCGGGGAGACACAAGAGCAAACAGAGCGGCAAAAACAGCAGCCAGAAACCAGGCATTGTTGACTGTTCTGTTTCGGAGACGGCTGTCAAAGAATACAGAGGTAAGACTGGCTCCCAGCATGGTGAATGAAAAAACAGACAACTCGGCCACGCCGGACCTGAACAGAATAATTGTAAGGCCCATGGTGAGCCCCCAGATTGTAAAAAGAAGAAACAGGTCCGGGACTGAAAAAGAACTCTGCTGACGCCACACGAATACAAAACCCAGCAGGATGAGAAGTGTGGCCATTGCGGTTCTGGCGATGTTGTGTTTCACCAGCCCCTGATTTTCAACTGGAGAAAGAACCATCGCACTCCAGTAACGGCTGATCTCCTGTGTAAAAAGACCACCCGGCGGCAGAATTTCCTCTCCTGTGTAAAATTCTCTTTTTGTCTCTGGGAGATCCGCAACAGACTGCAGAACAGCGGCATTTCTGCTTTCCATATCCAGTTCGAGGTCTGGTACTATCATATCAAGAATAACCGGAATTTTTTCCTGAAGAACCCCCCGCCTCTCCAGATCCAGCCTTATGCCTTCCCTGGCTTCTGCAAGGGTAAACAATTCTGAAATACTCTCTGCTGAACCGTTGTCTACAACAACCCGGTCTCCTGTGTACACCATTCGCAGCGCATCCATATCAATAATTCCCGTTGAATACAGACTGCTTACGCGCTGTCCGAAGTACCGGGCAAGTTCAGCGTTATCTGTGGCAAGAGAGATAAGAGCCTCTATCTGCTCCGCGGAATTCTGTCCAATCCCAGCGTTCCGCGTAAGGTAAACGGGTACTGAAGCCTCGGCCTCAGCTGCCATTTCCTCCAGTTCTTCTCTGCTGAATGGAACACTGAAATCATGGACAGCAACAATACCTTCAGGAACAGGTTCACCTACGACAAAGTTTCTGTCCGGATAAGATTCTGTAGAGTCGAACCCAAAGTAAAACCCGGCGATAAGAAGAACAGAAAAAACAACACCGAACAGCAGACGCAAAGGAATACCACTGTTCAACACACTCACTGTTCTTCCTTCTGTCCAAATGCCTCTATAACCCTCTGCACAAGCGGATGCCTCAGAACATCGCTGTGGTCAAGATACACAAATCCGATTCCCGGGATCTGTTTCAGTATTTTAGCAACGCGAACAAGCCCTGAAGCCGTGGAAGGCTTCAGATCTATCTGTGTTACATCTCCCGTTATCACCATTCTGGAGCCGTATCCCATTCTTGTAAGAAACATCTTCAACTGGGTAAGAGTAGTGTTCTGTGCCTCGTCAAGAATTATAAAAGCGTTGTTCAGAGTTCTTCCCCGCATGTATGCCAGAGGGGCAACTTCTATTACCCCGCTGTCCAGATACCTCTGTACTTTCGGCACAGTAAGGGTATCGTTCAAGGCATCGTAAACCGGGCGAAGGTAGGGATCAATTTTCTGTTGCATATCCCCGGGAAGGAAACCCAGATTCTCCCCGGCCTCCACAGCAGGTCTTGTAAGAATAATTCTCTCTACCCGGTTATCCTGCAGGGCACTGACCGCAGCCGCGACAGCAAGAAATGTTTTCCCGGTCCCGGCTGGGCCTATGGAAAACACAAGCTCGTTGTGCATCACCGAACGCATATAGCTCTCCTGCCCGGGAGTTCTCGGGATTATACTTCCCGACCTGCCGGGTACTGTGTACATCAACCCGGCCGCCTTCAAATCGGGAAACTCAAGAGCTTTGTGCAGGGCACTCTTCGATACCCGGCCGGTTATCTGAATTTCCGCGACAAGCCTCTCCGTTACAGCCTGAGCTCTGTCAAGAGCCGGTCTTTCACCGGTGAATACCAGGCTTGCATCACGGTAAACAGCCGCTACACCCAGTATGCGGCATATCTCTCTCAGATTCCCGTCCCCGGGGCCGAGAACCTTCGCCGCATCATCCGGTGAAACTGGTATTCTTCTACTGTCTGGCTTTTTCATACCTGGTAAATATAAAGAATCTCCCCGCCCGAATGGGCAGGGAGATTCTATCGGATCCGAAACTGCCTGTTACTGGCGTCCGCCGCGAACTCCGCCGCGAGGGATAGAGAGTATCTGGCCGGGATAGATAAGGTTGGGATCGCTTATCTTGTCACGGTTACCCTCGTAAAGCTGA
Source organism: Candidatus Fermentibacterota bacterium (assembly GCA_003646025.1). Lineage (GTDB taxonomy): Bacteria > Fermentibacterota > Fermentibacteria > Fermentibacterales > JCC-6 > Sabulitectum. The sequence goes on from QNDR01000013.1 coordinate 12,915, forward strand.
GGCCATTCGCCTCTGTTGTTGTAAACAATACCGTAACCTGCAATTTTGCCGAGATAGTCGCCGCCTACAACGGTGTAGGAACTTGCCATGGGTACTGGTACCACAATGGTGTCACCGGCGTAAATAAGGTTAGGGTCACTGATAACGGCGCTGTTGCGCTCGTAGATGCGGGGCCACTCGGAGCCGTCTCCGAAGTAGTAGTGGTAACTGGCGATAAGCCAGAGACTTTCACCCTCTACGATGGTGTGGTTAACACCACTGTTGCGAAGTCTGTCGATCTCACCGCGAAGCCAGCTGATGTCCTGGTTGAGCTGATTAACTTCAGCCTGAAGAGCATCTCTCTCTGCACGGAGAGGAACAACCTGAGATTCCCAGTCTGCGACTACGGGATCTGCCTCGCTCTTTACCCACTCCCAGTAAGCAATCTGGAGCTCAATATTCTTGTCGCCCATTGCTTCGATATCTTCACGGCTGTAGTTCTGAAGATCCTCAACTGTGTAGCTCTTTGCGAACGAAAGTGATGCAAAGAGGACCAGTACGATAATCATTGCGTAACGCATACTTTACCCCTTTCCTATCTTCCGGTTCCGCCGAGAGCTTCATACTCGGCCTGAAGTTCTGCCTTCTCTGCCTGAAGCTGCACAATCTGTGCCTCCAGCTGAGGTATTTCCTCGTTGAGATTGCCAAATTCGTTTTCAAGACTGATAGCTCTTGCCTCTGCGGCCAATGCTGCTGCCCTTGCTGTATCCCTTGCGCGAAGCTGTTCTTCGCTGGGTCCGCAAGCTGCTACAAGCAGAATCATGGCCAGGAGCGCAAGAAAGAACATTGAAGTTCTTGTTCTGAGCATCTCCGAAACCTCCTCTTGGTTACTCCGTCTGTTGGTTCCTGTAACAATGGAATCGTGAATACATTGCGTCTCATGACCCCTTCACCCCGTACGGGATGCAAAACATCTTTCCAGAACGGTATTACTAACCACACTGCACAAGTTTGTCAAGATGTGTGCAACCTCATTATGTGTATCAGTCCTTTGTTTTCCGACTGCCTGGGAGCATGGCTCTGTTTTTAAACAACCTGAAGAATAGAAATACAGCAATTACAAGACCGGCCGCATCCGCTGCCACATCCTGCAGAGAGCTGTCTCTCCCTGGAACAAACGACTGGTGAAATTCATCAAGAACCGCCCAGGCAACTCCGGAAAACAGCATGGCTGTGCGGGGATGTTTTTTCCCGAAAATATCTCTGTTAAGAACAAGAGCCAGCCCGAGCCCCCCAAACTCTATCATGTGAAACAGTTTGTCCTGATGGGGGAACAACTCCAGAGGCGGCTTTAACGAAGGCTGGTGACTCAGGTACACCACAAGAAAGCTAACGAGGATCAGAAACCCTCTTCTGAAAATCACTGCCATTAATTAATGTTCCTTATCATAAAACTGGCCAACTTCCGTCACGGCAGTGGAACCCGGACGGGAAGAATTCATCTCCACAGCTTTCACCGCAATTCCCGGCAGTTTAACTATCATTCTGTCTACATGGGAAACTGCCCCGCCAATACAGACCTGAAGGTTGACTTTTCTCCGGGAAAATTCAACAGGATTTAGAGCAAAATCCTCGTGGATTCTTGCCGCATAAGCTTCCGCAGAAACCCTGTCCACCCCGGAAAGACAGATCAGAAAACCGTCCGGACCGTATCTGGTCAGAATTGCCCTGTCTCCCAGAACACTCTGTATTCTTCTGGCAGCTTCCCCCAGAATACTGTCTCCGGCTGTGTATCCCAGCTCCCTGTTAAATCCTGAAAAATCATGAATATCCACAGCAAGAACCGCTACGCTCACAGCGCGACTTCTTACGCCTCTGACAAGGTCTGCAAGGTATCTGTGAAAGGTTGAAAAAAGAGGAAGACCTGTAAGCCGGTCTATTCCCTTCAGTTCAGAAAGAGACTGCTTCAACCGGTTTCTGTCTGCGGCAAGACTGAATACGGTTGCGTAGGCTTTGAAAACAGCCAAATCATCGGAAGAAAAATGCTGTTCCTGAATGCTCTCCACTGTGAGAACTCCGAGAACGCCACCACTGTTCTCAAGGGGAACGGCACAGCAGGAACCTGCTGTACTTCGGGGATCATCACCTTTCCCGAATGTTTTTACAGTTCCCATTTTAAGTCTGCGGACAGGCTGGCCTCTGGAAATTGCCATTCCAGCCACCCCGTCTCCGATGCTGCACTCTCTTCCCGCCCTTCCCTCGCTGAGCGGACCTCTGGATTCAAAGATGACAAGTGTGTCTCTGGTGTTCACTATTGCGATGGTTGCTGTGGTATCGGGGAAAGACTCAACAATACGGCCGATGAGCTTGTGCACCGCTCCTTTTACATCTCTGGAGGCTTCCATTTCCTCACACACGGCAAGAAAGCCGTTGTCACTTTCCTCCCTGGCCATTTCCCAGGAGAGAGAAACAAGGAACACCGAGTCAACAAGAATTGAAGAACTGCTTCTTCTGCTCTCTTCTGAATCAAAATCGAGGACCATGAACCCGCTCAGAGTTCCCTGCCTGCTGAACTTGACCACGGTTATCCATGGTACATCCACCCCTGTGATATACCAGGGCAGGCCTGAGCTCCCGCCTACAGACAGCCTGTCTGCTCTCGTGTGAATTACACTCTGGGAACTCTCATTTATCAACTGAACCACAGGATCGTCGGGGCCTACCATGTACCTGACGGAAACCTCCCCCGAATCTGCAACATACTCGTTCAGGGTCCACACTTCCTTGCGTTCTCCCACAAAAAGGTAGATCCCGTGTGCGCCGGTTCCGGCTTTCAGCACAGGGATCAGGCTTCTGGCAATATCATCCGGGAACTGAGCTTCACCAGGGGGCAGGGATTTGTCCAGCCCCTGTGTATACACGGATCCCGGGGGGGCATCCGTCTTCAGATACTCCACAGCGAGCATGGAAACCAGAGGAATAATACCGGCGACAAAAGCACTCCCCAGCACCCCGAGAAATGCACTCATTTCAAACCCTCCGGTTTTCATACCGGTAGCGGAAACAACGGGAGAGATAAATTCCACAGCCCCGAGTATCCCCGCGATGGTAAGCACCGGACCACCGATTGAATCTCTCTTTGTCCACACAAAAAACAGCGGATAGAGAAACGCTGCAGGGCCTGTTGCCCCGCCCCACAGATGTACTGCGGAGTTCAGCAGTGCCGCTGTAACAAAAATCACACCTGTATGGGGTGTGCCGTCTTTCTTCAACAGATAAACGGCGATAAGAACACTGGCCGTCAGGGGGACGAAGCCGGCAAGAAACGGATCCGGCAGTGTGTCTGTGAGGGAGGCAACCGTGGACAGAACTATCAGTATTGAAATGACAAGAAGTACATCCCCTATAATTCTGTCTCTAAGCAACGCTTTCCCCCCTTCGTTCAACCCACACAGCCCGGTGAATATACTCCACAGACACACGCCTATACACGGTAGATTCCGTGTTAACGATGCAGCACTTGACGACAGGGGTGCAGTTTGATGATTTTTACCAGGTGCAGAGAGATGCGTAAAATCAAATCAAAATTCCTTTTCGGGTTCTATATAGAAGAATTACAGAAAATTACCAGTTACCACAATTCCACCGCGCCGGTGGAGCATCCTGGAGTGATATTCATTGCAAAAAAATAACCGACAGAAGAGGGTGCCTTACAACAAGCGCCGACGGATTATCTCCGGTCCCACAGCCACAGACCTGGAGTCAAAAACCAGAGCAGAACTTCAGGAAATGGCAAAAGAGGCCGGGATTACAAGGGTCACAAACATTCGTAAAGCCGATCTGATAACAACCATCCTCGAGAAAAAAGCAGAAAAAAACGGCCTGGGTTTCGCGCAGGGTGTTCTTGAAACTCTCAGCGAGGGGTACGGATTTCTCAGAAACGCGGCCAGCAACTATCTGCCGGGCCCGGACGACATTTATATATCCCCCAGCCAGATCAAAAGGTTTAACCTCAAAACAGGTGATTCTATTTCAGGTCATGCCAGAAAGCCCAGAGACGGCGAGAAGTATGCAGCACTGATAAGGCTTGAAAAGATCAATGGAATCAGCCCTGAGGAAATCAACTCCAGAAGAAGGTTTGAAACTCTCACTCCTTTTTACCCGGAAGAAAGATTTACCCTTGAAACCTCCGGCGACGAGTATTCGGGACGGGTAATGGATCTTCTTGTTCCCATTGGAAAAGGGCAGAGGGCTTTGATTGTATCTCCGCCCAGAGCGGGGAAAACCGTTCTTCTCCAGCATCTTGCAAACGCTATCACACAGAATCACCCCGATGTTACACTTATAGTTCTTCTTATAGACGAAAGACCTGAGGAAGTAACAGACATGAAACGCCGGGTCCAGGGTGAAGTTGTAAGCTCCACATTTGATGAGCCACCCAAGCGACATGTACACATTGCAGATATGGTTCTTGAAAAAGCGAAGAGACTGGTGGAATCAGGGAAAGATGTTGTGATTCTTCTTGACAGTATTACCCGCCTGGCCAGGGCGAACAACCAGGTTATACCCCATTCCGGCAAAATTCTCTCCGGTGGTGTGGATTCCAACGCCCTTCAGCGTCCGAAAAGGTTTTTCGGCGCGGCAAGAAACATTGTAGAGGGCGGAAGCCTCACTATAATAGGTACTGCTCTGGTTGATACCGGCAGCAGAATGGACGAGGTTATCTTTGAAGAATTCAAAGGCACGGGAAACTGTGAAATTGTTCTGGACAGAAGACTGGCAGACAGAAGAATCTATCCGGCAATAGATATCACCAAGTCCGGGACACGACGGGAAGACCTTCTTATGGATGAAGAAACCATCAGCAGGGTCTGGGTAATGAGAAAAATTCTGGTTGAGATGAGCCCGGTTGAGGCAATGGAGACTCTTAAGAAACAACTGTCCAAACACAAATCAAACCGCAGGTTCCTTGACAACATGCAGAATTACGAGTAGTATACGGCGATTTTCAGCACGGAGGAAAAACTAATGAAAAAGGGCATACATCCTGAGTATGGGGAAGTTGTTTTCTCCTGCGCGTGTGGCAACGAAGTTCGTACAAAATCTACAGGGGGCGATCGCAGATTTGACATCTGTTCAGCTTGCCATCCTTTTTATACCGGCAAGCAGAAACTTATAGATTCTGCAGGCAGGGTGGATAAGTACCTTAAGAAATACGGTCTTCAGAAGGACGAGCAGGAGGGATAACAATCCCAGCGCGATAATGAACGGGAGGCATATTGCCTCCCGTTTTGCACATATTGGAGAATCATGACTGAAAAAAGACCGAATATAGGCGGACAGGCTCTGATAGAGGGTGTTTTCATGCGAGCACCCAAAGGCGCCGCGGCAGCAGTAAGAAAACCGGACGGCACCATCGTTGCGAAAGACCTGAGCTACCTGGTTCCTCCTGTAAGAACCGGGATTCTCAGTAAACCTGTGTTCAGAGGAGCGGTTAACCTCATAGAAACTCTGAAGATGGGGTTCAGCGCTCTGAACTGGTCCGCGGAAACTGTTGAAGAGAAAAAAGAATCCGGTAAAGAAAAATCTTCCACTGTAACAAAGTGGCTTGCCAATATCGCAGCGGTGATTCTTGCTGTTGTTCTGTTCGCGTGGCTTCCATTGAAACTTGCTGCATGGATAGTTTCCATGTTTTCCGCGTCAATCGGGGGCATTGAGCAATTCTATATTCATATCATCGCAGGAACATTCAGAATCATTGCTTTCGTGCTTTACATAGCGGCCATCTCACTGATGCCGGACATCCGCCGTGTTTTCATGTACCACGGTGCAGAGCATCAGGTAATCCACGCGTGGGAAAACGGCTCGGATAACCTGGCGGCAGACGCAGAGAAAAACTCTCCTCTTCACGCCAGATGCGGTACAAGTTTCCTTATGTATGTAATGGTTATCACCATACTGTGTTACAGTATCATAGATTCTCTTGTGTTCCTTGCCACAGGGACATCACCGGCAGCCCACTGGCGGGTGCTGTACCATCTGCCACTTATTCCCCTGGTTATGGGCGTTTCCTACGAGGTTCTCAAGCAGGCGGACAAACACCTTGACACTTCTGCCTTTGCCAGAGCTCTCTCCCGGCCCGGTCTGTGGCTTCAGCATCTCACAACAAGACCGGCAACCCCTGATATGCTTGAGGTCTCTGAAACCGCGGCAAAGATGGCACTGGGTATGGACCTGCCTCCGGAAGTTGAAATTGTAGAGGAGCATTCCGAATGACGGCAAAAGAAGAGCAGAAGAAGATCAAGGCGCGGCTTGACGAAATAGACAGCGCCCTGTGCAAGCCCGAAACTCTTCGGAACCGCCTGCTTATGAAGTCGCTCAACACGGAGAGATACAGCCTGGTCAGAATCAATGATACCCTTGTGGATATTCTCGACACGCAATCCCTGCTTGAGGAGATGAATACCGCTGCATCGGGAAACGACCCGGAACTTTCCGAAATGGCATCAGAGGAGATCCCGGAGCTGAAGGCAAGACTTGAAAAGCTCAACCACCAGCTGAAGGTACTGCTGATTCCCCCGGACCCAAACGATCAGCGCGGTGTTGTGATGGAGATCAGAGCGGGAACCGGAGGAGAAGAGGCTGCTCTTTTTGCAGGAAGTATCTTCAAAATGTACAGCTACTATGCCCAGAAAAAGGGATGGAAATCGGAAGTTATCAGTGCCCGGGAGAGTGACAGAGGGGGATACAAGGAAATTATCCTGAACCTTTCCGGCAACGGTGTGTACAGCAGGCTGAAATACGAATCCGGTGTCCATCGGGTACAGAGGGTGCCGGAAACGGAGACAAGCGGGAGGATACACACATCGGCCTGTACCGTCGCAGTGCTTCCCGAGGCGGAAGAAATAGATGTGGAAATAAAAAGCGACGAGCTCCGTGTGGATGTGTACCGTTCCAGCGGTCCTGGCGGACAGAGTGTTAACACAACTGACTCCGCTGTAAGGATTACCCACCTTCCAACAGGAACCGTTGTCTCCTGCCAGGATGAAAAAAGCCAGATAAAGAACAAAGCCAAGGCTATGAAAGTTCTTCGTTCCAGACTGCTTATTGTAAAACAGGATGAAGAGAACGCAAAGCGTTCAGAGAGCAGAAAGAGTATGGTCGGTTCCGGAGATCGTTCGGCAAAGATCCGCACATACAACTTTCCCCAGGGAAGGTTCACCGATCACAGGATTCATCTCACAATGCACAATCTGAGCGATATCCTCAGCGGCAATCTCGATCAGGTAATCGAGGCTCTTATTAAAGCTGATCAGGAAAAGATCCTCGCAGCAAGAGCAGAGAAGTGACACCCTGTGACTGTTACTGACGCGGTAGCAGGGGCTGCCAGCAAGCTGAAAGCCGCTGGTATCAGTGATTCTCTGTGGCAGGCAAGGGTGCTTGTGGCTCATGTTCTTTCCCTGAAACCGGCACAGCTTTACGCGGCAGACAACCGGCAGCTTAACCTTTCCGCTCAGATAAAATATTTTATCCTCCTGAACCGACGCCTGTCGGGAATACCACTGCAACATGTAATCGGCGAGTGGGATTTTTACGGTAGAACATTCAGGGTTGATGGAAGAGCGCTTGTTCCGCGACCTGAAACAGAACTCCTGGTAGATTTCATTATTTCCTCTGACCTTCCGGAGAAACCCCGCATAGCAGACATAGGAACCGGCTCCGGGATCATCGGGATATCGCTTGCCCTTGAAATTCCCGGATCTGCAGTTACGGGAACCGATATATCCTCACAGGCACTGGAGCTGGCAGCAGAGAACAGAATGCTTCTCTCGGCGGAGAACTACTCTGCGCTGAACTGCAATCTTGCAGATGACCTCGCCGGTAAGTTCGATGTAATAGTCGCCAACCTCCCCTACATTCCCACAGGAGAAATCTCTGTGCTTCAACCTGAAGTAAAAGACTACGATCCCGCTTTGGCGCTGGATGGGGGAATCGATGGAACTTTGCTTATATTGGAACTGGTAAAAAAAGCGCCGGACAAGCTGAAACCCGGCGGGCTGATCGTTCTGGAAACCTGTGATGGTCAGAAAAACACAGTTTCCGGCTTTTTTGCAGACGGTCTCTGGGCTGAAGTCCGGGAGCATGATGACCTGGCCGGAAAGCACAGAATGGTCACCGCGAGAAGGAGGTAGATTTGTCTTCCAGGCTTGGTGTGCAGATAGGAAAGGTATCCATTGGAGCAGGGGCCCCTGTTGCCGTTCAGTCCATGACCAATACACCTACTTCAGACCACGACTCAACCCTGCAGCAGATATACAAACTGGCCACACTGGGGGCAGAGATCGTACGGGTATCAGTTCCCGATGATCAGTCAGCGGATTCCCTGTTCAGAATTGTGGAAAAATCTCCTGTTCCCGTTGTGGCAGACATACATTTCAGAGCGGATCTTGCCATAAAATCACTGCAGGCCGGAGTACACAAACTGCGGCTCAACCCGGGAAACATAAGGCTGGCGGAAGATGTGCACAGGATAGCAGAACTTGCCGGCAGCAAAGGTGTTCCCATAAGAATAGGCGTGAACTCCGGCAGTATTCCAGGAGACCTCCGCGAAAAGTATTCCGGAGTAAACGAAGATTCAATGTGGGCTGCAGCAGAAAGACACATTGCCCTTCTCACGGAAACCGGCTTCCGCAACATCGTTCTGTCACTTAAATCGTCGGACCCAATGCTTACAGTACGGGTTAACAGGAAAGCCAGCAGGGAATGCCCCTATCCACTGCACCTTGGTGTAACCGAAGCCGGTCCAAGAGGAACCGCCGGAATACGAAGTGCTGTAGCCATGGGTATTCTCCTCGATGAAGGCATCGGAGATACCATCAGAGTTTCCATCTCCGGATCGCCGGAACCGGAACCTGTGGCAGGGTGGGAAATACTGTCCTCTCTGGATCTGAGACACAGATTTATAAGAATTGTCAGCTGCCCCACCTGTGCCAGAACCCGTCTGAATGTGGAGGACCTTGCTCTCAAGGTTCAGAAGATGGTACAGGGTCACCGGCTGCCGGTTACCGTTGCTGTAATGGGCTGTGAGGTAAACGGTCCCGGAGAGGCGAGAGATGCCGATCTGGCAGTAATTGGAACGCCAACAGGTCTCCTGCTGTGGAAGAATGGTAAATCTCTGGGAGCTGTTCCGGAAGACAAACTTGAGACGAGACTTATGGAAGAACTCAATAATATCGAAAGGCGGCACTGAAGTGGGCACAGGGATGATCGATGCAGTTCAAAGCAAATTGAAAGAAAAAGGCGTTGAAGAGCTGGATATCAGATTCACAGACATTCTTGGATACTGGAGACATGTAACCATTCCTCTGGCTTCGGCTCCCAGCGACCTTTTCCTGCGGGGAGTGGGGTTTGACGGTTCCACTCTTGACGGTATGAGCAGCGTGGAGTCAGGCGATCTTGCCCTGGTTCCCGACTCCAGACGGCTTTACTTCGACAGTTTTCCAGAGAAAAAGACAGTAGTGCTTTTTGGAGACATCGTCGATTTCAGCACAGGCCACTCGTATTCCCGTGATCCCAGAGGTATAGCAAGAAAGGCCGAAAACCTCCTGAAGTTCTCCGGTATTGCCACAGACAGTTTCTGGGCTCCTGAATTCGAATTCAACCTGTTTGACAAGGCAGGGTTCTGGGAAAAACCCGGAGGGGCCGGGTATGAGTTCGGCAGTATAGAAAATCCTGCCTCGTCGGAAGATCCGGCCTCCCACGGCCTTGTTCACCCCACACACAGTGGATACCACGCCATGTTCCCTGTGGACAGCCTGCACGATGTTCGCGGAGAGATGGCATCTCTGATGCACAGTGCAGGGATAAATGTGAAGTACCATCACCATGAGGTTGGACGGTGGGGGCAGTCCGAGATCGAGGTGCAGTTCTCCCCCATGCTTACGAGTGCTGACAATGCGATGATAACCAAGCACATCATTCGTAATGTTGCCCTTGGGAACAACCTGGCCGCAACGTTCATGCCCAAGCCGATAGCCGGTGAACCGGGCAACGGTATGCACTTTCATCTGTACTTTGAAAAGGCGGGGGAGCGTATTTTCTTCAACAAGAGCGGCTACTGCAGCCTCAGTTCCACTGCCAGAAGCGCCATTGCCGGGATTCTTCATCACGCCAGGGCTCTGTGCGCTTTCACCAACCCCAGCGTAAACAGCTACAGACGACTGGTTCCCAATCAGGAAGCTCCTGTTTACCGCTTCTTCAGCGGCCCCAACCGTTCTGCGGCAATCAGAGTTCCCGCCTACGCCAGATCACCCAAGAAGATGAGGTTTGAATACAGAGTTGCCGATGGAACATGCAACCCCTACCTTGCTATGAGCTCCATGCTTATGGCCGCCATTGACGGGATCAAGAAAGAAATGGTTCCCGAGGATATGGGATTCGGCCCTATAGACGAAAATGTTTTCGCACAGGGTTATGACACCTCCAGTCTTTCAAAACTTCCCGAAAGTCTGGACGAGGCTCTGGATGACCTGGCTTCCGACAGAGAATTCCTTGAAAGCGATGATGTGTTTACTCCGGATTTTGTAGATGCATTCATTGCTATGAAACGAAATGAAACAGCGTTGTTCAGAGGAAACCCGCACCCGCTTGAACACAAGCTGTACTTCTCACTATAGGAAGTAACGATGAAACAGACAGTCCCGGTGTTGTGCATTCTTACCCTGATTACCGTGGCTGCCTGCGGCAATGGATCACAGGGAGCAGACAGTGCTCAGGAACAGCAGACAGGTTCTGAAACTGCAGGTGCTGTTATGCCGGAAGTTGATCACTGGCTTGTTGTTACCGACTCGATTGGCGTGGAACTTGGCGATTCAAATCTCGTTTTCGGTCAGATCGTGGCAGGTGAATTCATGCCGAACGGCAACATTGTGGTGGCGGATATGGTAAAAAATAAAATCAGCATTTTCTCTGCAGATGGAGAATTTATTGCCCAGGCGGGCCGCCAGGGAAGCGGACCGGGAGAGTACCAGCTGCTGACCACAGTAGCAGTTACCGCTGAAGGCGGATTGATCGTACCGGACGCCATGGGAGGAAAACTCAACTTCTACGATTCAGACTACAACTTCGTCGATACCATGACAGGCTTTTTCCCGTCTCCGCCTGTAATGATCTCCCCTGTAGCTGGGGGTTTTGTCGGGTTGAAACCGGAATTCGAACAGACGGAAGAAGAGATGAGAACCGGTATGGGTATCTACCTGTGGACAGACTCTGTAACAGCCGATGTGGAATACGTAAAGAACATGATTCCCCTGGATCTTAACGATCTTGGAGCCACGGCAAAAGCCATGGTACTGTTTGATACAGACTACAACGGCAATGTTTTCCTTACACCCTACTCCACTGAAGACTACACAATCACCTGTGTGTCTCCTGACGGTGAAGAAATCTGGAGCATCACAGAAGAACAGTCAACTGTTAGAAAGACCGATGAGGAAATTGAGGAAGAAAGGGAGATGGTCAGATCAAGATTGATTGCCGGCGGTGCCCCGGCTTCAATGGCGGAAAACTACCAGGTTGAAGAATACAAAGCATTTATATCCATGCTGGAAGTCGACAATCTCCACAGACTCTGGGTTCAGAGCGGGCTGTATAACTCTGCCTTCTACAGGGTATACGACTGTGACAACGGAGATTTCCTGTTCACAGCGGCTCTCCGGGTGGATGATGAGCACGAAGGTGTTACACCGACAATCAGCGAATACGGCATAACAGGTTTTGATCCGAACACAAACACCTGGTCAAGGCTGTACATCATTCACCCTGAAGAGCCTGATCTGTTTCAGACTCAGAACTGGTAACTACAGCCAGCCTTCAACATACTCAGCCGGGATACGCACAACTTCGAACAGAGTGGCAATCAGTTCCAGATGGTCTCCTGCTCTGTGGGGGTTGTAGAACTCCCATACGATCTCTCCCTCCGGGGTAACTTCGAAGGCTCTGCCCATCATGGATTCCGTTATCAGTGTGTTCCCATTGGGTAACCTCTGACACGAACCGGAACCCACAGAGTAAAACGGGTGTTCGTCATTCCCTCTGTAGAACCACAGCACTTCGCCGGTGGCCGGGTCAAACTGAAGAATGGTGGATTTCTCTCCCATGCCCTGATTGTCAAATACGAGCATTGTGCCATCGGCAAGAACCGTGGGCTGGTGCTGCATTCGCCACAGATCGGAATCCGCCCAGTACACGGATTCCTGTTCCAGATCAACTGCGCACACCAGATCAACAGCTCTGAAAGAAAGAATTACCGTTCCAGCCCGGAGCGGACCTGTGTAACCTTCGGGAAGCATTGAAGGCCTTATGTATTCAATGGTATTGCAGTGCAGCACATCTCCGCCATCGGGCATTCTTCTCATAACCGGGGCATAGCTTGAATTAGCAAGCACATCAAGGGTGGAGATCCACCTGATCCTGTTCCCCAGAGAATCCAGAACGCAGATGTAATCTTCTGAAATGTACTTCCCGGGGAAGAATCTGTCGTTGATGTGTATCTCTCTTCCAATGGTGTATACATTTCCGAACTCATCTACATCAACATCGTGATGAGCACCGTTGTATTCGCTTGCCCACAACAGGTTGGACTCTTTGTCGAGCTTTACGATTCCCCCACCTTCTACCATTACCACCAGATCTCCGTTTGGGTAGAGGAAAGTTCTGCGCCAGAAATCGATGGGTATTTCCTTGTCTTGTGCATTCGGCCATATCCCGTAAAGAGACACCTCGCTGTTGAACCAGTTGTGCACCTCGCGCCCTGTCATATCGACCATGGATACACCTGGGCCATGGCCGGAAATAAGAATGTTGTATCCCGGATATGCTTTTACTGAATCAAAGACGGTAACACCCATTTCCACAGGAGCTTCCTCGTATCCGGACAGGTAGCCCAGTGATCGAAGCAGCTCCAGCTGCTCTGTCTGGCTGTCTGCCCCGCCGCTGTCCCCGCTTCCGGCTGTCTGCCTTGCCGGCCACCATGCCCCGGGGGGCATATCAAGGCTGTCATCGTGAGTTTCAGGCAGGTCATCGAACGAGTGAAGAACCGCCAGCATTTTCATCCGGATCAATCCCCGGTACCTGTATCCTGTAAATGCGGTAGCAAGCAGCACTATCAAAACGGGAACAATGAATTTTTTAAGCCTGTTGTATCTGCCGGTCATAAAGACTCTCTCCCTTTAATTGTTACTGGCTGCATGGTGAAGAAACGGAATATAATTCAAGGTAGATTTCAAAACACTTACACAACACGGGAGATGTCATGGTTGCAGAGAGGACAGGAAACAACTTCTTCAATTTCAGATTTCCGGAGGAAGAGGGATTCCTCTACGGATTCAACCTTTATGCCCTGGTAAACGGAAGTGATGTTCTGCTTTTTGATTCCGCTTTCCGCACACAGGTAACGAAGGTAAAAAACTACCTTGTTTCAGAAGGGCTGAAACTTACCCATATTGTTCTTACCCATTTTCACAACGACCACGCGGCAGGTCTGGTCTCTCTGGAAAGCAACCTTACAGTTCTGGGCAGTCCTGAATACGCAAAAACACTGAAGAAAAATATCCCTCAGAAAGTTACACCTGTGTCCTTTCAGAACGGGTACACTTTCGGCGACTTCAGGCTTGGGTTTACAGCTGCTCCAGGTCATTCTCCGTGCAGCATATTCATAGATATCAACGGAACATACCTGCATGCAGGCGACAACCTTATGGGTCGATACGACGGCACAGCTATCCTCCCCTGGGTTGAGTTTGACCAGCTAGAAAACCATATTTCATCCCTCAAAATGCTCAAAGCAATGGGCAGAGACCGCATCCTGCTTTCACACGGGCCGGAGCTGTCCGGGAGGAAGAATATCAACAGGGCAATTGATGACAGGCTGTCGTACCTGGAAACCGTTCTTGACACAGGGGGAAATTGCTCCTTTGAGGAAGCGGTTTCAGGCTGCTCCTGCAGTTTTGTCGGGGAAGAGTTCTTCCACGATCTTCTCAGTCGGTAGGCGGTTCCGGAACAAAGCTGCTCAACTCGTTCCAGACGTAAGTTCTGTCTATTGATTCACCTATTTCTTTTGCCACCGCTATGGTTTCCCTTACAAAGATGTCACGCTTCCTGGTGTTTCCAAGAACATGGTGCGCCCTTGCCATGGCTTCACAGGCGAAGGCCCGGTCAAAGGGCTTCATATCGTTCTCTTTGCTGATTTTATAACCGGCCTCTGCGTGGAACAGTGCAGCTTCTCCCTGTCCGAGAATTGAGTACACTCTTGATATCTGCCACTCTCCCCTTTGAAATTCAAGCCAGGTTCCAATCTGTCCCCAGTGATAACGGGAAGCGTGGGCTGTGTGTATCATTTCCAGATCCTCTTCGGCAGTTCGGTGTTCTTTTTCTATGAGTTCCCATGTTGAATTGAAACAGTCAACAGCAAACTTGTGGTGCGTTTTGTTCTGTTCTTCAGTCATCTCTGCCCTCCTGCGGGAAAGAATAAATATCCTGCGGGTTTTCAGCGAGAATCACCCTCACAGGAGACCCGTCTGCCTCTGAAAACTTCAGAGGAAATGCCATTACAATGTAATTTCCCGGAGGGACGGAATCAAGCTCAAGGTTCTCTATCACAGGGATACCAGCTCCCAGCAGAACAGCATGAGCTTCCAGAGACTCTCCGTAATCTATGGACATGGAAGTTGTTCCAATAAGAACTATCCCCTTTTTAACCAGTTCTTCAGCCTGCAAAGCTGTAACAGGCCTGTCCAGCAGAACTGCCCTGCCAGTCGGATTTCCTTGTTTTTTAACAAGAGCGGGAACGATTACCGGAAAAATCTCATCTATAGATTTCCCGCATTCAAAGCGGTGTCTGGGGGCATCCATGTGGGTACCGGTATGAAGAGACATAGTCACGCTTGACGAGGTGAAGTCTCCAAACTGTTTTGTCTCCCGTTTGAACGGCGTGTCACCAGGCCACACTTTCATACCGTTGTGCATGGTTCTGGTAATATCAATCAGCATAATCGCACCACTCCTTAAAACAGCAACCACCACACCGGGGTGCCTGCGGCCGACAGATCTTCTGCCCGAACTTTACAAAAATGTGGTTCAGAGGTGTCCACAGTTCTTCTGGAAAATACAGCATCAAAGCTTTCTCTGTCTCAGCTGGGGAAGCAGTTTTAACTATACCAAGCCTGTTGCTGATTCTGTGAACATGAACATCTACGCAGATGGCAGGAACACCAAATGCCATTGAAACAACGCAGGCTGCTGTTTTTCCCCCTACGCCGGGCAGAGCCTCAAGAGCTTTCCTGTCTGAAGGTACTTCTCCGTGGTGTTTGCTGATCAGTATCTGTGCCAGTTTTTTCAGCTGAACGGCTTTTCTGTTGTAGAAACCTGCTGGATACAGGAGTTCTGACAGTTTTTCAACGGGAACGGCTGCCATATCCGCAACTGCAGGCACTGATTTCAGAACCCGTTTCGTTACAACTTCAGTAACAGCATCACGGGTTCTAAGGCTTACCACAGTTCCAACAAGAATCGCGTAGGGATCTGTCCCGGCTACAAGGGGAGAAGGAATACCCGGATTCCCAACGGCGGAAGACATTCTCTCCAGAATACCTGCCGGGGAAATATTCCCTTTCATTTCACTTTGACGAACCGCAGTGAATTTCCCTTTTTCAGGGTCATTGCCAGCTTGCCTGTAAGCAGATCCACCAGCTCTGTTCCCAGCGCTTCTTTCCTCCACTGCGTCAGGTCTTCTCTTTCCATAAACTGCTTCATGCTGCGGGGAGGATTCTCCAGTATAGATTCAAAACTCTCTCTCGGAAGAAGAAGTGCCGGTGAAAGATCCAGTGTTTTTGACTTCATTTTCAGGAATATCCTCAGAATATCTTTTCTCGCGGCATACCCCCAGTCGTGTCTGGGAAGCCTGATTTGGGGAACATCGTCCGGCGGACTTTTCAGGCACTTTTCAACCTCTGCCACCACAGCTTCGCCGTACTTGTCTACAAAACCTCCTGGAAGCCCTCTGAGACTGTTAATGGATTCAACCTTCCTGGGGGCAAGAACCGCCAGCCTGCAGAGCAGATGATCTCTGCCTACGTAAAATCTGGGACGGTTCATGTCTCTGGCTGTATCTTCACGCCAGTTGACCAGCCTCCACAGAAGAGGAAAACTGGTCTTCTTTACCTTGCCGGCAGATCTGGCCTTCGAGAAAAGACGCTCTCTGGAAACAGAGTATGTTGAAGGGTCTGAGAGAGACTCGGACTCCCCCTCAAACCATTTGGTTCTCCCCTTCTTTTTCAACTGATCCGCCAGGGCATTGTATACTTTAACAAGGAATCTTACGTCATCGAGAGCATACTCCAGCTGACCCCGGGCAAGAGGACGGGCAGACCAGTCGCTCATGGAGTATTTCTTCCTGGACCGGACTCCGCAGACAGAATGAACCAGATTTACCAGACTGATCTGCTCACCGTAACCAAGAAATGCCGCTGCAATCTGAGAGTCAAACAGGTTCCTCACCTGAAACCCCGGAATATCGTTAAAAAGAATGACCAGATCGTTCCTTGCGCTGTGAAGAATCTTCACCACGCTGTTATCCGCAAACAGCTCCGCCAGAGGGGAAAGTGTTTCCAGGGCAAGGGGATCAACTGCTACCGGACCGATACCGTCTGCGGCAAGCTGTATCAGAAAAAGGTCGGGCCAGTAGCGTTTTTCACAGTGAAATTCAGTATCGAGAGCCACTGCAGGGGTCTTCCGAAGATCAGCGATCAAACTGTTGAAGGTTTTCTGATCTTCGATAAGATCCGGGTACCGCATCACTGTGTTACCACTGCCGCGGAAGACTCTTCGTGGAATGGACAGTAGATTGCTCCGTCCCGCAGTTCGTAGTATTTGTAACCATTGTCGGGACATCTGTATCCGCCTCTTCTTCCGTACTCCCCGTCGCTCAGGGTGTACATTTCTTCAAGATTTTCAGGGTATGGATAACCGGCAGCAAGAAATTCTGACAGCTCTGCCGCTACAGAATCTCTTCTGAGAGCACAGTCATCGGACCTGATGGCCAGTCCATCTCCCAGATGACCTTCCGGACAAATCACTGTGCCGGTCTGATCATCGTATTCGTACGGTCTTCCAGACACAGGGCAGCACCCGTTCGGATTTAAAACGGCATTCTCTCTGCAAAGCATCACGGCAGATCCGAGGATGTTGTCTACCGCAGTATCTTTCGTTACCAGAATTCCATTTTCCCCTGTGGAAAACCATACAATTCTGCTGCCCCCGTCCCCGGTTACTCCTGCCATACGAAAACCGTTGTCATCCATGCCGTCAAATCTGAAATCTGATGGAACATCTGTACCGCTGAGCCTGGAAAGAAATTCAACAGACAATCCCCGGGCCATTTCCGGGGACATGGCAGATCTGGCCTCCTGTGCATCGCCGGTACTCAATGCCTGTGTGTAGACCTCCACACTGTTTTTAAGTTTCATTCCCAGGCTGGCCGGTCTGGCGATCAGGGCAAATACAAAAACAGCAGCAGGTATGGCGGCAAAAAGGGCAGCTCTTCTCATCAATCTCTTCTTCCGGACTCTGAACCGCCGGAGCTCTCTCCGGAGGTGGAACTTCTGCTTCCTGTTCCCAGACTGAAGATGTCTCCCAGGTCAAGTCCCATACCGCTTACAACAAAACCCCATTCCTTGTTCACATTCTGTCCGCTGAGACGGTAGAAAACATCTACATTCAGCTCCAGCTGTGTATTGTCCAGTTCTATACCGGTGCGCAGATCAAGGCTGGAAACTTCGCTGCCGGTTATATCACTGGAGTCTATTTCAGTTTCTCCTCTGGTGGCAAATTCAAACCCTGCGTGAAAATTCAGTTCACGGTTAACTGGAAGTATCATTCTGGCCTCTCCGCGGAACTCCATACCAGGCGAGGTATCTGCCGAATCTCCCGGGGCTCCCGGCACTTCATCCCATGCAGTAAAGTATTTTCGCAGACCACCTGAAGCCTGAATTCTGGGACCAGACAATGATCCCGAAACAGGAATCAGAAATGTTGCTGATACTTCAGCAGCAACATGTCTGTCGCTCTCTGTGTAGTCTCCCGTATCCAGAGTGCCCTTAAGGGTGGGGCGCAGGGCCCCCCGGAGAATAAACTGAGGGTCTCTGCTCATCCAGCCGTCAACACATATCCACGGATCGGCAATACCCACACCGGTTGTGTCTCCAGGACCGGCAATCTGCAGGAAAGCCGGTAGAACAAAGCTGATGGTATGGCTGGAAGTGAGCCCGTATCTGCCTGTCCAGAGGAACCTTACCACCCCGTATCCTTCGCGGTGACTGTAAAGGCTGTCAAAACCAAGTGTGTCTGTTTCCCAGTACTGGCTGAATCCGAAATAACCGAGGCTCAGATCGCCCGATGCTCCTGTCACTGGAAGAACTTCCCCGAGGTAAGTGTATCCAAGGGGATCCCAGGCAAGGGCTATTGCTGTAAATAACACGAGTATAAACGAAGTTTTTCTCATCAATCAGTTTCCTCTCTTTTCACCGCAGAATTCTAAAGCCCCCGGGGCAGTGTACGGTGAAATCCCTGCTTACCACTTTCAGCTTATCAACAATTGCAGATGCCGGTCCTTCAGCACACAGGCGAATCATTTTTTCCACAGCATCTGTTACTCCGCAGAAAACGGCGTCCACAGACCCGTCCGCGTTGTTGGACACCTGCCCATGAACACCCAGCTCAAGAGCCTTCTGCCTGGTCCAGTACCGAAAGCCAACGCCCTGCACTGTTCCAGTTACCGACAAATTCACCCTAATATAGCCCTGTGTGTCTTGCATAATTACTGTCTTATAGAGCCGTATCCCCTGCAGGTCAAGCCAAAACACCCGCAGGTTGACCCCCATGCGCTTTATTGGCATTGTTGACAGTGTGGTTTGTGCGTTTTTCTTTTCAAAAAGGAGGGGTTCAATTGAAAAGGACCATCCCTGTTCTTCTCGCTGTGCTTGTTTCTATTTCTTCAGCTGCTCCGTCGATCTGGGGTTTTCCAGGTCTTTTCCGTGTGAACAGCGCCATGCCCATGGGCTTTAATGAAATGTCGTTCAAGCTTGGAGTTTCATACTGGACTGCAGCAAATGACTACTCAAATTTTATCTATCACAGCCATTTCCTTCCCCAGACACTTCTGTTCCCGGAAGTAACCGAGACGGAGCACACAGGTCAGGGAAGGCTCAGTCTTGCCTATGGCGTATGGGACTACATTGATATATCAGCCAGCGCAAGCTACTCCGGAACATCCTACGAAAGAGATTTCTACGAAGAACGATCCACAGGACACTGGGAGGAAATCCAGGGATTTGAGGGTATAAACATCGGTGTGCACGGCGGTTACAACCCCATTTCATCCCTGGAGGATGTGGTGTGGTTCGGGGGAGACCTGCGCCTTGGTTTCTCTCCTGCAGATACCATGTTCCTGCACTGTCTTGATGATCCGGACGGTATCTGGCACACAGGCCAGATCATAAGCACAGCAAGAAAACCTTTTACCACCACAGGCAACGGCAGTTTTGCAACAGATCTGCTGATCACCGGTGACTTCGAGCGATGGCTGCCAATGGCTGCTGTAAAAGCGCACCTTAACTTTGGTTACAGTAAATACACACAGAATTACAACTTCACCGATTTCCGGGTATCTCCGGATTCAACAGGCTGGATTTATTCCGACTCTACAGAGGTTGCTCTGGAAGTTTCAGACGGTGTATTCAACTTTGGCTTTGGTGTTGAAGTGCCAACCCCATATGCCGACATTTTCCTGGAATACACAAACCAGAAGCTCCTTGACAGAGACAACGCGAGTGTCTCCTACTTTACCCCCGGGATAAGATTCAAAAACAATTCAGGTACTTTTGTAGACATCACGTTCGATCTGAGTACAAGCAGTTTTGACCCTCTGTACTACGATCTGGGTCACAATTTGTATCAGGATGGAGAGGTAACCACAGAGCAGCGTGCAGAAAGAGCACCTCTTCCAACAGGCGGCGTCTTTGACTGGGGCGTGGGACTTGCTGTGGGATTCTCCTCCGACATGATGGGAAAAGACGAGCCCTCAAACATGGCTTCGCTCAGCGGAACGGTAACCGACTCCCTCACCGGCGAGGCAGTTTTCTCTACAATCACCTTCCCGGGTGTGGCCATTGCAAATGTAACCAGTGATGAAACTACCGGGTTCTACACCCACAGAATTCCCGCAGGGGAAGTTCCCGTTACTGTGGTTGCGGCAGGCTACCGCGAAGCAAGCGCCATAGTTGTTCTCGGACGAAACCAGAGTGTCACCCTTGACTTTGCGCTGGTTCCCAACCTCGGCACACTCAGCGGATCTGTAAAGGATGGAGAAGGAAGACCGATTGCCAATGCAACAGTTACTGTAGGCACAACTTCACCTGTTACTGTAACAACCAGCGCTGCCGGTATTTATTCCACACAGGTTGAAGCAGGTACATGGCCGGTGGCGGTACAGGCCGACGGCTACATCTCGGATAATCAGACAACAACGGTTATTGCCAATGAAACGGCAAGTGTGTCTTTTACTCTCCGTGCCGCTCTCAGAGCCGGTGATGTCATGAGTTTTGACAACATCTACTTTGCATCCGGCAGCGCCAACCTCAAACCTGAAAGCTATTCAATACTTGACAGCGTAGCCATTCTTCTCCGCGATAACCCTTCAGCCAGAATACAGATAGCCGGCCACACCGACAGTGACGGCAGTGAGAGCTCCAACCAGACTCTCAGCGAAAACCGCGCCCATTCGGTGTATCAGTACCTGATAAGCAAGGGTATTGCCGGCAACAGAATGACAACTATTGGTCATGGAGAGGCCAACCCCATCGTTCCCAACGACTCTGCAGCCAACAAGGCAAGAAACCGGAGAATAGAGTTTACCGTTCTCAGCATCTGACACTGTCTATCTGTAGAAAGAGCCCGGTTTTAACCGGGCTCTTTTTTGTGTGCGGTATAATTCTGTATTCAGGAATCTGCCAGAACTTTGTGTACCATCACAGCCAGGGTCTGCATTGCAAAAGGTTTCTGCATAAAACACAGACCTTTCTTTGTAACATCCGGAGAAATAATAATATCGGCAGTGTATCCAGACATAAACAGACACTTCATGGATGGCCTTATCTCCTCCGCCTTTTCCGCCAGTTCCCGGCCGTTCATCTGGGGCATTATAAGATCTGTAAGCAGCAGGTGGATTTCCCCTGAGTGGTTGCGCACTATCTCCAGAGCCTGTTCCGGAAGACTGGCAGGAACAACTCGGTAACCCAGGCCTTCCAGCATTGCGAGCGTCATTTCCAGTACAGCTATCTCGTCTTCCACCAGCAACACGGTTTCACCGCTGCCCGTTGGTATCTCCCCGTTGGAAATCTCTGCTGTGTCAACTGTTCCCGTCTCCGGTCTAGGCAGATAGATACTCACTGAAGTTCCCTGATTCAACTCGCTCCACACATCCACATAGCCGCCGTTCTGTTTGACAATTCCATACACGGTGGCAAGCCCCAGGCCTGTTCCTTTTCCCACGCCCTTCGTGGTAAAAAACGGCTCGAAAATGTGTCCGAGTACCTCCCTGTCCATACCGCTGCCGCTGTCCGCCACACAGAGTTTCACATAGTCACCTGGAGAAATACCCTGATGAGCTGCGCTGAATTCTGCGTCTACATAGGCATTCTCAGTTTTTATACTGATGGCTCCGACTCCGGCAATGGCATCTCTGGCATTTACACACAGGTTGATCAGTACCTGGTCGATCTGTCCGGGGTCTATCATAGACAACCACAGGCTGTCAGCAGGTATCCAGCTCAGTTCTATCTGCTCTCCCATAAGCCTGCGCAACATCTTCAGCTGACCGGCAATCGCTTCGTTGATGTTAAGCGGTCTCGGTTGTATCACCTGCTTCCTGGCAAACGCAAGAAGCTGTCTGGTGAGCGCGGCGGATTCTTCTGCCGCGTGATGAATCTGGAGAAGTGTACTGTGCAGTTCTTCCACAGGTGAAACATCCTGCAGCGCAAGTTCTGTATGACCGAGAATCACTGTAAGCAGATTGTTGAAATCATGTGCTACTCCCCCGGCAAGACGACCCAGTGACTCCATTTTCTGGGCTACCGTAAGCTGATCCTGCAGTTTCTTCTTTTCTCTCTCGTCTATTTTTCTCTGTGAAACATCACGGGAAACTCCGTAGATACCCACCATTGCACCGGAGTGATTCCTGATGGCCTTCATTGTGTTTTCAAGCCACACAGTTGACCCGTTTTTGTGGTAGTACTCTACTTCCATAACAACGGACCTCTGCAGTTCATCTGGGTGTTCTCTGCTTCGTGCCAGTTCTTCTGCAACAACCTTTTTTACCCTTGCAAACGACTCCGGGGTTACTTTTTCCTTTAGAGTCTGTCTTTTGCGTTCTTCCGGGGTAAAACCCAGGACCCCATGTACAGAGGGAGTTACGAAGGTATTTTTTAGTTCAAGATCAACAGTCCACACAATGTCTGCCATCTTCTCCGCGAGGAACCGATATTTCTCCTCGTTCTGCCGCAGGCAGTCTTCCGCCATTTTTCTCTGTTCTATTTCTTTATTCAAACTCTCAGTTCTTTTTATCTTCTGGAGATTGCGGTACCCCTGTTCCGAGATCATCCGGGCTATCTCTCCGAGAAACTCGGTCATCTTTGCAATACCTTCTCTGGGAATCACAGGTACCTTTTTCACCGCATCGATGTAGCCATCTGTATCAAAACCATAGGTCTCTGCCTGTCTGCGAAGGCTGTCAAGACCCGGTTCCTTCTGATATATCTGTCCTGTAAACAGCGATGCTATACGCAATCCGTCAACAACCACAGGAACCCCACAGTCTATCAGACCGTATTCGCATTTCAGCACAGTTGCTTTTACCGGCTCTTCCCCACAGATCAAAAGATCGGGACGGGTTCTTATACAGGAAACAATCGCATCAGGGCTCGCCCTGTAATACCTGGTACATATTTCCTGCCACCCTGTGCTTATCAGGATATTCATCTCCGGGAAGTCCGATAATTCGATGGAAAAACCAGTGGCGTCTGTAAGCTTCTGAAAAATATTCTTCAACCTGGAAATGTCTGCAAGATCCTGTATTCCATACAATCCATCAATCAAATACGGTTCTTTTGAATCCGCTGTGCTCATTTCCACCCTATTCTATAAAAACTCACGCGTGTTCTAAGATACAAAATACCCTGTTATCTGAGGAGTCCCTCAATTATCCGGTTCCAACCGTTTCCCCATACTTATCGCCTGATCAACCTTGAATCCGATTTTTGTAGAAATCAATCACTTCTGTGTTGGACGAACGAACCTGAAGATTGATCTTGGGGCACCCGGCACTGTGAAACATTTCCTCTACTGTATCCATAAGAGAAACCGCAATCCCCCGTCCCGAGAATCCAGGTGAACTGCCAGGTAGTTAACCCAGCCTCTGTGCCCCTCATAACCGGCCATCACAGAACCAGCAACTGTTTCATCAACTGTGGCAACAAGAAACATCTCCCTTTGAACTTTGATTTTCCGGTAGATGTCTTTCCGCGGGTCATTTCACGGAACCACCAGACCACAATCCGTCCACAACTGAATAACGCTGCTCTCGTCCCCGGCCTCAAAAGCTCTTATATGCATTTTCCTGCTATACTTCCTTCTGCACATTCAAGCCTGTACATGTGAGACCTGAAGGGAAGTTGTCTGTGTCCCACCGAACAGACTGGCTGCCTTCCGGCATGTTATCACTGTGGCGACCGATGAAGAATAGCCGAACTCGGGGCTTACCGCTTCCACGGCAATGGTTGTCTG
>QNDR01000014.1 GCA_003646025.1 Candidatus Fermentibacterota bacterium
AAGAATGGCAAGGTCCATCCAGATTGACCAGTTATCAACATAGTACAGATCAAGCTTAACCATTTCGTCGAACCCCAGGCTGCTTCTGCCGGAAATCTGCCATACACCTGTTACTCCAGGAATGGTGTGCAGCCTTTTGAAATCTCTTCTGCTGTATTCCTCCACTTCCTCCGGCAGGGGAGGACGTGGTCCGACAAGGCTCATCTGCCCGGTGATGACATTGAAAAGCTGAGGCAATTCATCAATTGACCATCTTCGAAGGAACTTACCAGTTCTGGTAATTCTGGGATCGTTTCTGATCTTGAACAGTGGACCCTCTGATTCGTTTTTCCCGGAGAGTGCCGCTTTCTGGCTGTGAGCTCCCACATACATGGAACGGAACTTCAGCATTCTGAAAGGTGTATTCTGTCTGCCCAGCCTGATCTGTCTGTACAGTATGGGAAAACCTGAATCAATAAAAACAGCTACTGCAGAAAGCAAAAAAACAGGGGAAAGCAGAATGATGAATACACAGGCAAGAATTATGTCCACAGTTCGCTTTAATAAAAGTCCCCAGCCGGAAAGCGGAGCCGGGACAGACTCAATCAGTGTTGTACCACCCATGTGTGCCACCCTTGCCGTAAGACTTACAAGAGCAAAGATATCTGCTGCAATCTTGTAGTGAACCCCGAGTTTTTCACACGTAAGAATAACAGAGGACATTTTTTCAGAAGGCAATGCCTGATTTGCGATGACGAGTTCGCAGATGTTTTGTTCTTTGATGGTTTCCGCGATAGCTTCCGCGTCTGTTTCAGGGTCAAGATAGTTTACCACTGTGTAGTTGATCTGTGCTCTTTTTTCAAGGTATTCACCCAGCTGTTTAGCGCTCGGAGAAACCCCCAGGACAAGAACTCTTACGGGGGAACCTGTTCTGCTGCTGAAATTTCTGAATACAGAGTGCCAGACACTCAGGAGAAGAGCAGATGCAGGGAAAGAAAAGAAAAGAACGAACCTGGAGAAAAACAGTTGTCTGGTAATGAAGGTCGTTGCAAAGGTGAAAAGCACTGCCATCAATGCCCCCCGGATAATACCTGCGATCTCCTCAATCATTCCAAGCCCGAATTCCCTCTTGTAGACTCCGAATACGGCCATGAAGGCAATCTGCACAGATCCAAGAACAACACCTGTCATAAAGTAATGGTACACAGACAGTCTGAAATCAGAGCCCATGATCCCTGCGAGAAGAGAGTGTCTTAACCAGAACCCGCCCATGAAAATCACAGTAATCAGTGCAACATCAGTTACTGGAAGCAGCCATTGAAGATTTGCTTTTTTCATCAGGTTCTCCCTGGTCCTCTACCCAGCAGTACGGAAGGGTGTGTTGCTGTGAAACGCAGCATACTGCACAGGTGATACTTCAGGGTTCTGCCTCCTGAAGCACTTTCCCGTCTGCACACATGGCGGACTTCCGCCTCAGGTTCATACCAGACCTCCATGTGTTTGTGCCAGGCTCTCCAGCACCATTCAACGTCTTCAAAGTACAGAAAGTATTTCTCGGACATAAGACCAACCCTTTCCCGTCCGGCTGGTGTGAGCCACATTGCTGCGCCTACAAGCCAGTGAGGTGTGGATGGGCCTGATGTGTTGTGAAAACGATTCAGATGATCTGATGAAATCTGTCTGCCCCACGGGCTTTTCCCAAGAACTGTTCTTCTGGCGGCTATCACAGACAGTCCCGGCCAGGTTCTTGCCGTGGACTGCCTCACACCGTTTTCATCTGTCATGGCCGGCCCGATGATTGCTGCATCCGGATGCGTCTCCTGCAGTCTGTGCATTGCGGTAACAGCACCTGGAAGAACCTCCACATCAGGATTCATAAACAGCAGACTGTCTCCTTCTGCAGCGGCAGCACCAAGGTTGTTGGCTTTTGAAAGCCCCAGGTTACGGCTGTTAAGAACTGTTGTAACGGCAATGCCGCATGACTTTATTACACTGACTGTATCGTCGGAAGAGGCATTGTCTACAACTACTATATCAACCGGTTTTTCGCTGGAAGCAAGGGCCTGCAGTGATTCCAGCGCCCTGCCTATAACCTGCTCGCTGTTGTAAGTCGTTATTACTGCTGACCATTTCATAGCTCTAATATACAAAGAGGGAAGAGCCCTACGACCCTTCCCTCAGACAAACCGAATTCAGTTTAGAGTGCCTTGTCCTTCAGTGCTTTGCCAGCCTTAAAGAACGGGACCTTCTTTGCCGGGTACAGTCTCTTTTCCTTGGTCTTTGGAACAACCCCTTCACGAGCTGCTCTTTCTTTCACTCCGAAAGTTCCAAAACCGATGAGAGAAATCTTTTCTCCCTTTTCAATTACACTGCTTACGCCTTCGATGAAGGCATCAACTGCAGCGGCAGCATCTTTCTTGGTAAGATCCGCCTTTTCTGCAACATATCCGACAAGTTCTTTCTTGTTCAACCCCAAACCCCTTTCCTAATTGTTTAGCGACACAAAAACACAGTGACACGTTTACATTAGAGCACTGAAAAGCCGTTGTCAAGGGCTTAGTGCAGGAGTTTAGAAACTGCTGGTGTGCTGTTCAACCTTGATATCGGGGAACGCTTTGATGTTGATACGGAAATAGAACCCTGTATCAATGTCGGAAACATGCCTGGTAAATATCGCTTCCCAGCTGTCCAGATCTCGCATAATTGAGTAGTCCTGGCTTATAAAATCGCTTTCAGTCATGTCGTAGTACGCTCTGTAGTTCAACGACCACCTGGTTGTGAGATCGATATTTGCGGACAATCTGAGCTTGTTGAGCCCCTGTTCCTCGCCCTGAAGGGAGGGATTCCAGCTGTGTGAAAGGTTCAGCCGCCAGGATAGAGGGATCAGTACAAAACCGGAATCGGGCTGCATTGTGGGGTCATTTCCGGTAAGTTGAACGGATGTTGTAAACGAAAGATCAGCAAGTTTTCCTGTGTAACCGTTGTAAGATGCATCTGTTCTGGATGAAATCCAGCTGGCAGGTGTAAGATTCAGACTGGCACTGATCGGAGAGAATTCCTCAGTTTCCCTGTCCGGGCTCCAGCTGGAGCTGAGTGAGAGTTCCGCCAGAGTGTTTCTGTTTATTGTTCCCCTCTGCAGCCTTTTGCCCTCCAGCACATTTAACAAAGAGAAAGAAACAATGGTTCCGGAGGAGGGCAGAGAAAAGTCGCTGAATCTGTAGTAGATTGAATCAGCGTCATCACCGTTGTGCAGGTTTCCGTCTGTGCTGTAGTACCTGTCAGGTGCCCAGCTTGTGGAGATGCTGGGAGACACGGTGTGGCGAAAAACAGAATATCCGGCGATTCCGGTTGAGAACATACCGTAGATGTCTGTTGAAACAGATACACCGGCGGAGTTGTGAACCCAGCCCGGCAGTCTGTTTCCCTGAAGGTCCCTGTCGTACATGGTGCCTGTTACTTTTATCCAGGGTGATACCGCCAGAATACCGCCTATACGGTTTGAACCGCTCACACCGGAAGAGAGTTTTACACCTGCATTGTACAGCGAGGAATCCTCCCAATTGGTTTTTTCCGTAAGGTAGTGGGAGCTCACATTCCAGTACAGACTGTGCCAGATTCGCTGGTCAGCAGGGTCTGAAGGAGTACCGAACAGTGGTGAAGACGGTCGGCTGTACTTGACATCCGGAGCGGTGAGCTCTGACAGTATTTCATGATCTATGGTATCTGGAAGAGCGTTGAGATACTGCGTGTATTCGATGTTTGCCTGGGCACTTCCTCCGGCTATACTCCTGGAAAGAGAGAGCCATGATCTCAGTTGACCTTCCATTCTGTCCTGGGGATTCTGCTGGGTTTCTGAGAGGTAAGATCGGTCACTTACAAAGTTGCCGGTAAGCCGAACCATGGTTCCGTCTGGAAGCTCCTGCGTGTGAGATGATTCTACAAGCCATCTGTCCCGACTGTTTTCAAACTGTCTTCGCCACTGCACGCGGTTTCTGCCGTTCAGTACATACCTGAGACTGTGCCGTTCGGTCATTGTAATCTGAAACCTTGTTTTTTCCATGAGATCCGAGCTGACAAGAAGATCCAG
The DNA here is from genome assembly GCA_003646025.1 of Candidatus Fermentibacterota bacterium. Lineage (GTDB taxonomy): Bacteria > Fermentibacterota > Fermentibacteria > Fermentibacterales > JCC-6 > Sabulitectum. Next base: position 4,067 of record QNDR01000014.1, read on the forward strand.
ATAATCTGAGAAACCAAAGTAATAGCCCATTTTTCTTATGTATCTTCCGTCGCGGGAAGAGGAACCGATGGTGGGAATGGTGAACCCCGATGATCGGCCTCTTCTGATAGGGAACACTGCATACGGAAGCCAGAATACAGGCGTGTCCTGGACGTAGAGAACAATCGGTTTTGCTACAGCTTTGTCATCCGGGTAAACTTTCATTACTTCTGCCCAGAAATAGTAGTCAAAAGTATCCTTTTCGCACGAGGTAAAAATAACATTGGTCAGATTGAATTCATTTCTGCTCAGCATGGTTACTGTTTCGCTGCTGTACTGTGCATCTTCATAGAATGAAGTTGTTGAGAATGTTCTCGCTGTGGCTGTTGGAATGTGATAGATAAGAGCAGACTCAGTAGCGCTGTCTCTGCCGTCCCGAAGCTCTACATTTCCTTCTGCACGGACCGTTTCATCCAGAGAGGAGTACCTTATTGTATCTGCATCAATGCTCATCTGTTTGTGTTCAAGAGATGCGGAACCAATCAATTTGAGGTTTTCGTCTGTTATGTTGAAAACAAGGGAATCCGCACCGTAGGCCATAGAATCCATAGGATCAGTATCTGCGGTGCTCTGCTGACCCACGAGTAGAATGAAGAAGATGGTCAGCATTGCAGTACCGCCATGGAAGCCGCACCAAAAGCTCCTGCATTCGGCGAGTCTTCAAGAACTGTTACTTTCCAGGGGTGACGGCACCGGCTTGTGTATTCCTGAAGCGCAGCTTTTTTAAAGTGGTCAGTCGTCGCAGACAACCCTCCTGCCAGGAAAAAGCCCATGGGGGAAAAGCATTTTGCCAGGTTGGCAAGCCCCAGCCCTACCCACCTGCCGTACTCTCTGAAAGCTTCTTTTGCCTGAAGATCGCCATTTGAAGCAGACAGTGATATCTCCAGTGGTGACAATCTTTTCCCAGTTACAGTTGAGTAATACCACTCAAGAGCTTTTCTTCCGGCATATCTTTCCCAGCATCCGTTTGATCCGCATGGACAGGGAATACCGCCCTCTTTTACGGTCATATGGCCGAACTCACCTGAATATCCGGTACCGTATTGAACAGCTCCCTGGTTGATTATTGTTCCACCTATACCCGTTCCAAGAGTTACCAGCAGCCAGAGCCCCTGTGAAGGAATCAACCCGGAGCTGATTGCTCCCACAGCAAATGCATTGCAGTCGTTGTCCAGAACAACTGGGATTCCGACTGTGTTTTCAAGTATGCTTCCTGCCTGAACATTGTTCCACAGGGGTAGATTCGGACTGAATCTGATTGTTCCTCCAGAAGACCTGTCCACGAGTCCTGCAGTGCCCAGACCCAGCGCGGCAGGTACCGCATCGTATTCCATAACAATATCTGAAATGCTGCTCAGAAGTGTTTCTGGTTTACAGCTCTCACCTGTGGGGAGTGTTTGCACCATTCTGAAAACACCGTCAACTATGCAGCCGATCTTTGCATAGGTGCCGCCGATATCGATGCCCCAGTAAGCTTTTTTGTCAGTCAATCCCGATAATCTCCCCGTCAACTACTGTCATCATGGGCCACGAAACTCTTGTTTCCGTATCGCTTCCCAGAATGCATCTGCCGGAGGCTCCGTACCAAGGTCCCATTGAAGACAGTTTTCTTGCGATTCTGCTTCTGGTAGGGGTTGAAGCCTGTGCCCAGGCGTCCAGCAGCATGCCAGCGGCGTCGTACCCCTGTGCGGCTATGGCCGTGGGTTCCTGTCCGTATGTTCGGTTGTAGCCATACACGAACCTGGCAGTTTCCGGGTAGAGGGAGTTCAGGCCAAAAGCAACTGTAAAAACAGCGCCTTCGACATATTCACCGCCATGTCTCAGAAGCAGATCGTCGTCCCACCCGGAGGTGCCGAAAAGTGGAACTTCTACGCGGTAAAACCTTAATTGAGGCGCAATCTGAACGGCATCCCACGCCGATACCGGAAGGAAAACAGCCTGCGGAGAGTAAGCCTTTACCGCAGTGATCTGGGTTCTGAAGTCTGTGTCTCCAGGTTGATATCCCTGGGATGAAACAACTGTTCCTCCCAATCTCTCAACCACTGATTTGAACTGTTCTGCTTCTCCTGTGGCCTGGGATGTGTAGGGGTAGATAACCGCAAACCTGGACAGTCCTTCATGCCTCACTGCGTATTCCGCCACAGCCGCTGCCTGGTTTCCAGTACTTACAACCAGTCTGAAAACGGGGCTTCCAATATTATCTACACTGCCTGAAGTCGCAGTGGGGGACAGCAGGGGAATACCAGCTCTTTCAGCAATGGATGCAGCGTTCATTGTGGATGAGCTTGTCAGCGGTCCCAGAATGGCAATACAGGAGGGGTTGTCTGCCAGTCCCTGCATGAGCTCCATAAGTCTTTCAGGATCTCCTCTGGTGTCAAAATCAACCAGCTGAGGAGCATCTGAATGCATCTCGGCGAATCTGTCAAAAGCCAGATGCGCACCCTGTGAAACCTGTCTGCCATAAACAGACCCTTCTCCTGTAAGGGGCAGAAGCATTGCTATCCAGGCATCACCGGCTGTATCCGGCTGGCCGTAGTCCGGTCTGCCCCACAAATTGTGGGCTCCCGGGTACAGTCTGTCTATTTCATCTCCGTACAGCGCAGCCCTGGCATAGTCACCGGTTGTGGCATGCCGTTCTTCAAGCTCAAGCAGTACATAGAGTTCCAGCCAGCCTCTGCTTCTGTAGTCTGCCAGAGCACTAGTCTGGATATGGTTCAGCTGTTCTCTGCACAGTTCTGCCGCCGACCCGGCTCTGTAGCTGTCGAGATCTTCCAGATCGACTGCTGCAAGAGTGTTCAGCGCAGATGATGGTGAGGAACCGGCCTCAACACGGGCCTTGAGGAAGAGAGCTCGGGATTTAACCACCGGGTCAGTAGAAGACGTATACCTGGAAGCAACAGCCAGTGCCTCATCTCTTCTGCCCAGAAGGAGCAGGCTTTCACCTCTTGTGATACTCCACGCTGGAGCATCCGGGCTGGAAGGTTCGGAATCCAGAGCTGAATCAATAAGGGTAAGAGCCTGTTCCGCGTCGCCGTCCTGTAGAAGCTGATCTGCAAGAGCGGCCTTTTCTGAAGCGGTTGAATTCTCGTTAATGTCCGGCCGGCAGCCTGCAGCGGCAAGAATTGCAAGGGTTGCAGCAAATAAATATCTCAATTTCAAATGGAATACCCCCTGGTGTTGTCTACTAATTCAGATCTGTACCACACCATACGCCGATGGTTAACCATTGCATAGTTACCGCCAGCTTCGCAGTGTGCCAGACATACCGGAGCAGTTGATAAGGTTCGGCACGACAAAGGAATATCATTTCAAGTGCACGGAATTGCAACAGGAAAGGGGCCCCGGACGGGACCCCTTTAAAAAACACAGCTTCTACTCTGTTGTGGTTTCTTCCTCTACCGGAACGTCCATGGGGATAAATTCCTCGATGGGTATCTCCATGTTGTCTATCATCCACTGTGCATCATCTGCGAGTTCGGACTGCGGGTAATCTGCTACAAGAACACCGAAGGCCTCTCTTGCAGCATCGTAATCCTTGATCTGTTCACTGAAGGTGAATCCGATAAGGAACTGCGCCTGATCGCATCGTTCGTTCTCCGGATACCTTTCAAGGAAAAGCTTGAAGTAAACCACAGCCGTTTCAGGATCAGTTCCCATTGATTCCTGAGCCAGCGTCATAAGACTGTCTGCGCCTATGGATTCTTCAGGCAGGAAGGCATCTTCGTTTATTTCAACTGTATACTTCTCTCTGAGGCTGGGGAACACCGTATCGTAGAGGTAATCGTTGACAATTCCCGGTCTCAGAGATGCTTCAATGGATTCACGGACTTCATCCAGAGGTTTAACCCCGTCCTCGACTTTGTCGGTAACGAGGAAAAGGGTCAATCCAAGATTCGTGCGGACCGGCCCGAATTCTGTTCCCGGTTCTGCTGCGAACATATCATCCATAAATTCGAGCTCTACTTCTATGTAAGGTATCGGCGCATTTACCGGAACCCAGCCAAAGTCTCCACCGAGGGCCGCACTGGGCTGATGTGTCGAGAACTGGGAAGCTGCATCTGCAAAACTCATGCCATCATCAAGGGCAGCAACAGCAACATCCATTTCATCCTCAGTGTCAGTTACAATTGCTGAAACCTGTATCTGAGCGTACTGGTGATAGATATCCCCGGTATGTTCTTCGTAGTAGGCGGCAATGTCTTCTTCTGAAACTACAGCGGTTTCCACAATGTAACGCTGATAGTATTCCTGAATAAGTGCGCCCTGTCGGGTTTCTTCCACCTGTTTTTCAGCCTGTTCAACCTGGGCAATCACCGAACTGTCCTGATCCAGACCTGCCTCGACAGAAGCAAGTCTTATAAGCTCTCTCTCAATCATGCTGTCGAGAATCAGTTGTTTACCTTCCGGAGTTTCGTAGCTTGCTCTCTGGTAGGGTGGAATTGCTTCCAGTTCTGCCAGTATGTCTTCCTCGGTTACAGGTGTATCGTTGATAACTGCATAAACACCGTCAGCAGGAGGGGTATTTACTATGACCCCATAGGTCTCTTTCAGACCGGGCATGAAATCATTTCTGAAATAGTCGTTTACAAGGGCAGGTCTCAACATGTCCTCGATAGATTCTCTTACTTCGTCAATGGAATCGTAAGATTCCGGTCTCTGCTCGATGACTGTAAAGACATGGGTTCCCAGGTTGGTCTCGTACGGAGGCAGGATGGTTCCCGGTTCCGCGCTGAGAAGAAGGGAAAGAAGTTCCTGATCCTCACCGATGAAAGGAATATCCTGATCCTGCTCCACCCAGCCTATGCTTCCACCCTGGGAAGCTGTTGCCGAGTGTTCACTGAGTTGAACCGCAACGGAATCAAAAGGTGTTCCGTCTTCCAGCAGAGCCTGTACTTCTGCAAGTTTTTCGTCTGTGCTTACTAGAATATGCGAGACCAGAGCAGCCGGGTTGTTGTGGTACTGCTGGATGTTGCTCTCGTAGTAGTCTGAAACAAGAGAATCGGGAATTTCAATAGCTTCCACAATCATCTTCTGATAATACACCTGTCCCATTGCCCGTACCCGTACATCCTCAACCTGTTTTTCGGCATCCGCAATGATGGCGAGAACGGTGGAGTCTTCCTCAAGACCCTCATCCCTGGCAGCAAACAGAAGAAGCTCTCTCTCGATTATATGGTCAAGAAGAGCTCTTTTTCCGCGAAGGGTTTCAAAGGAAGTACGCTGGTATGGAGGAATTCTCTGTATTTCAAAATCGAGGTCTTCCATTGTGATAATCTTGTCGCCTACTCTGGCTGCGTCCTCTGCGCCAAGAGGAGCCGAGCCGCAGCCGGCAGTAATCAGCGATAGAACAAAAACAAAAGGAATAATAAATTTTCTCATTGTTTGTTTACTCCTTGATCGATGTGCTGGGTTTCAGGTGTACTGTAGGAAATCAGCCCGCGGGCGAATTCAGCCATAGCAGCTTTCACTGCATTCTGCTGTGGATTTTCTATTTCTGGAACCAGACAGGGGGCACCGTCTCTCAGCGCTCGAACCCTCTTTGCCATGGCCAGAGCCAGTTTGTATTGATTTGTGCTTTCCGAAGCAAGGTTTTCAACTTCTTCAAAGGACTTCATACCTGTTGGCCTCCATCTATCTGGTGTTGCATGCAAATGCCGGGTAATGAGACTGGGAATATACAAGAACATACCCCGGAAGAGGCCAGTAGTTCCTCCTCCGGGGTATCAGATTATATGTGAACCGGTTACTCCACTTCAGAGTCGGCGATACGCTCTGTCAGCATTTCCCATCTGGGTGGATTTACCAGGTCAACTTCTCTGAGTTCGGTTTTTACATAACCCAGTTCAGTAAGCTCCCACATACGGACAACTGCGATGTTATCGTTGTCTCCGGCAACAGCCCCGTCCGCCCTGCTGGGGAACTGGAGGGGCTGCTGAAATTTTACTTCAACCCTGGATGTCTCCGGATCGGATGTTGTATAGGCAATAAATTTCCATGTTTGTACATTGATAGAGTCGCCTCTGGCCCGTCCCCTGGCTTCAGGGTGTTCCCAGAACGTAAGCAGTGTGTCTTCCTGAATTTCAAAGATGTATTCGCCGCCAAGAGGGTCTGACAGTTCAAAAACATTTATCTCAAGGTTTTCAACTTCGGTAGGTTTCAAAACAGAAGGATACCTGCCTGCAAGATAGGAGGCTTCCTCTTCACTTACCCTGATAAGGGCGGATCTTGACACTTCCATTCTCTTGTTTTCAGCGTACTGTGGAAAGGGAATTCTGGAAAAAGTTTCCATCCAGTCCGCTTCCATGAAAAGGGAGTCAGGAAAATCCTGTTCAATAAGACCACCTACAACACCACCGTGTCTGTCGTGGTTCGGGCACGATATGGCGAACTGTGTTCCCAGTGCAAGTTTTGCATCGTAGTGGTACATTGAATCGGGGAAACCCGCAGCTCTCAGCGATGGACACACAGCCATTGTATCGGCAAAACCGCCATAGGCAAGCAGTGAATCGAGAGTGGGCGCAGGGGAACCCTCGTTCATGTACATGTGGTCAATATTTGCCCTGGAAAGCTCGTACATCTGCGTTCTGCAGGCCTCGCGAGGAATTCTGTACATTTCAACCCGCTGGTTAATTCTGAAAATTAGTAAGACAGCAAGGAGTACAATCAGCACTCTCACAAGAACCTTTGAACCCATTTAATTCCCTCCGAAGCAGTTTGTAATTAGTGTTTCGAATCCCTCACGATTGTCCACACTAATTTACGACCCTCTGTCTCTCTCTGTCAATATCCAGCCTGACCAGCCACAGCACCGACCACAGGTACCTCAGGTACGAAAGCCTGAATATCAACCGAACCCTCCGAGTATGCAACCATATCATCGATGGAGGCAAGTGATGCCGTTGCGTGCCCCGAACTGATATCAACAGGCTCCGTTACAACACTGTCCATGTGCAGAACCAGAGATGACGGACCGGTGACGGTTATGGAAACAGGTTCCACAGACAGCAATCGAAATCTTCCGGGCACGGCATCGGTGGACAGTACCGATACTGGAAGTTCACGGCTGATCACGGTGTCTATCGTGAATGAAACCAGATCGGGTACTACTCTTGATACAGTAACAGGTCCCTGTGGATGAATATCGGAAACACTCATTTCAATAATTCCGTCAGCTGGGAAGGAAGAATATCCCCCAGTCTGAACGGTTCTTCTGACAAGAGTCAGCGGTGATCCGATCTGGTACTTAAGCATATCCAGACCTGATCCTGCCAGCCTCACGGTAACCGAGTCTTCACCAACATCGGAGACTGTAAAGTCTTCTTCAATATCCAGGTACAGAGGCAGCCTTACTTCCACGAAAAAAATCTCACTGTCGATGGCTGCACCCCATATCAGCGTACCCACCAGCAGAGCGAGAATCATTCTGCTTACCCGTTCGGTGCTTGTGATTTCAGTCTTCATTGCCGGGAGAGTTGAATCCTATTGCGCTGTGTTCTTTTGATTCTGCAAGTGCGCCGTTCTTTTTTTCGTATGCTTCCACCTGTTTGGACAGCTGTTCTGCAAATGCTTTTGCCGCATGGGGAGACATAATCACCCTTGATTTCAGGCTGGCAGCAGAGGCGCCTGGCATAATTCTGGCGAAATCAAGAACAAATTCTGCCCTTGAAAAGGCCACCAGAACCATATTGCTGTAGGTTCCATCAGTGTCTTCAGGTTTCACGTTGATGCGTGGTCTCGTTTTAGTCATTATTTTATCTCCGTGGTTGTGTTTCACCGGTAGCATTGTACCATGACCTGCTCCGGTCAAGGTTTGGAGGTAATATTGATACCTGAAAAGGATACGAAAAGACTTCTTCGGAAATTTCAAGGGAGAAGAATTCTGGTGGTTGGTGATCTTGTTCTGGATCACTACCTTACTGGAAAGGTTTCCAGAATTTCTCCGGAAGCTCCGGTGCCTGTGGTAACACTTGGCGACGACTGCGAAAACAGAATCCCGGGAGGAGCTGCAAATGTTGCGCTGAATGTCCTTTCCCTTGGGGGGGAACCGGTAATGGCTGGAGTAACCGGCCGGGACAGTGATGGAGAGGTTATCAGAGAGCTTCTTTCTGAAGCTGGCGTGAATATTGACGCTGTGGTTTCAGACACAGGAAGACCAACCACAGTGAAAACAAGGGTGATGGGAAGAAACCAGCAGCTTTTAAGGATTGACAGGGAAAAGACCCACCTGCTTTCACCTGCGGTTGAGAATGAGCTGAAGTCGGGGATAGACCGGATAATGGATACGGTGAGTGCCGTTGTTGTAGAGGATTACGACAAGGGAGTTCTTACGCCGGCACTGGTTGAGTACATTGTGAAGAGTTCCCTGGAAAGAAAACTGTATCTGGCTGTAGACCCGAAAGTAAGGAATTTCTGGAGCTATTCCCGCTGCAGTCTGTTCAAGCCCAACAGGCATGAGGCTGGCTTTGCCCTGGGGATGAACATTGATGACATCGATAAGGCCATTGATGCCGCCGAGAAAATACGCAGTCGCCTCTATGCAGGGGCTGTTCTTATCACCCTGGGTTCAAATGGTTCCGTTCTGGTGCAGGGTGACGGCAGGGAGCCCCGGCATCTGAAGGCAGTTACCAGAAGCGTCTTTGATGTGTCTGGCGCAGGCGACTCTGTAATTGCAGTCATGGGGCTTGCCGGAAGCTGTGGAATTGAGGCTGCAGATGCAGCTGTTCTGGCAAATCTTGCCGCTGCTGCGGTTTGCAGAGAACCAGGAGTTTATGCTGTAAGCCCCGAAGATATCACAGGAGAGGCAGGCAGGTTTGAGTAATTACATCCTGAGGGCTCCGGTTGTTTCCGCAACGGAAGCCGCCGGCCTTGCGGACAGCCTGCGAAAACAGGGGAAACGGATAGTGTTCACCAACGGCTGTTTTGATATTTTTCATCCGGGGCATCTTGAAATTCTTGAAAAAGCGCGTATGCAGGGTGACTTTCTTTTTGTGGGGGTAAACACTGACGATTCTGTAAAAAGGCTGAAAGGAACTGCCAGGCCTGTCCAGCCCCTGGAAAGCCGCGTGGCTGTTTTGTCGGGTCTTCGGTCTGTGGACTGTGTGGTGCCTTTTTCACAGGATACACCGCTGGAGCTGATCACAGAGATACTGCCGGATGTTCTTGTAAAAGGCGGTGACTACAGTGAAGATCAGGTTGTCGGTGCGGGTGTTGTCAGACAGAACCATGGAGATGTTGTGATAGTACCCCTGCTCGACGGGTACTCTACAACGCTCATTGTTGAGAAGATGAGTTGATGCCGGTAAAAGACAGTGCAGCAGTTATCCTGATGTTTACTGTTCTGTGGTTTGCGGCTGCTGTTCCCGTTTATCAATCTCCACTGGGTCACTATCCCGTTGTCGACGCGGCCTGGCACAATGCCTGGGCTCAGGATATCGCCAGAGGAGATGTGTTTGTGTTTTCCCCGTATTTCAGGGCTCCTCTTTACCCGGCGGTTCTTGGACTTGTGTATTCTATTTTTGGGGATTCAATAGTTTCCGGAACCCTGCTCAGTCTGCTTTTTGGAATTCTTTCGGTTCATCTTATACACAGGATTGTTTTTGATCGGGCCGGCAGGAAAGCTTCTCTGGTGTCCGCATCCGTGTGGATGCTGTATGGCGTTAACCTGTTTTACACCACGACTCTGCTTATTACTCCGATGTACACCTTTCTGCTGCTCTGCTCGTTTTATCTGCTTGACAGAGACAGGCCCGATTACCGTGGCTGGGTGTTTCTGGGACTGGCCGCCATCACCCGTCCCGGAGCAGTTCTGCTGTTACCAGTGGCACTGATTCTTTACCGGAAAATCTGGAAATGGAGCTGGCTGTTTTTTGTTCCGGTGGCTCTTGTATGGATGATTAACGGTGTGCATGGAGACTGGGGTACTGTGATCTCCAGTCAGGGCGGAATCAACCTGTACATAGGAAACGGTCCGGATGCCGATGGATTTACAGCTTTTGCCCCTGGGGAAGAGACAGTTTCCGCTGACTCTTTTTCGTACCCGGACAATGTGTGGGCCGCAAGTAATGCACCGTTTGAAGAACCAGTTCCGCCTTCAGAGGTGTCATCCTGGTGGGTGGTCAGAACAGTGCGCTTTGTTGCAGATGATCCCCTCAGATTTCTACAGCTTACAGCGAGGAAGCTGCTTTATTTGATCTCCCCGGTGGCTGTTCCAAGCAACTACGATATTTACTACATGGCCAGGTATTCGCCTGTGCTGAAAGTCCTGGCAGGCACACCCCGTGTTCCTGTTTCCGGCCTTCTTATCTGGCTGCTGATACCGGGCGCTCTGCTGGCTGGAAAGCTGAATTTTCGGGAGAAAAACAGTCTGCTGTGGGCATCTGTTCTTGCTGCAGGAGTACTGCCTTTTTTTGTTACCGCCAGATTCAGGTTACCGATTGTTCCTTTCATGGTTATATTCCTCGTGCCCAGAGTTCTAAAGAATACTGGAAGGAGCCTTCTGCTCGGATCAGCCGGGGTTGCGGCAGGTCTGTTTATAGCCTGGGCGACAGCTGGAACCGTTGAAGCGGGAGGGGTCAATATGGCTTTTCATGATGGAGTTGCTCACTTCCGGCAGGGTGATTCGGCAGGGGCGGAAGTCCTTTTGCTTGAGGCTGTTGATATTGCCTTCAGCCGTGAGGATGATGTTGATTTGAACGGTGTGGATGCGCTTTTTAACCTGGGCGTTATAAGCATCAGAAGAGGGGATACGGAGTCGGCGGTTTTCTACTGGGAGAAGGCTGTTTTCAGAGATCCGGATTATGCTCCTGCCAGGCAGGCTCTGGCGGGGTTGACCCGATAGGTGGATTGGACCATAAAAGCTGTTACTTTCAAGTGTGTCAGGAAAATCAAAAGGTTTGTTGTATGGAGGCTGTTTTGAATCTAAAACTCTTATTTAACTATTTCCCGCCAATTGTTGCTGTTTTCACAGGAATTGTTGCCTGGCTGGTTTTTGTGTCTGTGAAGAAAAAACCCCAGGGAACAGACAAGATGAAAAAACTCGCATCTATGATACATTCAGGTGCAATGACCTACCTCAAAACCCAGTACAGAATACTGCTTGTGTTTATTCTGGTTGTGGCAGTTCTTCTGTTTTTTGGAGTGAACAGAGCTACATCTATCGCATTTATTACAGGAGCACTGTTCAGCATGATCGCCGGAGTTGCCGGAATGGGTGCTGCTACAGTTGGTAATGTGAGAACAACACACGCTGCGAGAAGCGATATTTCCAGTGCTCTTTCCGTCGCATTCTCCAGCGGAAGTGTAATGGGCTTCGCCGTGGCAGCTCTGGGGCTTCTGGGAGTTTCCCTCTTCTACCTGATGTTTCACGAGGTGGAAACTGTACGGGTTTTTCTGCAGAATTTTCTGGGTATGGAAACTGTTGATTTGAACAGCATTGCCGGTTTCGGCATGGGTGCAAGCAGTATTGCCCTTTTTGCCAGAGTAGGTGGCGGCATATTTACCAAGAGTGCCGATGTGGGAGCTGACCTGGTGGGAAAAATCGAGGCAGGTATTCCTGAAGATGATCCGCGTAACCCCGCTGTTATCGCAGATAATGTGGGAGACAATGTCGGAGATGTAGCCGGTATGGGAGCTGACCTGTTTGAGTCCTTTGTGGGCTGTATAATCGCCGCTATTGTTCTTGCTTTCAGTATGAATACCGATGTTGTGTCAGGGCTGTTTACAGGCAGTGCTTCCGATGTCATGCATGTAGGAAAAACCTCACTTATCGCACTTCCGCTGGTTCTTGCAGCACTTGGAACCCTGGCCAGTCTTGTAGGCGCTGTATTTGTGAAGATTTTCGGAAAAGGTTCACCCCACACTGTTCTCAGGAATGCAACTTTCATCAGTGCCGGGCTTGCTATTCTTGGCGCTTTCTGGATGGTTAACCTTCTCCATATTTCAATGGGAGTCTTCTGGGCCATTACGGCAGGTGTTGTAGCAGGTACCGCCATCGGCCTTATCACGGAATACTACACCAGCAGCAAACCTGTCAGGCTGATTGCTGAGGCAACAAAAACAGGACCAGCTACTACCATTATCGAAGGTATTGCCGTTGGTATGGAATCCACCATAGGACCTATCCTGTTCATCTCCGCGGCAATTCTTGTAAGCTACAACTACGCTGGTCTTTACGGGATAGCCCTGGCTGCTCTTGGAATGCTCATGAATGTTGGCATGACCATGTCTGTGGATGCTTACGGGCCAGTTGCCGATAATGCAGGCGGTATCGCCGAGATGGCCGGGCTTTCTGAAGAAGTAAGAACCAGAACAGACAAACTTGATGCACTTGGCAACACAACGGCAGCCATGGGTAAGGGGTTTGCAATCGGCTCAGCTGCGCTGACTTCTCTCGCCCTGTTTTCTGCTTACGCGCAGGTTACCGGGCTTTTCAGTGAGGGAATAAACATTCTTAACCCCAATGTGGTTGTCGGGTTGTTCCTGGGTGGGCTTCTGCCTTTCGTGTTTGCTTCAATCACATTGAGAGCCGTCGGTAAAACCGCCATGAAAATGGTTGAAGAAGTTAGAAGACAATTCAAGAGCATCAAGGGTCTTATGGAAGGAACAGCTGATCCGGAAACAGAGAAGTGTGTTCACATCGCAACTACCGGGGCTCTTCATGAGATGATTCTTCCGGGAGTTATGGCCCTTGTTGTACCGGTGGCCGTGTATTTTGGTTTTGGAGATAACGGTGCTGAAACACTGGGAGGTCTCCTGGCCGGATCTATTGTAACCGGAGTTCTCCTTGCAATATTCATGTCCAACAGCGGTGGAGCATGGGACAACGCCAAGAAGTACATAGAATCAGGACACATGGGTGGAAAGGGTTCTCCCAGCCATGATGCTGCGGTGATGGGTGATACTGTTGGTGATCCTTTCAAGGATACAAGCGGTCCGTCACTTAACATTCTTATAAAGCTGATGACCGTCGTTGCACTTGTCCTCGCCCAGGTTCAGGTCGGTTAGTGCAGGTGAAAGGAAGACTTAATGAGTGAGACTCTCGAGTTCAACGAAGAAAATGTTAAAGCCAGGCTGGAGGAAGTACGCCCGATGCTTCAGGCTGATGGAGGAGACATAGAGTTTGTGGCTCTTCAGGGAAAAACTGTTCAGGTCAGACTTCAGGGGTCATGCAACGGATGCGCATTCGCTACACTGACACTGCAGTTCGGAGTAGAGAAGAGTTTGAAGAAGTATTTCCCTGATATGGAAAGGGTAGAGAACGTTCTATAACAGCCGGGGAGCCGCTTCACGGGTTCAAGCATGTATTTTGTTAAGGGGGGGTTCTGAAAGACTCCCCCTTTCTTCCGAAGACATGGCATTTGCTACAAGGATGTACAGAGAGGCTGTGGTATGGAGAAAGCGGATTGACCACGCTCTGGACAGGTATGTAAGGAAGTCACTGTACACCCTCGATCCCGATGTTCTGTGCAGTCTCAGGATCGGTGCAGTTCAGCTGCTTGTTCTGGGAACACCTGCGCATGCCGCGGTATCGGCCACAGTGGAAGCGCACTCCAGCAGAAAGACCAGAGGTCTGGTGAATGCTGTTCTTCGGAAAATTGCCGTTCACACAGAAGAAAAACTTCCCCTTCACATAATGTATTCACACCCGGAAGAGCTGGTGAACAGGTGGATGAAGCGATATGGAGGATCGGTGGCACAACGGCTTCTGGAATGGAACAATCAGCCTCCTCCCCTTGGGGGATATGCTTTTGGTGACATTCCTGCAGGTACGGAAAAGGGAGAGTTCCTGGAGCGTTACCGTGTTATGGGAAGACACGGAGCTTTTCAACCTCCCGATAACTTTTACATACAGGATGAGTCTGCTGCCATTGTAGGGCAGGGAATGGCTGAACTGCCTGGTGTTACAGTTCTTGAGATTGGAGCTGCACCTGGCGGGAAGACGGCTCACCTCAGTGGTACCGGCTTTGTGATTTCTGTTGACAGGAAGAGAAAGAGAATGAGAAGGTGGATTGCGAACAGAGACAGAATGAGGTGGGAGGATTGTTTTCCCGTTGCTGCGGACTGTTCCAGCCTTTCTTTCTCAATGAAGTTCGACAAGGTTATAGTCGATGCACCATGCACAAACACTGGAGTTTACCGTCGGAGGTTCGATGCCAGGTGGAACTGGTCAGTTGCAATGGAGGAAGAACTGGTTCAGATACAGAGAAAAATGCTTGTAGATTCCGCAAAGTCTGTAAAACCAGGCGGGGTTCTGGTTTATTCAACATGCAGTATTGAACCGGCTGAGAACTCCGGGATAGTACAGTTTTTTGAAGAGAGAAACCTTGCATTCGAGAGGATTCCTTTCCCTGCACCCGAGGCTCTTGTTACCGGTGAGGGTTTTTTGTCTGTGTTCCCGCCGAAGGCGGGAATTGACGGGCTTTTTGCGGCCTCATGGAAGTACAGAGGCTGAGAGGAGCACTGTGAAAGCTGAAACAAAATTTATTGTTACCGCTCTTGTTCTGGTGACAGTGCTGTACATCTTTTCCCTTTCAGTTCCTCTGTTTGGGGATTCTCTTGGTTATGGGTACAGTACTACTAGATGGATCAGAGCAAATGGATTTAGTCCATTTGCCGCAGGAACCGGCCGGGGAGAACAGGCCATGGGGCATCCAACTTTGTTCTTCTGGATGTGGGCGGTTATCTCAGGTTTGCTTGGTGAAACCATGTGGGTGGCACGACTTCTTCCTGCCATCGCAACATTCATGAGTATCTGGGGGATGTACAGGCTGGGCAGGTTGCTGTCGTGTGAGATGGCCGGCTGGTTTTCGGCTCTTGCCCTTTTTGTAAGCCCTCTTTTTGTCACGCAGGCCATGAGACCCATGCCGGAGAGCGCGGTTGTCGCCGCTGTGGTGTGGTCTCTGTACTTCTATGCAGGGAAGAAATACGTAACGGCAACGGTTATTTCTGTTGTAGCAGTTATTTTCAGGGAACAGGCTATTTTTCTTCCCGCGTCATATTTTATTGCCGAGCTTTTCCAAACCGGATTCAAAAAACCTGTTCGTCTTGTTCTGTTTGCGTCTCCGTTACTGGTGATAGTTGTTACAGGGCTCATCAATTTCGCGGTAAATGGATACTTTTTTTTCCCTACTTATGTCGGTACTGGGTCGCAGCTTGAACCCCACTGGTTTGCAAACAGATTGAGGTTGTTCGGCTCCCATGTTCTTGCGGGGGATTTCCGCTGGCTGGTTGTAACTGCCGCTCTGGCGGGAATGATCAGGGGAAAGGGACGAGATAAAGACAGACGTCTGCTGCCTTTTGTGTTTATTCTTCTGTTCCCGGCACTGTTTTCGCCACCGGACCGGATTGCTTTCCTTGGCTTCGTTGCAGTTGTAGTTGCTGCGTACTTTATCCGTGAAAGACTTGTTCTAAGCAGGCTTCACACTGTATTTGCAGTTTTTCCCGTGTTACTGGTCATGTTCCATGTTCTGATAGTTCTTGTTTCTCCGGACTCCGCTCTTAACCTTTTCAGGTATGTGATGCCAGCGTATGCGGTGATTATTCCGGGGGCGGTTGTAATGCTGTTCAGGTACTATCCGAAGGAAACCGCTGTTGTGATCAGCTCTGTTTTTGTTATTGCCACGGCTGTGGCCAACAGATCGCAGCATTACGACTACCAGCCGGACACATCACTGTCTGTGGTCGGTCCGCTTCTGGATTACAAACAGGCGGCACAGTACGGTATTTCTCTGGGAGATACGATGCTTGTTTCTGGAATTGACAGAGCGTACTTCGAATCTTCAGAGTGCGGCGTTGCCGATTCGACTGTGCCTGCAAGAAGTATTCTGGGAGAGCAGCCGCTGCTGGAGCAGGGAGTTTCCTACACTCTGGTTGTTTCATCGTTCATGCTGGCGCAGGGCAATGTCGCGATAACAGAGGCTCTCGTGCCACCAGGGTCGGAACTCAGAATGCTTCGAGAACCAAGGTGGAAGAACGGCACAAACACTGTGGAGATCTACAGGGTGGAGCCCATGAATCCATGAGAGTAACACTGTTTTACCCGCCCAGGCCCGGGGGAGAGGGAACCAACCTCGTTCCTCCAATAGGTCTTCTTTACCTCGGTGCGGTACTGGAGAAAGCAGGTCACCATGTGGTTCTGCTGGATTTTGCTCTTATTGGAAAATCCGGGAAAGAACTGGTTGAATATGTAGTTGATTCGCGCCCTGATGTGCTGATGATCTCCGCTTTTACTTCTGATGTGTTTATCATGAAGCCGGTTATGGTCGCTCTCAGGGAGGCTCTTCCGGGAACAAAAATCTGGCTGGGAGGACCACATGCTTCCTGTGTGGGAGCAGAAGCTTTTCTTGATTTTCCACAGATGGACGCGGTGTTTCTCGGAGAGGCTGAAGAGTCTGTGCTTGAAGCAATACTGTTTCCTGAAGAAGCACCCCAGGGGGTTGTATACTCAGGTTCTGACCCTGCGACTGTAATCCCCAGGCAGATTGAAGACCTGTCTGTTCTCCCGCTGCCTGCATGGCACCTTGCTCCTCCTTCGAAATACAGAGGTCTTCCCAACGGAGTAGTTCTTAAAAAGCTGCCGTATGCTCCTATACTTACCACCAGAGGCTGTCCCTACCGATGCACATTCTGCGCAGGATTCAGAGTAACCGGTCGCAGAATCCGTCACAGGCCGCTTGATCAGGTGTGGAAAGAGATTGATCTGCTGGTTTCAGAGTACGGAGTTGCAGAGATACACATAGAAGACGACAACTTTACTTTTGACAGAGCGTACGCAAAAGAGTTCTGCAGAATCGCAATAAGCAGGAAACTTCCTGTTCTGTTTTCCACTCCCAACGGGGTCAGGCTGGATGCTCTTGATGATGAGCTGCTCTCTCTTATGCGGGAAGCCGGCTGGTACGTTGTGCACTGTGGAATTGAATCGGGTTCGGACAGAATTTTGAAGAAAATAAAAAAAGCTACCACTACGTCCTCTATTAAAAGCAGCATCGATCTGATACACTCCCAGGGTCTTCCTGTTGCCGCCTACTTTATTCTTGGTATTCCAGGTGAGACAGAGAAAGAGATACGGGAAACCATCAGATTTTCGCGCACCTCCGGTGTGGAATGGGCCCAGTTTGCGTGTTTCCTTCCCATACCTGGTTCTCCTGATGGAGACAGCTTTCTTGAAAACAGTGACATGGTCAGTACAGGATGGGAGGCATTTCACAACACCGCATGCCCCGCTCCTCCTTTTCCTCTTTCGGCAGATAGGCTCAAGCGGCTTCAGAGAAAAGCGTTTCTAAGATTCTATCTCAGACCCGGTCAGATTTTCAGAACAACCAGGCTTCTGTTTCACAGAGATACGTTTTTCAGGATAATCAGAAGAGTATTCGCGTATCTGTCAGGAAGAAAAGGCTCTTGACTTCTCTCAAGTTCCGCTCTTAGTTTCCGGCAATCAAACTGGAGGGGTAATGGTTGGTAAGTACACGGTTGGTCTGGTTATTCCGGCTCACAATGAAGAACAGGGAATTCCGGCTGTTTTGAAAGCTGTTCCCCAAGAGGTTGACAGGGTGTTTGTTGTGGCAAACTGCTGTACAGACCGAACAGCTTCAGTGGCTGAAGAAAATGGAGCAGTGGTGATACAGCAGCCTGTTATCGGCTACGGCAGCGCATACAGGGCCGGCTTTGCCGTAGTAGACACGGATATTGTGTGTACAGCTGATGCGGACGGTACATACCCGGTGCAGAGAATCCCCGAGCTTGTGGAAGATCTTCTGGAAAACAAACTGGACTTTATATCGGCAAGGCGTATTCCCGACGATCACTCAGGGACCATGAACAATATCATGCGTTTCAGTGGTAACCTTGTTCTTACTGCATTTACAATGCTTCTGTTCTGGAAGAAAATTATGGACAGCCAGTCCGGCATGTGGATATTCCGCAGGGAGATACTGGATAAGGTAAAGATTACCAGTGATGGAATGCCTTTTTCAGAAGAGTTGAAGATAGAAGTCTGGAGCAAAACAGACATAAAGTGTGCGGAAAGGGGAGTACCTTTCAGCTATTCAAGCAGAGTGGGCAAAGCAAAACTCAATCTCTGGCGAGACGGTTTCAGAAATCTGCTTTTCCTCTTCGCCAAAAGAATGGGCATCCCCATGACAGGTGCCTGATCCAGGGGTATTGCCGTATCTGCATGGAAAAAAGGTATAAGCAGGGGGGGATTCATGATTAAGAAATACAACAACATCAGTCTGGCAATCGGGATACCGGGAATAATTGTTCAGGCTTACGGAGCAATGATTGAATCAACACCGGTGCTTGTCACCGGGGCTGCTCTGCTTCTCGTGGCATTTTATTTTTATACGAAAGCGAAAGCCATACACCCGGCATTCTGTCTTCTCGGGCTCCTGTCCATTCTGGGGCTGATTGTTCTCAGTGTTATCAGGGACAAATCCGGTTCTGACGAGGTTGCGCCTGAAAAGAGGAATTCGAAGGGCTTTCTGATATTTATTGCTGTGCTGATTGTTCTGATAATAGTTCTGTCCAACATCCTTTAGCATCATCAGGTTCAGTCTGCGTTCAGAACTTTAACTATCTCCGCAGCTATGCTGATGGCGATTTCCGCAGGTGTCTGACTGCCTATGGGTATGCCTACAGGCGTGTGTACTTTATCAAGGTCACTTTTGGAAAATCCCAGTGATCGCATCTTGTCCATAACGAATTTTCCCGTTGTCTTGCTGGCCATCATGCCCAGGTATTTCAGTTTTTTGGGAAGCATCTGACTGAGCACTGTGGCATCCCCGGTGTGAGAAGCTGTCATAATAACAACAAGAGCTTCTCCATTGTCATTGACCAGACTGGAGACATCTTTGTAATCGCAAACAGTTTTTTTCCAGGCCCATATGTTCTCAGCCATGGTCCACACATGTTCCCTGTTGTCAATAACGACCACCCGCAGGTTAAGTGAGTTCAATACAGGGGTAAGGGCAAGGCTGCAGTGCCCGCCACCAAATATGTAAACTGTTGGAGGATCACTCAATTTCTCCGTGTAAAGCCATGAGTCTGCGGAAACAGAAAGACCAGTTTCCTCTGGCGGTTCTTCAGAAAACCGCATACCAGTTTCATCAACAAAAATGTTTTTTTTGTTTTCTGTCTGAATGTCGGGAGGAACGTACGGAACAAGAACGATCTTCTGATTGCCGGCACAGATCAATCCCGATCGTTCCTCCGGGGCAGCATCTGCGGAGTGTTCAAAAGAAACAATTCGGGGTTTGTTTTCGTGCTGTTCCATCATCTTCCGCGCCAGGGTTATCACGCGGAACTCCATTGAACCTCCACCTACAGAGCCTGTACATCCGTCATTCGGTAGAACCGTCATTTTAGACCCGGTTTTTCCCGGGCAGCTTCCCCTGGTTTCCGCTACGATGCACAGAACGGCCTGGCTCCCATTTTTTTTCAGTTCAAGGAAATAGTTAAGTGGATTCATGCAAAGATCACCCGGCTCAGTGCGTAGTAAACTGCCATTAGTGATGAGAACACAGCGCTGGCAAAGAAGCGCCAGTTCAGGGATATTTTGTTCTGTATTATGTAGTTGGCCGCGAATGCCACAGGAAGATTCAGGGAAAACGACTTAACAGCCACCACGAGAATTGACCAGTGAACAGCTGAAATATGCCCTGTGAACAGGTAGATAAACAGCAGGTGCCGCGCGATCCACAGTGGATTGAAGTAGAGGATAGCCATGAGGGTTCTCTGAAGCCCGTTGTATCTGCTGTTTATATACGAGAACCACGCGGGAATCTCCAGCGAATAAAGAAGAGCACCAACTGCCGCCATGCCAGCCAGCCGGTAGATACAGAATTCGTGAAGGATCAGTGAGGCTACAGTATCACCCAGCGGGTAGATAACCAGCCCTCTGAACACATCGGAAAGCCTGTACCTCAACTTTTGTTTCCGGCAGTAAGGGTCATAAGAAGTCTTTCCGGGGTCATAGGAGCCACATAATCGAAAGAGATGTCTGGTCTATAGCTTTTCATGGCGCTGGCAATGGCAAACCACGCGCCGATTCCGTACATGAATGGTGGTTCTCCTATGGCTTTCGATCCTTTCAGGCCAACGCCGTCTGGAAGAACCTCTCCTTCTGCGAACACAATATCCACATCCGGTGCAAAGTTGATGTCCGGTACTTTGTATGTAGCCAGACTGTCCGCAAGAAGTCTGCCGTTTTCGGTGTTCCAGTCCAGCTGTTCCATTGTAACCCAGCCAATTCCCTGAAGCAGCGCTCCCTCTACCTGACCCCTGTCTAGAAGAGAGTTCAGCTGTTTTCCTCCATGGTGAACTATGCTTACCCTGTCTATTCTGTATGTGCCCAGCAGACAGTCAACTGTAACTTCCGTAACTGCTGTGCCTGCCACGTGATACGCAAATGGTTTTCCTTTTTCCGTTGTCTTGTCAAAGTAAATTCCGGGTGTAGCGTAGTGGGCATGACTTGAAAGGTCGGTTCTGCTCATGTAGGCTTTCGTTACAAGCTGATTCCATGTAAGATCCGTCCTGGTTGTGCCGTTCCATACAGATGAATTTCTTAGATTCAGTTTATCCTGTGCGCAGCCGAGCTCTGCCGCTGCTGTTTTCAGCAGCCTTCCCTTTATTTCTCTGCAGGCAGCCAACGCCGCATTACCGTTCATGTCTGCGGCGGAACTGGCTGCGGTGGGAGATGTGTTGGCTGTTCTGGAGGTGTTGGTTGATTCCACTCTTGTTTGTTCTACCGGTATGGAGAAAACTTCGGAAACAACCTGGCGGATTCTGGAATTCACTCCCTGACCCATTTCAACCGCTCCTGTACTTATCCCAACGCTTCCGTCTGTGTACACATGCACCAGAGCACTTGCCTGATTCAGAAAAGTTGTGGTAAAAGATATGCCGAAGCACACAGGCATCATTGAAATACCCTTTTTCATGTACCTGCTGCTGCTGTTAAACTCGATTATTGCTGATCTCTTCTGATCTGTTTTCGCAAAGCGTTCAGCAAGTTTCCATGAGCTTCTTGCTTCATTAGCGGTGTACTCCATTCCGTAGGGGAATGTATTTCCTGGTTTCAGCAAATTTATTCTCTGTATTGTCTCCACAGGAATACCTGTTTCCATGGCGGCCTTGTGTATGGCAGCCTCCATTACAAACATTGCCTGGGGTCCTCCAAAACCGCGGAACGCCGTGTTGGGTGCCAGATTTGTGCGGCAGCAGTAGCCTGTCGCAACAACGTTTGGAATGAAATAGCTGCCTGTGCTGTGAAACAGAGACCTTTCAAGAATGGCGGTGGACAGGTCAGACACAGCACCGCTGTTCTGATAGTAGTCTACCTTCCAGGCAAGAATTTTTCCCTGACTGTCCAGACCGATTTTGTAGTCGTAGGAGTAGGGGTGACGTTTCCCGGTGTTTACCAGGTCTTCGTGTCTTGTCAGAACAAGCTTAACAGGTCTTCCAGTAAGGTGAGAGCCCAGAGCCGCCATCACTGCCCAGGGTGTAGCCTGATCCTCTTTCCCGCCAAACGCGCCGCCAAGCCTCAGAACATCAACCTGTATGAGATGAATGGGAATACCAAGTACCCTGGCAGCTATTTTTTGTACATACGAGGGGCTCTGTGTCGACGATGTAATGTGAAGGGCACCGCCTTCCTGTGGCACGCACAGAGTGCTCTGTGTTTCCAGGTACAGGTGCTCCTGCCCTCCTGATTCAGCTGTTCCTTCAACAACATAAGAACATTCATCAAACGCTTTCTTTGTGTCTCCACATGAGAATGTTCTTGGTGGAACAATGAAATCCCCCAGCCGTGCGGCTTCTCTGGGGTCTGTTACCGGATGGAGCTCCTGAACTGTCATGGAGATCAGCTTAACTGCGTTGTAGGCCTGAAGCCTGGTTTCAGCCAGCACAACTGCTACAGGTTCTCCTGTGAAATGAACAGTATTCTCCGCCAGGAGAGGCTCGTCCATTACGATGTTTCCTATTTCATTCTCGCCTGGAATCTGCTCTGCCGTTACTACCCTTACCACACCAGGGGACGCCAGGGCTTTTGCTGTGTCCAGTTCCAGTATATTGCCGTGCGCACACGGTGAAACAAACACAGCGGCGTACAGTGTTCCTTCGGGAACTGGAATGTCTGCAGTGAAAACAGATTTACCTTTTACATGAAGCTTTGCGTCAAAGTGTTTCATCTGTTCGGGCCTCTTGTAATGTGTGCTCTTATCTGTGCTTTCAGCAGTTGTGTTTTGTACTCACTGGAACCTCTTATATCACTGATAGGTGCGATTTCGTCTACAGCAATGGCGCAGGCTGTGTTGATGGTCTCTTCGGAAATGGTTTTTCCGCTGAGGAACGCGCCTGTTTTTTCAAGGAGCAGGGGTACAGGAGCCACGCCTCCAGCCGATAAACGAACACTGCCCAGCACACCTTTTTCAACGGTGAAGAGCATAGAGGAATTAACGCTGGCAATGTCGAGGAACTCCCTTTTGCTCACTTTCAGCGAAGAGAGTACAGAGCCACTGTCCGGTACGGGAAATGATACCGCTGTTAGAATCTCTCCCGAACTCATATCGAGTTTTTTGTAGCCCAGATAGAATCTGTGAAGGGGAATAGATCTTTCGGAAACAGCTACCGCCGCATCAAGTGCAAGCAGTATCACAGCCATGTCCGCGATGGGAGAGGCATTTACAATATTTCCGCCAACGGTGGCTCTGGATCTGATCTGTGTGGATGATACCTTCAGAAGAAAGTCTTTCAAACCGGGAAGAATTTCTGCAAGCATTTGCGATTCCCGAAGCTGCTTCAAAGTTACCGCCGCGCCTATTTCAACCGTTCCGTTGCTTTTTCGAATGAACTTGAGATCATCTCTTCGCGTCAGGAATTCGGGGTTTTTGCCGGAAAGCTTTTCACTTGAGCGTACATAGATGTCCGTGCCTCCGGCGACCGCAATAGAATCAGTATTGGGGGTAGTAACTGAAGGCAGCTGTTTCAGCCGTTCTTCAACGGTACTGAAGTAAGGCGGAATGTGTCCATCTTCTATAAGCGATTCTATTCTCTGTCCGGATTTCAACGAAAACCGGTTCATTACATTGTCCACAGCTCTTTTTACTGCGACATAACCTGTGCACCTGCAGATATTTCCGTCAAGGGATTCCATCGCAGTTGAGCTGGAGGGTCTTTCTGTTCCAAGCAGATTTCCTGTCAGGCTCATTATCATTCCCGGCGTACAGAAACCGCACTGGGAGGCTCCCTCAGAGTAAAAGGACTGCTGGAACGGGGTAAGCTCGTCCCCTGTTGTAAGCCCTTCTATGGTGACAAGGTGACACCCGTTGATTTCTCCCATGGGCAGAAGGCAGGAGCATACCGCGGAGTACTCTACCCCGTGGGCTCCCGGTCTTCCCACAACAACGGTGCAGGCCCCGCAATCGCCTTCCCTGCAGCCCTCTTTTGTGCCTGGCAGATGGGGTTGTGATCGTATCCAGTCAAGCACTGGAAGACCTTCGGCACAGTCCACCGTTGTTTCGCTGTTGTTGCACAGAAATGATATCATTTTTTCCTCCAGTGCAACAATAACCCAATATCATCTGTACAGGTACTCTCCATACTTATACGACTGTGGAATGTTTTCTCCATATACTGTTGTTCTGGACATCGACTGGACGCCTGTATGGGTTGAAGAACTTTCTGCGCGGCCTGAGGTAGACCAGCCGGAATATATTTCCCTTTCATTGTCTGTAAGCAGCGAAAATCCTGTGGTCGGAAGCAGTATTGTCTCAATCCAAATCAGTACTGAGTGTTCAGTACTGCAGAGTAGTATTTCTGTCTTTGATCTGTCGGGAAGAATTGTGGAAGTATTGGAATTTGAGACTGATGAGAACGGTTTTGCTGTATGCAACTGGTCTACAGAAAATGTTTCTTCCGGTATTTATCTCCTGCGCGAGGTATCAGGCAATTCTGATGTGCTTGGCTTTACAGTATTAAAGTAGCCTGTAAGACTATTTTACCAGGTGCTGCAAGGAAGATGTTACTCTGGCATACAGAACTGCTGCAATTATGAGAAACAAAGGTCTGACTGCTTCAACAATAATCAGAGCAGCGCCATGTGGCATAAATGTATTCCCGTTCGGCACAATTGCCCAGACAATAAAAGCTGCTGCGGTTGTGGTGTAAAGAACAGGCTTCTCTGTGTAGATTGAAGCGATCAGCAGGGGGAGGAGAAACAGACCGTAATGATCATAGGCAAGCGGGGAGATCAACGGCGATATCCAGCTGAGCAGAGGTATGAAATACCCAGACATACAGTACTGTTTAAGATTCGCTTTTCCGATAACAGTCAGAACAATGGATACCGTCAGCAGTATCAGGATTACCGAAACAAGGGAAGACAGAGTTCTAACAACTCCTGCCCGTTGAATTCTTTCCTGACGATTATCTGAACCCCGGATACTGTTTTCAAAGGCGAACCCGAATATCCGATGCACATTCCCCGAAAGGCTTCTATTTCCGGGGATGGAAAGATCCCACTGAGAACTGACCCTGTTTAAAGCAGTTGCGTATTGCCGCCACGGTTCGAAACCTGTTGAAGCTACGGATATCGTGATGATGACAAGAATTGAACCTGCGAGGAAGAGCCAGGCTCTTTTTCGAAGAGCGAGTAATGGAGCGGAAAGGGCGGGTTTTATCAGAGGAATCAGCGATAGAAAAACACCTGAAACAGCACTGTCCGGCTTTCTGGTGATTGCAATAGATATAGATAAGAACAGCAGTGCGGAAACCTGACCCCACTTTGCAGTGGCTCTGTAAGGCCCTGTAAAAACAAGGATAGATCCAAATACAACCATCAGGATGATGGATTTCTTCAGTTGTTTTTTTCGTCCAAATAGTAGAAATAGTCCGTACCAGAATGAGAGGTGCAGTATGGTGAACCATGCACGTCTTACCCAGACGGCTCCCAGGTATTTGCCTAGAGAAAAAGGAAGAGCAAATGCGGGAGAGTAAAGAAATGGAAGAGCCTCTGCGTCAGTAAGGCCGTTCAGTGAAAGACACCTGTTTATTTCTGATTCATCGTATGGATTGTATCCGTCTGCAATTGCGTATCCGGCACCAAGATATGCGGTAAAATCACCTGGCCATGCGGGTGTATATGTTCTGCTGTAAAGAAAGCCAATAACAGAAAGAATGACTGTAACAGCAGGAAGCAGCATTGTTTGGACAGCGCGTGCGGTTTTCCTTCTGAAAGTTTTATCCGGCATGGTTTTTAAGTACCCACGAGAATGTGTTAAGAAGAGAGAAGACCAGTACTGTTGTCAGAATGTACTTGCTCCTGTCACTGTCTATGTCCCGAACAGCCAGAGACCAAACCAGAATTGAACCAGGAATGGCGAGCATAGCATATAAATTCCAGTCGTTCAACACTCCGAGTGCAGCCTTCCACGCAAGTGGGAGCAACATAAGAAATCCCGTCGCAATTAATAAAAAGATATTAACCTTGCTGAGTTTTTTGAACACCAGAACAAATGGCAGCATAAGAATTGCCGGAAACAGCAAAATGAGGAGATTAAACATTTCAAGATAGTATGGTACAGTCATTGGAGGAATCACAGAAGCAAGATCACCTCCATGCGCAGTAGCGTGACTGTACAGCCAGAGGTTTTCCAGGGGAAGCATACCAAGCCAGTCAAAGATCATCACACATAGTAAAACCATTGCTAAGGGAATGAGCAGCGTCTTTGCAACACGCAGCATTTGTTGTTTCTTATCTAAACTGCCTACCTGTGCAAGATAGGCCAGGGATGGAAGAAGAAAACCGGCTTCAAGGTGAAAGCACATGGCAAGTCCAAGAATAAGGGCTGCCATCCAGGATGATGTTCCCCTTTTAACAACTCTTGTTCCAACAAGGAGATACCAGATAACAAGAACAGCTGTGATCGAATAGTTCTCAACATCTCCAAAAAAAAGCTGGATGAAACCGCCGCTTGAAACAAGCAGCATGAAGAGAAGCTTGCCGGAGTTAATTGTTTCCCGGGTATAGCGGGAGAGAAGAAGCATGAAAACAGTACCACTGAGCACAGAAAGGATCTGGTAGGAAGATGCAACACTGAGATCATACAGTTTATTAGCTAAATTCCAGAACACTGAGTGGACATAGAGCTCAAGCATTTCATCATGAACAACATGAGCACCAACACGGTCAACATCTGTTGGTATTTTCCACAAAAGGTCTTGCCCATCCTGATTCGGGGTATTGCTTTTAAAGAAAAACATGACTGAGAATATCAGAAGCAAACCAGCTATACGCCATAATTTGCTTCTCAGAAGAAGAAAACACGACAGAAGTAAAATTAAGGATACAAGAAATACCAGTGATAAATCTGACAAAGTTATACCCGAGATCTGATTGACACCAAACCAATCTGATTGTCTTCCCATAACTGCAGGAAACACAAGTGATGACAGTACCACCAGTAGGGGAAATACAAGCAGACCGCTCCACAAGAAGAGCTTTGGCATATCTTTGCTTCCGAGCCTCTCTCTGTTGTTTTTTCCCTGGTCGGTGTTTGCGATACTTCCCATTTCTAAAACTCTCATCCAGTTTCACCGGTATTTACCTGAATTACATCCTTCAAAAGCAACAATATCGTACTATAATACAGCATGACAGAGTTGAGGATTTGGGGTTGTAACACACAAGTTAGCATTTCGTATCAAGTGGAGGGGTTAGAGATTGCTTCATATCTTTGTAGACGCAGATGCCTGCCCTGTTAAACAGGAAGTATTTAAAGTTGCGAAAAGGTATGGGCTTAAAGTAACACTTGTGTCCAACTCGTGGATGAGAATTCCCGCTTCAAGCTGGCTCGATCTTGTGGTTGTTGATAAAGGTGCTGATGTCGCCGATGACTGGATCGTTGAGCATGCCGGCCAGGATGACATCGTTATTACAGGAGATATTCCCCTCGCCTCCAGATGTATAAGAAAAGGGGCACAGGTTCTGGGCAACACGGGACGGCCTTTTACGGAAGACAATATAGGCAATGCTTTGTCTCTGAGGAACCTTCTTGCGGATCTGCGGGAACAGGGAATGGTGACCGGAGGGCCGAAACCTTTTGCGAAAAAAGACCGATCCAGATTTCTTCAGGCGCTTGATGAGATGATTGTAAAAGTTCGCAGAAAGCAGGAGTCGCCATCATAAGTATTTCAATGACAGGGGCAGCATGACCGTACAGGTTAGAGAGAAGTTGATCCTTAACGGAGAAATGACTACAATGGAGACCACTCCTGTTATTCCTGCGAAGGACAGAAGAATTGCCGTTGTAGACATTCCCGAACACTCTATTGCTGTTACTTCAGCGTGCTGGAGGAAGTATCGGGGCACCTGGGAAGTCAGTGATGGCAGGTTCTATCTTGTCGAAATAGAGGGTATGTATCTGATAAAAGATGGCGCACCGGTTTTGGCAGACTGGTTTACAGGAGAGCTGGTGATTCCTGTGGGCACTGTTCTTGAAGGGATGCGCAGAGGCTCCCGACAGGTACATGAACAGGACATGATCATCAGTGTTAAAGAAGGTATTGTGACAGGAACACAGGTTCGCGACAACCGGAGTACAAAATAACTGTGTCAGTGCAAATTCAGCTTGAAAGGACTTCAGCCAGAAACTGGCTCAGTTTTGAGTTTCTGAAAGGTTTCTGGATAAAACCCGAAAGCCCGATGCTTTTCAACTCATCTATGTTTCTTGACCTCGAAAAACCGGAGGAGATAATTACTTTACAGGCAGGGTCAATCCTGCGCATTTCTTCAAAGGCGTCACCGCCGTTCATCTCCGGCATTACCATATCCATCACAACAAGATCTATTTCTTTGTAAATCTGTTTGAAAAGCTCAACCGCTGATCTTCCGTTTTCTGCAAGCAGAACTGTGTAGCCCATCTTCTCGAGCATGAGTTTTCCCGTTGTTCTTATAAGTTCTTCATCGTCAACCAGAAGTATTTTTCCTGAGCCAGTTACCACATCTGGATTGATCTGAACGGCATCTGCCTCTTCGTAAGAGCAGGGCAGCAGTATCTTGAACACAGAGCCCCTGCCTTCTTCACTGTAAACGCTTATTGATCCCTGATGATCCTGTACAGTACCGTACACTGCTGCCAGCCCCAGCCCGGTTCCCGATTCCTGTTCACTGGTGGTAAAGAAAGGTTCAAAGATCTTTCTGATATTTTCTCTGGGAATCCCGCACCCGGTATCCCGCATCTGTATTTCCACGTATTCTCCGGGCTCAATCTCAAAAGAACTGTTTTCGCAGTAGGTGTTATCAAGGTATACATTCCCGGTGGAAATAGTGATAGAACCTCCGTCAGGCATTGCATGACTTGCGTTGATCCCCATGTTGATCAGTGCGTTGTGCAGGCCCGATGCGTCACCGACAATGGTATGTACGGCAGCTTCTTTGTGTACTGAAATCGTGATAATTTTATCGAGAGTGCTTGCCAGGATAGATACAGTGTTGTCGATGATTTCGTGAATGTCTACAACAGAGGTGGTAATTTTTCCCTTTCGACCGAAAGCAAGCAGTTTGGCTGTAAGGTCTGCCGCCCTTGTTCCTGCCTGAAGTATCATATCCACCAGTTCGGAAGCCTCAGAGTCAAGACCGGCGTCTGGAGACTGCAGAAGCTCTGCTGCTCCGATAATTGCACCAAGAACATTGTTGAAGTCGTGAGCTATTCCACCGGCAAGCTGACCAATAGCGTCCATTTTTCTGCTGTGATTAAGCTGCTGCTCCAGTTCACACTCTTTGGTTACATCATCAATACGGATCACCGCCCCGTTGATGTCTTCTCCGATAAGAGGGAAAATAGTAATGTCCTCAGGGCAGGCTCCGTTTTCTGAAAGCATAGCTCTTTTCTTGTCCTGTAGTACTTCGCCTGTTCTGATGCTCAGTGATATTTTGTCCATTTCAGTCGACATCTGTGGAAATACTTCGGCCAGATATTTTCCCTTCACCTCTTCAGCTGTAAGCCCGGTATTCTGCTCTGCAGTTTTGTTCCAGAGAGTAACCATTCCCTGTGTATCAACACCCATGAGAACTGAAGGCATGGAGTCTATTATTCTTGAGAGATGTCTGCGGAGGTTGTGGAGTTCTTTTGCCGCCAGTTTTTTCTCTGTAATATCCGTAAGATTGCCTTCAAGGAACTTCAGCTCTCGGTCTTCATCCAGCACAGGATAAACTGTGATCAGTGTGTCAACGACTGTACCGTCCGGCCTGATGAAACTTGTTTCAAACTCTCTTACCGTGTTCTTTCTCGCCAGAGATAGAAGCTGTTCACG
>QNDR01000015.1 GCA_003646025.1 Candidatus Fermentibacterota bacterium
CCTTGTGGTTACAGGTGTGGTTACTGCCCTTGTTTATCTGTTCTATTCAAGCAGGGACTGATCTGTGCGAAGTTTTCCTTACGGTGTTATCGCTGCAGTTGCTGTCCTGTTTTCCGGATGTGGCCCCGGAGGTACTGATGAGGGTCTCCGTGAACAGGCTGATGTGCTTTTTACTGCCGGCAGGTATGCACAGGCCATGTCTCTTTACGAAGATCTTGCCGCTACGGGGGAACACTACCAGTGGCAGTTGCAGTACAGGCTGGCGGAAACGGCGGTTCTTGCAAGCCAGGCAGAGAGAAACAGAAACTACAGACAGCGTGCCCGAACAGCTCTTGATACTCTCTCAAAGAACCCGGGAGACTGTGAACCGTCGGCTATCGGTCATTTGTGGAGAAGGCTTGGCTGGGAAATGGTTCGAGATAACGATTCTCTGCAGGCATACGACGCTTTCGGGATGGCGATTGAAATTGCACCGGACCTGAATCAGGTTTTTGAGGAAGAGTGGCTCCTCAGAGGGAAGTACGCCTCTGTTCACCTGGCGGCGGTTGCACATATTCCGGATTCTTTAACAGGCACTGCGGCCGAGGACAGTATTCTCAGGTATGCTGCTGAACTTCATATTGTAGAGCTGGACAGAATACCGCTTGTCAGAACTGACCTTAGAGGAGACATGCTGTTTGCGAGAGCCAGGCTTCTTCAGTACACCACCGGCCGCGAGGAGGATGAGCTTGCAGTTCTTACAGAGCTGGACCGAATGGGGCTGCTGAACTCGTCAAACAGACAGAGAAGAATGGATATCCTTTTGCAGCTTGCAGAACAGGACGCTTTTCAGGGAGATTCAGGAATGGCACGGGAAAGGCTTCTGGAAGTCTGGAATTCCAGTTTTACCGGTGCCCGTGTTCAGGCAGCTCTGCAGCTGGGAATAATGGCAGAGGGTTCCGGGAACAACACTGATGCATTGATGTGGTACAACAGAGCATGCCAGATTTCTCCCGGTCTGAGTTCTGCGGCATCAATGGATGCTGCTGCACGAAGAGATTCACTGCGATACCTTGGAACCCCATAATTCAAGAGGAAACTATGATTAAATTTGGATTGCTAACCGTTGTGTTGATCGTGGTGGCTGGCTGTGGCTCATTTCCCTCCACACAAGGTATGGAGAGAGAGCAGATTATTCAGCTTGCAGACCAGTACTACCAGAGTGATAAATGGGCTCAGGCATCTTTTCTGTACACGGAACTCATGTTTCGCTATCCGGGAGACATGGAAACAGATATGTTCCTGTACCGCAGCGGTATGGCGGACAGGAACCAGAAACTCTGGGCCGACGCTGAGTTTTATTTCTACAGAGTTGTAAACGAGTTCCCCAGAGGAGTGTGGGCAGATGATGCCCAGTTTGCTCTTGCAGAAACCATGTGGATGCAGCGAAGAGACTACAGGAGAGATCAGACCCAGGTAATCAGAGCCAGCGAAGAGATCGCCCGTTTTATCGAAACCTACCCAGGCTCCCCGCTTATGGATTCAGCTGATGAACTCTCAATAAGGATCAATGATCATCTTGCCATGAGGGCTTTGTTTATAGGCAGGTTCTACATTCACCGTCATGAAACCGATGCGGCACTTCTGTACCTTCGGGATGCACTGGACAGCTATGGTGAAACTTCATGCAGAGGGGCAGTTCTTATTGCAATGGGAGATCTCTACCGGTCAATGGACAACAGCTACTCCGCAAAAACCTACTACTCACGGGCTCTTGAAACCTGTGAACTTACAGCCAGCGAGGAAGAGGAGGCCATGAGGGGGCTTCAGGAGTTAGAGTGAAAAAAGGCTATTTAGGTGGTACTTTTGACCCGCCTCACCTGGGACACCTGATACTGGCACAGGAAGCACTGGAACGCTATTCCCTGGGAAAAGTATTGTTTGTTCCTTCCAGAATTCCTCCGCACAAGACCGTTTCAGAGATAACAGAGTTTGAAATCAGACTTCAGATGCTTGAACTGGCTGTTGAAAACAACAGTTGTTTCGGGGTGGCAGATCTGGAATCCAGGGGTCAGCCTTCCTACACTGTAGATATGCTCAAACGAATTTCATCACCTGATTCCAGGCCATACTTCATCATAGGGATGGACAGCCTGAAGGAAATGCACGGGTGGAAGCAGCCGGACAGGGTTCTTGAACTGGCAGATGTGGTTGTAGGCACCCGCCCCGGGAGTGATCCTTCATCGGTAGAACCGGAATTTCTGGAAAGAGTGAGACTTTTCAGCTTTCCCGGTGTCTGGATCTCTTCATCTGATGTAAGGAAAAGGGTAAAAGCCGGCAGGAGTATTTCCTACCTTGTACCGGAGAGTGTAGAGTCTTATATAATGAGCAGGGGGTTGTATGGGGCAGAAAAAGGCCATTGATACCATTCTTGATGCCATTGTTACCGATCAGGTAAGTGATGTACACTTCAAAGTGGGAACGCCGCCTCTGGTCAGGCGATCCGGTGCGATAATGCGCGCACAGGGCTTTCCGAGCTTTACAACTCAGCATCTTGTTCAGATAACAGATGAACTCACAAACGAGGCACAAAGGGAACAACTTAAATCCGGTTCTGAGGTGGATCTTGCCTACAGTCTTGCCGGAAAAGCCCGGTTCAGGGTCAATATCTTTTATCAGCGTGGAACCCCAGCCATAGTAATGAGAAAAATACCGTTCGAAATTCCAGAACTGGATCAGCTTGGTCTGCCTGGGATCGTGAAGGAAATATGCTCCGAACAGAGAGGGCTTGTTCTTGTTACAGGAGCAACCGGAAGCGGAAAATCTACAACGCTTGCCGCTATGATCAACGAGATAAATGAAAACAGAGAAGTGCACATTGTAACGATTGAAGACCCCATCGAGTTCATACATCCAGACAAAAAGTGTTCTGTCTGTCAGAGGGAAGTGGGTATAGATACAAACTCGTGGCCTTCCGCGCTTCACGCGGTATTTCGTCAGGACCCCGATGTGATACTTATCGGAGAAATGCGTGACGCTGAGACTGCAATGATTGCTCTCAGCGGTGCGGAAACCGGTCATCTGGTTATGAGTACCCTCCATACCACAGACGCTTCGGAAACGATCAACAGAATTATCGATATGTTCCCGGCATTTCAGCAGAAGCAGATTCGTATTCAGCTTGGCGGTCTTCTCAAGGCTGTTATCTCTCAGAGGCTCCTTCCCGATGTTTCCGGAAATGGAAGGGTTCTCGCCGCAGAGGTTATGGTTCACACAGCCACCATAGGTAACTGTATAACCGATCCTGAGAAGTCTTACCTTATCCATGAAACAATGGAGCAGGGCGGCAGCCAGTACGGAATGCAGACTTTTGATATGTGTCTTCTGGAGCTGCTGCAGAAAGGGCGTATCAGTGAGGAAACAGCACTTGCCGCTGCTACCAACCCCAACTCCCTGGTGTTAAGAATCAAAGGTGTGGAATCAGCGGATGACTGGAGGATGGAATAGCATGATTAATTTAAGCGTAACAGCAATCTGGGCCGGTGGTGTAACAATTCTCGCTATCGCGGTGTTTCTGCTTGTACTGGGACTGAGGGCTCAGAAGCGTCCCAACAAAACTGGTGACAGTGCAATGATTGGTGAGACCGGAATAGTCAGAAAGACGGCCGGTTTCAGAAACAGACTGGTTGTTGAAGTCCGGGGAGAACAATGGTGGAGCAAGATGAATGTTTCGGCAGATGTCTCGTCCGGATCCGAGATAAAGGTAACAGGAGTAGATCCTGACGATTTGATTCTTGTTGTTGAACCTCTGGAAAGGAGATAGAATGCCAGCAGCGATCTGCATTCCCGGTGTAATACTGTTTTTCCTTGTTTTGAGTTCTTTGAGAGTACTGAAGGAATATCAGCGAGGCGTGGTGTTCAGGCTTGGTAAGGTGATTGGTCTGAAGGGTCCCGGGCTTGTCTTCGTATTTCCCATAATTGATACTATGAAGAAGGTAGATCTCAGAGTTATAACAATGGACATTCCTCCACAGGATGTAATCACCAGAGACAATGTGAGCGTGAAGGTTAACGCAGTTACATACTATCGTGTGATCGATCCCAGAAAGGCTATTCTAGAGGTAACGAACTACATGTATGCCACCAATCAGCTTGCTCAAACTACGTTAAGGAGTGTGCTCGGTGAAGCCACCCTTGACGAACTCCTTGCTAACAGAGATGAGATAAACGGTAAACTGCAGGATATTCTTGACAGAATGACAGATCCATGGGGAATAAAGGTATCCACTGTTGAGGTCAAACATGTTGACCTTCCAGAGGATATGCAGAGGATGATGGCCAAGGAGGCTGAGGCGGAAAGAGACCGCAGGGCGAAGATCATCCGTGCCGACGCTGAGCTTCAGGCATCTGTCAAGCTGGCCGAGGCTGCTGAGGTGCTGGACCACCATCCGTCTGCACTACAGCTCAGGTACCTTCAGACCCTTACCGACATCGCTGTAGAAAACAATTCTACAATAGCGTTCCCCATACCTATGGATCTGATTACTCCCTTTATTAAAAAGATGACGGAGTAACCAATGATTTTGAAGGGTACGGTAACCGCACTTGTTACGCCCTTCAGGAACGGGCTCGTCGATCACGAATCCCTGAGGAAACTGGTGGAGTTCCAGATTTCTTCAGGGGTTCAGGGTCTTCTGGCCTGCGGATGCACAGGAGAACCGGCTACCCTTTCAGAGAGGGAAAAGCTGGATGTGATCCATACCGTTCTTGAAGCTGCCGACGGAAAAGTATCTGTAATCGCCGGAACCGGCACCAACGCAACAGCCTCCACTGTAAGCTTTACGGAAACTGTGAGCAACTCAGGAGTGGATGCCGTTCTGGTAATAACTCCCTACTACAACAAGCCCACTGCACAGGGGCAGCTTGCCCATTACAATGCAGTGGCAGATGCCAGCAGGAAGCCGGTGATTATCTACAATGTTCCAGGAAGAACTGGAACAAACATGACTGTTGAAACAATTGCAAGACTTGGAGAACACCCCAATATTGCAGGTGTAAAGGATGCAGCCGGAAACATAGAAAGGGTAACTCAGCTTCGCTCGCTTTCATCCATGACTTACATGAGCGGCGATGATCACTTAAGTCTTTCCCAGGTCTTTATGGGGGGAGATGGCGTTGTTTCTGTGGCATCAAATGTTGTGCCGTTTCAGATGAGCAGCATGATTCAACTCGGCTTGAGTGGTAAGGTAAAACAGGCAAGAGAGTATCACGACAGCCTGTACTCGCTGTTCAAGGTTCTGTTTGTAGAAACAAACCCTTCGCCTGTTAAAAAGGCGCTTCAGCTTATGGGTATTATTGCCAGTGATATGCCCCGGGAACCCCTGGTGCCCATGAGAGAAGAGAGCACCCATATTCTTAAAGGTGTTCTGGAAGCAATGGAACTTGTATGACAAGGGTAGCGATTTTCGGTTCCGACGGCAGAATGGGCAGGCTTTTTACCGGTGGATCTTCAGGAAAACTCGATATTGTTCAGACTTTTGACAAAGGCGACAGCTACAAGCTGGACAGTTCAGTAGAGGTTGTTATCGATTTTTCGCAGGTTTCCGCGTGGGGAGATCTGGACACCCTGCTCACTGGCAATGAAGCAGCACTTGTTTCCGGAACCACCGGCACAGGAGTTAATGAAAACAGATTGCTGGATAAGTGGTCATCAGTCAGGCCGGTGTTTTACTCATCGAACATGAGCATTGGAATCTATGTTCTGGGTGAACTCATGAGGATTGCCACAGATATGCTCGGCGACAGTTTCGACCATGAGCTTGTAGAGTTTCACCACAGAAACAAGAAAGACAGCCCCAGCGGAACGGCACTGTCACTTCTCGGGAACTGGCCTGAACAGGTAGTGTTTGGCCGCAACAGGGATTCAGGGGAAAGAAAGCCTGGAACTGCAGGAGTTCATTCTGTCCGCGGCGGTGATGTGGCCGGAGAGCACCACCTTTACTTCCTTGGTGATGGAGAACGGCTTACCATCAGCCACGCGGCCACCGACAGAATGGTTTTTGTAAACGGTGCAATCCGGGCAGCAGAGTTCATTGCAGGTAAACCTTCAGGGCTTTACGGTATGGAGGATATGCTTGGATAGAGTACTGAAATCCGGCTTCGCCGGTTCTTTTTACCCTGCAGGTGCAGAAGAGCTTGAAAGTCTTGTAAAAAGGCTTCTTCACAATGAATGCCAGCCAGTCGAGAATGCTGTGGGTATGGTGGTTCCTCATGCCGGGTATGTTTATTCGGGCAAAACCGCCGGTTATGGATTTTCAAGCGCACCTGATGATGTTTCAACAGTTGTGATCATTGCCCCGAGCCACAGGTATCCTCTGACAGGTGAAACGGTGTTTGATGTAGACTTTCTGGAAACTCCTCTTGGTAAGTGCCCGGTTGACAGAGTTGTTGCCAACAGCCTTGCTTCAGAAATGGATACAGTTGTTTTCAATGAACACAGTCTTGAGGTTATGATCCCATTCGTCCAGGTAAGATGGCCGGAAGCGAAGGTGGTTCCCGTGGTTCTCGGCACCCGTCCCAACTGCAGAAAAACGGCAGAGCTGGTGCAGCAGTACGCTCCTGATGCTTTTGTGATTGCATCCAGTGATTTGTCGCATTTTCACTTGCTCTACATTGCAGAGAAGCTTGACAGAGAGGTTATAAAAGCTTTCCTCAGCCTTTCTCCGGATAGAATAACCGATGACATTGAAGCATGCGGGAGATGGGCTATTCAAACTTTGTTGATTATTGCGGAGTTGAGAGGTGCAGAAAAGGCGATTGAACTTGACTATTCTACTTCTTTCGACGCAGGCGCCGGTGCCACTCAGGTAGTGGGCTACTTTTCGGGATTGGTGACAAAATGACAGACTACGAAAAGAGTGTTCTATTATCTCTTGCCCGCAGGGCAGTTGTGGCTGCTGCCAGCGGTGAACAACTTCCGGATTTACCTGAGGATGACATATGCAGAATGCCTGGTGGAGCCTTTGTTACTCTGAAAACAGACGGCAGGCTCAGAGGCTGCATAGGTCATTTCACAGGTACAGGTACACTTGGTTCCACTGTGATAGCCATGGCCAGGGAGGCGGCTGTCTCCGATCCGAGATTCATTCCTGTTTCACCTGAAGAAGTGGATGATTTGACCATTGAGATTTCAGTTCTGTCTCCCATGGAAAGGATACTGGCAGAAGACGTAGTGCCGGGAAAACACGGCCTTTACATAAGACAGGGTTCAAGAGCAGGAACTCTGCTGCCGCAGGTAGCGCTGGAAGAGGGATGGAGCAGGGAAGCATTTCTGTCTCACACATGTATGAAAGCAGGCCTTTCACCAGACGCCTACACAAGAAGTGGTACTGAGATATTTGCTTATACTGCTGAAGTGTTCAGCGAAAACAAAAAAAAGGAAAAGAGGTTAAAATGAAGAGAATTGTTCTACTTGCTGTAGGATTTGTGCTGCTTTTCGGAGCATGTGAAATGCCTGGAGCCGGAGAGGTTGCCTCCCAGGTGCAGGGTCAGGTGGATGAGATCTCCGATGAACTGCAGGGTGTTGTTGAAAACAACGAGGAACTTGCAGACAGAATAGACGATCTTCAGGAACAGATAGCATCGGGAACTTTTGAGATGCCCGATATGCCCGACTTTGACATTCAGGAATTCGTGGACGGCTTTGATGAAAACCTTGAAGCTCTTTCAACAAGATCAGATTCTCTCATGGAAGAGATGGCTGTTCTTGTAGAGACTCAGACTGTTCTCATCGACAGCCTGCAGACCAGGATCGACGATTTTGAAGATGAAATCAACGGTCTGGAAGGGGAGATTGCGTCTCTCAGAAGTTCTGTAACTGCAATGGGCAACAGTGGAAATACTGGAAGAGATGGATCTTCATCAGGTGGCCGTACAGGAACCACCGGCGGAACTGGTCGTACAGGAACAACCGGTGGAACCAGCGGAGGGTCAGCAGGAGGGTCTACGGGAAGATAACAACAGCTTTGTTCTCCAGCGTGCGGTTGAAGCTGTAGAATGAAAAACAGAACACGCGGAGTTTTGTGGTCTGCCCTGGTGTTTCCCGGATCAGGGCAGATTGTTCTTCATCACTGGAAGCGTGGTGCAGTCTTTGCTGTTTTGAGTATTGCGGTGGTGGTTGCCATGGTTTTTACCCTGATTCGGGGCATCTGGACCGGTATGGAAAGCACAGCACTTCAGGGCGGAGAAATTACGCTTTCATCAATGGGTACCGTAGTTGTTTCCAGCTTGAAAATAATCAGGGCGCACTTCCTTTTTCCCATGGCTTTGCTCTGGCTTGCCAGTGTTATTGATGCCTGGTATACAGGGAAAAAGACGTATCTGGAAAACTGATTTTATCTATCTGTCGGTTTATCTCCGGTGAAGAGCCACTTTGTGGCTTTGTCAATATCTGTGAAGAGCTTTACAATGTTGCCGCTGTTCAGAAATGAAGTGCAAGCAGTACCAGCATACAGATCAGCGGCATTAACACCTGACCGAGGTTGCCGTCTATCTGCTTGCGACCGCACTTTGGAAAGTACATTTCACCTCGTTCACCGGATGAATCTTATAAGTACAGGATGAACAACGGGAAGAAGCAGACCACCGTAAAAAGTGGTCTGCTCCAACTGGGGGGGAGACAGGGATTACTTCAGGAAGTGAATTCCCCAGGCACCGGAATCGTAGTCCTGCTCTGTCTGATCGGCGAAAGTATCTGCATCGATGACATCAACTGCTATCCGCTGGTGATGTCCGGTGTATTCCACATACCACTGATAGGTGAAGACACCGTCTCCAGCAATTTCGTCACCATAGAGTCCATTATCGTACATCAGGTGTCTGCTGTGCC
The DNA here is from genome assembly GCA_003646025.1 of Candidatus Fermentibacterota bacterium. Lineage (GTDB taxonomy): Bacteria > Fermentibacterota > Fermentibacteria > Fermentibacterales > JCC-6 > Sabulitectum. The sequence goes on from QNDR01000015.1 coordinate 8,867, forward strand.
CTGAAAGCGGGCCGTGTGCAATAACAAAGAACGGAGGACTGTACACTGGATTGAGGTGTTCCACAGTGGCCTCCATTCTAACAAAGTCACCTTCGGCAAGTACAGGAAGCTCAGTGTCTACCCTGTAGAACTGCCCCGGATCCGCACAGCTCCAGATCACCTGATCGTCTTTGTATATTGTCATGGAGCTTACGAAAACTTCCTGTTCTCCCTCTGCAAGCATGTGTTCAGCAGGGGTCACGGAAATTATACGCCATCCGCCGTACTGTGTTTCGTCTGGAATTTTCTCAACTATCAACCTGGCATATCTGGTATCAGAGATGGCCTTCGAGCCAGGGTCAAATATTCCGTCCCACACAGTGTCAATAATCAGCTCTGCAGAGAGATTGTGAATAACAGTAACCGTGCACACATCTGCAACAGGGTCATTTTCAATGATAATCTGCCTGGTTGGTTCATTAACCAGCTGGCGGTACCAGAATTCGGGGACACAGACTTCTCCAGGATCTCTAGAGCTTTCGCCGGGGTCACCGGTTCCGTCCAGATCCGATGTTTCACTTAAATCTGATTCTGAAACCAGCTGATTGATCCAGTCTGCATCGGTCAGTTCCGGGGAGTTTACACATCCGGCGACAACAATCATCGCCGCTGCTGCAACTGCGAGTTTTTTCATTTTACTGCCTCCTTATTACCGGCCCATTCCGGCAGTTCCACCATGATGCCTGGGCAATGGCAGGATATTATTCAGCAGTAACAGATTGTAACAGCTGAAAGACAGGGAAGCTCAGATCCCTTTTCCTTGGTTAAGGGGGGGGCGTGGGTTATACTATTCCTAACCATTGGAGGGTCTATGGCCATGCAGCTGGAATGTCCGTCATGCGGTGCTACAGTGAAGGTTCGTAAGGGCGTTCCGTCAGTCGAATGCCAGTATTGCGGTAATTCAATTATGGTTCCCGGATACAAAGAAACATCTTCGTCGCCTGCACAGGCAACTGTGTTTCCGACCAGGTCATGCGGGGGAACCGCAGCAGTTCTGGTTGCTGTAAGCATTCTGCTGGTAGTTGGCATTTCCGTGTTTGTTTACACCATGACAGGATCTGCAATTTCAGAGAAATCCGAGTCTGCTTTACCTGATCGACTGGAGATCGTGATCAATGAATTTGGTAGTGCGGGAAGCGGTCCGGGTTATTTTCTGGATCCTGTGTGTATTGCAATTGACGGTAATGACCGTATTTATGTGGGGGAAAGAGAAACGGGGCGGATACAGGTTTTCAGCACCGGCGGAGAATACCTGCGGCAGTGGACGTTTGCTCCTGGTGAAGAGTACTACCTTTCCTCAATGTCGGCTGACAACAAAGGCACTGTCTATCTTGTGTACGGAGGTGAGCTTATTGCGTACTCCGGTGAGTCCGGTGAGCTTATGGATACACTGCAGCACCCTGAGGGCTGGGGTTTTGACGATGTGGATACGGCACCTGATGGAAGCATTCTGGCATCATGGTACAAAAATGAAGATGACATAGTACGATATGATTCGTCCGGGGAGATAACACTGATCGTTGAAAATGCGATCAGTTCAAACACAGGTGACAGCGAGCTTTCAACAACAGTTGCAGCGGGAAATCTCGGAGAATTCTTTGCCTTCGGTTCTTTTAACAATATAGTTTTAAGTTTTGGTTCTGATGGCCGTTTTCTGGACCGATTTGGCAGTGAAGACCTGTTTACAATGCCATCGGGAATGGATGTAGATCCGCAGGGCCGTTTGTGGATAAGCGACTTTGGAAACCTGCTTGTCTTCAGTCCTTCAGGTGAACTGCTTAATACTATCGATCCAGGTGTTTACGTTAGGGATTTTGTAATAAACACAGACCTGCAGCTTTTCGGAATAACCGCGGATGAAACCGTTGTTCAACTCGATATTTCGAACTACTGAGAGGAGATAACATGGCGGTAGTTACCCTGCACGGCGATCAGGTGGAAACAGCTGGAGCCCTGCCTGAAGAAGGTATGAAAGCACCCGGCTTCAGCCTTACTGCAACCGACCTGTCAATGAAGGAACTGAAGCATTATGCAGGAAAAGTTAAAGTGCTGAATATTTTTCCCAGCCTTGATACTTCCGTGTGCGCCGCTTCTGTTCGCAGATTTAACAAAGAAGCTGGCAGCCTCAACAATACGGTTGTACTGTGTATCTCGGCAGATCTGCCTTTTGCTCATTCCAGATTCTGCGAGACAGAAGGGTTGAAGGATGTTGTCTCCCTTTCCTGCTTCCGTTCTCCGGAATTCGGCAGAAACTATGGAGTAACTCTTACCACAGGACCTCTCTCCGGTCTTCTTACCAGAGCTGTTGTTATTCTTGACGGATCCGATCTGGTTGTTTACACTGAACTTGTCCCGGAAATAGGCCAGGAACCTGATTACGAAGCTGCCCTGGAAGTGCTTGGGGCAATGGTGTAGAAGTGGATGGAACGAAGCGATCGGAGCTGAAAACTGGTATGCGGGTGCAGGTTGTCCAGAAGCACCATCAGAAAACCGGAGAACTTACAGAGGGAATAATTGCGGTACTTCTTACAAAATCTTCTTACCATCCTCACGGTATCAAGGTCAGGCTTGAGTCCGGTGTTGTTGGAAGAGTGAAGGCTTTTGTACGGGATTAGATGCAGTACGGCTGCAGTTCCGCAGGGAATAACTTCTCCTGCGTGTTGTAGTGTCTGTTGTACACGCAGTTCAACTTGCTTTGTAAGGAGAGGTATATGTGTTTCTTCCCGATAGTTCTGGCCGGTCTTACCGGGGTTATTCCAATGGATACTCCGCTGGCCACCGTCAGTCAGATGGAGACCGTTATTGGCGAAGACGGTGCCGTAATCCTTTGGCCTGTTGTTGAGGGTGATCTGCCTGGAACGAGCAGGATAAATGAAATTCTGAACTACGAGAATGCAGTGGGAGAAACACTGGAGGAGACTTCTGAAAACTACAGTATCAACCACAGAGGGATAGTCGGTTCATCGTTTCGGGTAGTATGGAGCGATCCTCAGTTTCTTGATCTGGAGATTACAGTGGAAACCCTGGGGGCTTATCCCTCATCCATGGTTTTCAGATATCTGTTTGATCTGGAAACCGGTGAAGAAGTTACACCGAATGATCTGTTCCTTCCGGAAACAATGCCCGAGCTGATCCAGCTGTGCGACAGCATGCTCCAGGACCGGATACACAATGAAACTGGTGGCGGGTATGTATTTACCGAAGAGGATCTGGAAAATGTGGGGATGAGGCGGGGAGGGATTGTGTTTCACTATGACTTCAATTATCCCCATGCAGCCGCAGCAGCGGAACCTGACGGAGAGCTGTTTTTCCCGTGGAGCGAGATCAACCGCTTTCTTCTCCCGCGGTACAGGCGATAAGCAGGCTCATAAAGCTACACGAAGTTTACTCTGTGGTATCTCTTTTTCCCTGCTCTCAGGAGCAGGGAATTGTCTTTAATCAGTGCTTCCGTGATTTTCTCCTCAGGAACTGTGACTCTTTCTCCCTGAATGTACAGCCCTCCCTGCTTGCCCAGTCTCCTGGCATCACCGCGGCTTGAGCACAGGCCTGTCCGGGTAAACAGATCAATTGCAGAGAGACCTTCACCCAGATTTGCGAGAGGGATGCTGGTTGATGGTACATCCCGTTGTGTCCCTGTGCCTGTAAAAAGAGATTTTGCCGCACTCTGCGCCTTCTCGGCTTCTTCTCTGCCGTGTGCGATGGATGTGGCTTCAAAAGCCAGTTTTTCTTTTGTCTTCCTGATATCCGCACCTTCAAGTTTCTCGTATTCCGCAATCTCACTGGCAGGAAGGAATGTGTAGAGTTTCATGAAGTAGGTGGCATCTCTGTCGTCTACATTGATCCAGAACTGGTAGTACTGGTAGGGTGATGTAAGTGCCGGGTCAAGCCAGATTGCTCCTCCAGGCTGCGATTTGCTCATTTTCTCGCCTGTGGAAGTGGTTACAAGCGGGCATGTAAATCCGTAGGTTTCCGCGGACTCTTTTCTTCTGATAAGATCTATTCCGGCAACTATATTTCCCCACTGGTCAGCTCCACCCACCTGAAGAGTGCAGTTGTGTTGTTTGAACAGGTGCAGGAAGTCGTACGACTGAAGCAGCATGTAGTTGAATTCAAGGAATGACAATCCGGTTTCCAGCCTCTGTTTCACGCTCTCGGCGGTGAGCATTCTGTTAACACTGAAATGTCTGCCCACATCTCTGAGGAAACTGATGTAGTTCAATTTGTTAAGCCAGTCGGCATTGTTAAGAAGAACGGCTCCGTTATCGGTATTGCCGGAGAAATCAAGAAAACGGTTCATCTGGGATTTCAGAGAATCAGCCCATCCGCTAACAGTGTCTCTGGTTTCAAGGGTGCGTTCAGTTGATCTGCCTGACGGATCGCCGATAAGAGCCGTAGCTCCTCCAATAAGGATGTGAGGCTTGTGCCCGGCTTTCTGAAGGTGGCTTGCTATCATCAGCGGAACAAGATGGCCCAGATGCAGACTGTTTGCTGTGGCATCAAAACCTATATAGAAGGAGAGAGAACCGGCGTCCAGGAGTTCGTTCAACTTATCCTCATTTGTCATCTGGTAAACAAGATTTCTGTCAATCAGACTCTGGAGTGTATCCATTGTCCGCTCCTTCCGGTTTTGGTTTGCGCATCTGGCGAGTTTACATTTTTTTCTGTATTTTGTCAACGAACAGCAGAAAGGGCATTAACCATATGGAAATGATAGAATTCGAGCATCCTGTTGCAAGAGACTTTGTTACGAGGTTAAGAAGGAAAGAGGCGTCTCCTGCCAGATTCAGGGCTTACGCAAACCGACTGGCATATCTTCTGGCGGTTGAGGCAACTCGAGACCTTTCTACTGCTCCTGCAGAGATAGAAACTCCACTGGAGACCACTCTGGGAGAGGTTCTGGTTGACCATCCTGTTATTGTTCCTATTCTCCGGGCGGGTCTCGGATTGCTGGACGCGTTTCAGAATCTGCTGCCTGACAGCAAGGTGGCTTTTATCGGTATAAGTAGAAATGAAGCCACAGCAGAACCGGTGTGGCACTACTCTTCCGTGCCCGATGTTGCCGGGAAGAAAGTTATAGTTCTCGATCCGATGCTGGCAACCGGTGGAACCGCAGCAACAGTTCTGGAGTATCTGTTCGAGAAGAAAGCCTCGGAAGTGGTTCTGGTCTCTGTTGTGGCAGCCCCTGAGGGCATTGCCCGGCTGGAGGTATTTGAAAATCTTACGGTGATCACCGTGTGCGTTGACAGAGAACTTGACACCAGCTGGTACATCAGACCGGGGCTGGGAGATTTTGGCGACAGGCTCTATTCAAACGATAACTGATCGGTTTAACGGAGGAAATTTGCTTCGATACAGAAGAAACTGGCTTGCCGTTGCTCTTATTGTGGCAGCGGTAGGGGTAACTATGATGTTCACAGTCTCAGGAGATGAAGATACCGGGTCTCCCTGGAAGTTCTATAGAAGTCTGGAATCTCTGGACAGCTGCCGCATGGGAATGCTTGCAGTGCTGGCAGACACCATAGATGTTCACACATCAGCCATTGGTGAGGGGTTTCTCGGCGGAGCAGTTCGTGATCTTGGTATTTCAGGCGGACAGTATCTTTCAACATGCCGTATTCTCATGGACAGCCTGGGGTGGACTGTTCAGAGAGCGGGAGATACCCTCAGCGCGATCTACTGCCATGACCAGCTTTCGGAACTCAGAGCATATCCGCGTAACAGAAGGGGATTTTACAGAATCTGCTACACAGACGGTAGTCCTGTCGACTGGGAGTATGTGCCCCAGGAAAGGTGGGTTCGCCAGAGAGCCATTTCCTGTGAAATTTCCACCACGGTCTGGGATGCTCTGTGGGAAACGGCACTGCCTGAAGACCTTACTGAATCAGGAATTCTGGTGAACAGCAGAGACTCTTCGAGGGCTGTGGGCTACATCTCGGAACTTCAGCGTGCTCTCACCGACAGGCTGTTCGTTTACGACATTGATTTCTACTACGATGTGAAAGTAGGCGACAAACTCTGGATCCTCATAGAGGAGAACCGCTATCCTGTTGACGGGGAAACGGGGTTCAGAAGAATACTTGCAGCCAAGTACCAGTTCGCTTACGGTGGGATTGCCGAGGCATTCCCATTCTTTCATCGACCTGAAGACTCCGATTCAGCCGAGATTATTCTTGATCACTACCACCGTGATGGAGCCTCTCTGAGAACGATGTTCCTGAAAATGCCGGTTCCGTTTGGAAGAGTCAGCTCAGGATACACCGATGCCCGGATGCATCCGGTTCTTGGATACACGCGGGCACACAGGGGCATAGACTATGCGGCACCCATGGGCACTGAGATATATGCCGTGGGAGATGGTGTGATTACACTGCGTGGCTGGAGTGGTGGTTACGGTAATATGGTTCGCATCAGGCACGCTAACGGTTACGAAACTGGTTACGGTCACATGAGTAATTTTGCATCGGGACAGAGTGTGGGAAGTTTTGTTCACCAGGGTGAAATTATCGGATACATCGGTAGCACAGGTCTTTCGACAGGTCCTCATGTGCACTTTGAGATGAAGAGAAATGGATCTTACGTCAATCCTGCCACGGAGATAATGCCTCCAGCCGATCCGCTTGAAGGGGAAGAACTGGAGAGATTTCTTGCAGAGATGTCTGTAATTGAGGCCCAGTGGTCCATGCTCACAGGAACAGTGCTGCCTGTACCGCAGGAGGAGCCCGAACCTGAAACTGATTCCCTGGAGTCTGTGGAGTGACCCGGTCTGTAACAGATGAGTTTTTCTGGGATTCCATTTTTGCTCCGATACTCGACAGTCTTGCTGAAAAGCCAAGAACTACTGTTGGAGGCCTTGGAGGGGCATCCCTTTCCCTTGCAGTGGTATCTGCCCACAGACTTGCCGGTCCAACTATTGTAGTTGCCCCGACTGTAACAGCAGCTGAGTCTATCAGGGACGATATAAAGGCAGTTACCGGAACAGATGTTCTGTACTTTCCCGCCTACGAAACTCTTCCTTTCCAGGGTGAGGCTGCCCATCAGAGTGTTATCGCAGATAGAATTGAGTGCCTGGCAGGACTGCATTCCGCCAGACACGATACCCTTGTTGTTGTTCCGGCAAGGTCTTTGTTAAAGAGGCTTCCTCCAGTGGATTCTTTCAGGATGCTCTCTGTTTACAGGGGAATGCGTCTCAGTCCGGACAGTCTTGAAAGCTGGCTGCTGTCAGCGGGATATATCAAAGAGTCTTCCGTTTTTGAGCAGGGGAGGTGGTCCAGAAGAGGCGGAATTGTTGATATCGGTACCTACGGGAATGACAATCCCTACAGAATCGAATTTTTCGGAGATGAAGTTGAATCGGTTCGTCTGTTTGATCAGCACTCCCAGAGAACCATCAACCGTGTGGGCACCGCGGTTATTCTGCCTGCCAGAGAGCTGGTTCTTACTGCCGAGGAATGGAATGCCGCCGCAGACAGGGTACCCGATGAACACCCGCTTGAGGAATACATGTACGGGGCAAGTGATTTCCCGGGAATAGAGCACCATCTGCCTCTGTTTTTCAACAGTTTTTCCACCATCTTTGATTATCTGGCGGAAATCGGAACACTTATTCTTGTGGAACCGCTCAGGCTGAAACAGGTTATCGAAGAAACGATTCTGGCAAGAAAAGCGGCCTTTCCTGGAGATCTTCCATTTAAATTTACCGATACTTATGCCTCATGGAAGGAAATTGAAACCAGTATTGCCGGTTGCGGCCGTGTTCTTGAGCACACACTTGTTCCTTCAGAAAGTGTGGACTTCTACCTGCCCACAGAGCCTCAGACAGGGTTTATGGGACACCGTGATGAGATGTTCCGGCAGATGCGGCAGTGGCGGGACAGTGGTTTCAGAATCGCAGTTGCATGTGATACCGGGGCTGAATCCAATTCCTTCAGGGAACTTCTTCCGGAAGATCTCCTGAAATCGGTGGAAGTTCCGGTTCTGTCCATTTCAGATGGTTTTGTTATGAGGAACAGCGGTTCTGATATCGCGTTTCTGTGTGAGAGGAGACTGCTCAGCACAAGAAGGCGTCCGGAAAGGGTAAGAAAATTCCGGGGCGGAGAAACGCTGGCATCGTGGGAAGAACTTCAGCCTGGAAACTACATCGTTCATGAAGCTTACGGTATCGGTCAGTTTCTTGGACTGAAGCGGCTTACAGTGGCCGACGGTGACGTGGACTGTCTTGAGCTTGTTTACAGAGACGGAGACCGGCTGATGATTCCTCTGGAACAGATAGGTCAGGTGCAGAAGTACCTTACTCCCGGTGGAGGAAATCCTGTTCTCGACAAAATCGGTGGAACCGCCTGGCTTAAAAGGCTTGCAAGGGTTAAAAACAGGGCTCAGGAAATAGCAGGAAGGCTTGCGATTCTTTATGCCGAGAGAGCCGTGAGGAAAAGACCACCGTTTCCTCCGCCAGGCAGACTCTCTGAAGCTATGGAGAAAAGTTTTCCATACGAGGAAACACCGGACCAGGCTGCCGCTATCAATGCCGTGATGAAAGACTTTTCAAAGGATACACCAATGGAAAGACTCATCTGCGGAGATGTGGGTTACGGGAAAACGGAAGTAGCACTTCGCGCTGCGTTCAGGGCTGCAGAAGCCGGTGTCCAGGTTGCTGTTCTGGCACCGACCACAGTCCTGGCAGAGCAGCACTACAACACATTTCGTGACAGACTTGCAGAATTTCCGGTAAAGGTAGACGTTCTCAGCAGATTTCAGAGCCGTGCAGAACAGAAAAAAACACTCACAGGTATGTCTCAGGGTGATGTATCCATAGTTGTAGGAACTCACCGTCTGCTGCAGAAGGATGTCAGGTTCAACAATCTGGGTCTTCTGATCGTAGACGAGGAACAGCGTTTTGGAGTAAAACAGAAAGAGTATCTGCGGGAAATGAAAACAACGGTAGACACACTTACCCTCACGGCTACACCTATCCCGCGAACTCTGCATATGGCCTTGTCTGGTTTCAGGGAGATCTCCATTATTTCAACTCCCCCCAGGGACCGGTATCCAATTCAAACGGAAATTACCACTTTCAACCACGATATAATCGCAAGAGCAGTGGCCAGAGAACTGGAAAGAGACGGTCAGATATTCTTTATTCACAACCGCATAAGCACTATTGAAAAGATAAAGAGCAGGCTTGAAAGTTTTCTTGACATCGATATCATTGTTGGACACGGTCAGATGAATTCCCGTCAGCTTGAGGATGTGATGCACTCATTTATGGCTGGAAAGTATCAGATGCTTCTTTCCACCAGCATTATTGAATCAGGTATAGACCTGCCCAGGGTGAACACAATGTTTATAGACAACGCGCAGAATTTCGGTCTGGCAGAGCTTTACCAGCTTAGAGGCAGAGTGGGCAGAAGCCACCACAGAGCGTACTGCTACATGATTACCCCTGGCGGTCTTGGCAGGTTGAAGCCGGAGGGCAGAAACAGGCTGGAGGCAATCCAGAGGTACACCAGGCTGGGTAGCGGCTGGCACATTGCCATGCGGGATCTTGAGCTTCGCGGTGCAGGAGAGTTTCTAGGTGCCGGGCAGAGTGGTCAGGTGGAGTCTGTAGGATACTCCATGTTCGAGGAACTTCTTGCCCGTGAGGTGGGTATGTTGAAAGGGGAGAAGGGCGGTCTGCAGAGACCCCAGGCCCGTATTGAGCTTCCCGGACAGGCATTTATCCCCGAGGAGTATATGCCGGACACCGCAGAGAGGGTTCACCTGTACAGATGGGTCTGGCGGGCAAAGACGCAGGATGATGTGAAACAGTGGCTTGAGTATGTGAAAGACAGGTTCGGAACAGTACCTCAGCCGGTGAGAGGCGTGGCCGACCGGGCCCGGGTGAACAGCCTGGCAATGAAGTCCGGTATCGAGGATGTTGTTCTCAGCTCCTCCATGGCAAGACTGGTGTTCCTGCCCGGTGCAGCTCCCAGGGTGCAGAAAGTCAGAGCGCTGGCAGGAGAACACTGGAAAGTACAGACGGAAAAAACAGGGCGGACGGTGCTTTCCAGAAATTTCAGAGACGACCTGCCTGAGGAGAGAATGTTCGCGTTGCTCACTGTTTTGCGTATATTCGCCCGATACTTTGAGAATCCTTAATACTGGTTTTAGAGCAAACTGAGGTGGAATTTATGCGAACGCTTCTTTATACCGTTACAGCAGTTACGATACTTCTCGTATCGTCCTGCGGGAAGAGCGGAGAACTCGGTTCTGTAAATGGTTCTGCTGTAACCACAGACGAGTATCTTTCTGTTTTTAACAATCTTCCGGCAGATCTGCAGGTTGAGGTTCTTGAGCCTGGCGGCAGAATGGAACTGATGACAAGAATTGTGATGAAGAAGTCACTTCTGGCCGCCTGGGAGGAGGATCCGTCGGTTTCCAACGGCTGGGAAGATCTTTACAGAGTTTCCTTGCTGGCAGACTCTGTGTTCAACCGTATTGGAATGCAGTTTGATTCCCGTGCATACACAGATTCCATTGCCGCATGTGGCTACTCCGGTTTTTCTCTGCAGGTTGTTCTTGTTGATGATTCAGCTGGAGCAAATGAAATAGCAGATCAGTGGAATTCCGGAAATTTTGATATTTCGGCTCAGTCCATGGTTGCTCCCTGGAGTCTTGAAGACGGTTCAAGCTACAGAATATTCAGCGGTCCTGTTCAGCGCATAACAAATACTTTCCTTCCTCTGCTGACCATGGAACATGGTGTTGCGCATGTAATTCCAATGTATGGAGAATGGTGTGTGGGGCTGCTTAATCTCACAGAGGGAGACTGGCTTCCAGATGAGAGGGCACCTGGTATGGGGCTTCTTGCCGCTGTTGCCTCGGCAACACCACACGTGGTGTTATCCCGGGGAATTTCGTCGCTGACTGAGAACTGCACCTTAAGTGAAAACAGACTGGTACCCTCGGGAGCCGGAACACAGGAACCTGTGGTTCTGCTGGAGGGGGATACACTTACAGTGGCAGATATTCTGGATGTAATGTCCATGGCTGACCCTGCGAATTTTCCAGGAGAGGTTTCTGCGGAAATAGCAATGTTCTCACCTCCGGAACTATTTGCAGCACCAGAGGTTACCCTGTGGTTTTACGTAGAATCACTTGCACAGAGATACAGCCTTGCGGAGCTTGCGGAACAGCAGGGCATCGTTCTTCCGGAGAATGCGCTTGATTTTGCCAGAGCCGAGAGTGTGGTAAGAGCAAGGGTTCTTGAAAGCAGCATTCCAGACAGTGCCGGGGTTATTGAGTGGTTCGAAGACAACACGGACCTTTTCCTTGTACCGGAAAGGCGGAGTGTTCTTTTGGGCTACACAGATAGCACTGCCACAACCAGTTACGGATCTGTCTCAAGTTTCGACGATCTACCGGACTGCCAGACTGTTGTTGATAGAAGTGGCGTGATGGTTCCCACTCCTCCGCAGGTTGAACAGGCTTTTGGAGAGCTTCTGGGTCCTGAAATCTTTGCTGCGGATACCGGCGTTTTTACCGGCCCTGTTGACCTTGACGGGGAACTTGCAGGCTGGTTTGAGGTAGTTGAAATTGTTCCTCCGGAAACCGCGAGTCTGGAGGATGTGTATTCACAGGCCGAGTTGATGGCGGCATCCACGCTTTTTTCTTCCGGGTTTGACAGCTTGATGGAAGAGCTTTACGCAAGGTACTCTGTAACTGTTGATACCTCTGCTGTGGAGGATATTGATCTCTGGGGCAGCACAAGGTAAACGGAAGGAAATCGACATGAAAAAGCTGATATTTGTGATGTCCCTCGCTGCTCTCTGTGGAACCGCCTCAGGCGATGTACTTGCCTCTGTGGATTCAAGAGAGCTTTCATGGGAAGACCTGGTCGGGATTGTGGGAGGTGCTGAAGAAGTCGCCCGTCTCGGTATTACTTCGGAAGACGGCGCTGCCGAAATTCTTGAATCGTGGGTTAGGGAGCAGCTTATTCTCGAGGCGGCGGAGGAAAGCAATATTGCTGCAAGGCCTGATGTGGCCGCGGTTATCGAACAGACGGTGAATCAGATACTTCTTGAAGCTTACGTCAGTGATATTCTAGACAACGTTGAAGTCTCAAGGCTTGAGGTTGAAAATTACCTCGATGTCTGGGGTGAAACCTACACAATGCAGTACAATATCCGGCACATTCTTCTACCTGACGAAACACTTGCTTCCTCAGTGCTTTCCAGACTGAACTCTGGTGAAGATTTTGCCTCTCTTGCAACACAGTTCTCCGTGGGACCAAGTGCACCTTCCGGTGGCAATCTTGGCTGGATGTCCCGGGGTATGGCCTCTCCGGATTTCATGGAGGCTGTGTGTCAGCTTTCCACCGGAGAAATTTCTTCCGTTGTAAAAACGCCTATGGGATATCACATTATCCAGCTTCTGGAGAAAGCTCCTCTTACAACTCAGCTCACTGAAGAACAGACAATCGAACTTGCAACTTCCGAGCTGATTTCAGCCAGACAGGAAGTGCTTCTGGTTGAAATGCTGGACAGTCTTCGGGGGACTCACACCGTCAATGTGTGGCCCGACAGACTGTTGAATCACATATAAAGGAACGGGGATTTCTATGGGAAAATCGGTGCCTCTGTGGATTTTCACAGTGGTTGTTGCAGGAGCCACTCTTTTTGTACTGCTTTCATTTTCAGGAACGGCTGAAAACAATCAAGCTGTTTCCGAACCGGGAGACGCAGGGAGAGAAATTGCTGCTACCGTTGGCAGCCATCATCTGTATGCTTCAGATGTTGCTGCAACACGTGCGGGAGAGGATGCCGTTGACCTGTGGGTCCACGATCAGCTGCTAGCATGTGCAGCAGAAGAAGCCGGTCTTGAAAACCCGGCTATGAGCAGATTTGTACAGGAGAGAGCCAGGCAGCTTTACCTCCGCGATCTTATGCTGGAGCATGTAATCAGTTCTGTGGCGGCTCCTGATTCGGAGGAGGTACTCTCCTATATGCAGTCGAACCCTGAGCTTTTCCTTGTGGAGAGACACTACTTCCAGATAATTGCAGCGGACAGCTCAATTGCTGAATCTCTTCATGTCCGTCTCGGATGGGGTCAGAATTTTCAGATTACCGCCCAGAACTCATCACTGGGGCAGAAAGCCGCCATTGGAGGCGATCTGGGGTTTATAGCAGGCGGCGAAATGCTTGTCCATGGGCTTCCCATGGAAGTAGCTCTTCTTGACGGTCTCAGCGAGGTTATTCCGTCAAACCTCGGGTATCATATTTTCAAGGTTTCTGAAACCCGTGAACTTACGGATTCCATCAGGGTGATCAGAAGTGCGGCAGAGGCTCTGTATAACGCAAGAATTGACGCTGCTGTTGACAGTGTACTCCGCGCTGCGGAAACCAGATTAACTGTGGAGGTGAACAGGTGATAAACGCTGTAGTGTGCGCTGTTGTTGTTTTGGCCGCTCCGATAACTCTTGAGAGGGTTGTCGCCGTTGTCGGGTCGGAACCTGTTCTGCATTCTGATGTTGTTTCCCTCCTTGTTGAGACGGGAACCGGAGAGGAAGCAGCTTACGGAATAGATCCGTCAAGCCCCTCGTACCAGCTGGCAATGCAGCAGCTCATAGAAGAGAAGCTTCTTGTAGAGGCTGCCAGGCGGGAAGGAATATACCCGGGCAGGCAGGAAATTGAAGATGCTGTTGATCAGGCCATGGATGACGCAAGAAGCGGTTTCAGCTCCGAACAGGAGTTTATTAACTATCTTGCTTCCGCGGGGTTAACAGTTTCCTCACTTCGAGACAGCTATACCTCTATGATGGGAGACAAGCTCGCCGGAGAAAACTATGTTCGTGAAAAGGCAGGAACGGCCATGCAGGCAATGCCTTCTGATCCCGTTGGCTATTTCAATGACAACCTGGAAGTCGTTCAGGAGGTTCTTGCTCCTGCAAATATCAGCTGGATCTATCTTCCCGTTCTACCTGGGAATACCTCAGAAGCAGAGACTTTTCTCTCACAGGTAAGAGCCAGCATAGAAGCAGGAGAGATTACATTTTCAGCAGCGGCTGCAGAGTACTCACAGGATGGTTCCGCCGCTTCTGGCGGAGACCTTGGATGGTTCGGTCGCGGTGATATGACCGCTGTATTCGAGAAAATGGCATACTCTCTTGAGCCAGGCGAGATCGGTGGTCCGTTTCTAACACCGTTCGGGGTTCATCTCATCAAGCTTACAGACAAGAATGAAGATCAGGTCAGAGCCAGCCACATAATCATTGTTTCCGATCTGCGGCAGGAAGATCTGGATCGAACTGTCGCGCAGGCAGAAAGTATCATTGCAGAAGTCAATGAAGGTGCTGATTTCGTAGAAGAAGTTCGCAGATACAGTTTTGATCCCGATCCGGGCAATGCAGACGGCTTCCTTGGAACTGTTAATACCGGAGTATGGGAAGGCGAAATGAGAAATTCTGTTTCCGGGCTGAATCCAGGTGAACTGTCTCAACCGGTTGTTGTGGAACAGGGTATGGCTGTTGCTGTTTTCAGAATGTGCGAAGATCAGACGGTGGACTGGAACGACTTTTCAGATGAAGAACTCAATTCCATGCTCCAGTCTGTATACTGGCAGAGTTACTATACATCCATGATTGAGTCGCTCAGGTCCGATATTCCAGTGGAGATAAATCTGTAATGAGAATTGACCTGTTTCTAAAGGTGTCAGGACTGCTTAAAACCAGATCAATTGCCTCCCGTGCCATCGGTTCAGGAGCAGTTAAACTGAATGGTGTCAGAGCAAAGGCATCGGCATCGGTTGAAGCTGGTTCAGTGATTGAACTGGTGATTCCAGATGGAACAGAGCTGACATTGAAAGTTCTGGTTGTTCCGGAAAACACTAATGTGTCCAGAAAAGACCGCAAATCACTCTACAGCGTTCTGAGCAGAGAGGAATGAATTTGCTTGTAACCATGAACTCTGTCAGGTTGAGTTACGGCAGATGGCCGGCTCTGGACAATGTGGAGATGGAAATTAGACAGGGTGAATTCCTGGTTATTTCAGGTCCCAGCGGAGCGGGGAAGACTACACTGCTCAGGCTTATATGGATGGGTGAGCGTCCGGATTCCGGATTTGTGGAAGTAAGCGGTTTCAGATCAGACAGAATACGGAAGAGGGAACTTCCCCAGTTAAGACGAAAGATTGGTATTGTCTTTCAGGATTTCAGACTTCTCGACAGCAGAACAGTGTTCGACAATGTAGCTTTGCCTCTTCAGGTTACAGGAACAGGCAACCGGACCGTTCAGAAGAGGGTAATCTCCCTGCTTGCCAGGATGGGGCTCAGCCACAGAAGAAATGCTTTTCCTCACGAACTAAGCGGTGGCGAGCAGCAGAGAGTAGCTATTGCCAGGGCCATGGTTGCTCACCCTGTGATACTTCTGGCAGACGAACCCACCGGAAACCTTGATCCTGAGGTTTCAAGAGAGGTTGTTGATCTTCTGCTTGAAATCAACAGAGGAGGTACCACCGTTGTAATGGCCACACACGATCCCAGGCAGGTTCCTGCGGGAAAAGGCAGATTCCTTTTTCTGGACAGAGGTGTTCTCCGCAGAGCAGACAGGTGGACAGAACTGGATGAGGAATCATGAGCCTGTTTCAGTCTTCATTACGGGAAATTTCACTGAACCTTCATTCAAAACCAGGTGCCCGTCTTGTCACGCTTCTGATGGTTGCCCTGGCGTTCATAGTTTTTAACACCTTTCTGATCATCTCCTGGAATCTTCAGGGGCTGATGAACCGTGAAGAAAACACGGTTGGTATGGAGGTGTTTCTTCAGAGGGATCTTTCACAGGCCCAGGGCAGGGTTATCGGTGACAATATCAGCAGTATCCCCGATGTGCAGTCAGTCTACTTTGTTTCGCCTGAGGAGGCGGAGGCTCTGTTCAGGGCGGAGCTTCCGGAGAGGTCAGATCTTCTTGATGTTATGGGTAGTGATTTCAGACTGCCGGCATCGCTTCAGATCGTGTTTGAAGATGAGGCCATGACACAGAGAAGGCTCTCGGAGCTGGCCAGACAGATAGAAGCCCTTGCAGGCGTAGACGAGGCCGTTTACGGTGAGGACTATCTGCCCGGACTGTTGAAAACTGTTACAACAATAAGACGGCTTGTTATTCTGCTGGGTATTGTTCTTGTTTCCAGCATCTCTATGGTGGTGTTTTACACCGTAAGGCTGTCTGTTGTGCGCAGATCGCTCACCGTTGACATAATGAAAACTGTGGGAGCTCCTGGATGGTTTGTAAGAATCCCGTTTGTGGTAGAGGGTATATTCATGGGTGTAGCAGGCTCTGCAGGGGGTTTATTGCTGGCAGCGATTCTGTCTAAAGTGCTGTCAGGCGCAGTTGCCCACCGGTTTATGCCTGTTTCGTGGATGACTATGGTAATACTACTCGGCGCGGTTACCGGAACTGTCGGTGCCCTCGCCGGTTCATACGAGAAGGAAAGGTAAAAATGAGAATCAGAAATTTCGTTGCAATACCGATTGTTCTTGCAGCTTCAGCGCTTGCACAGGATGCTGCTGAAGCGGCACCAGCGGTTGATCCTGCAGGTTGTCTCGGTACCGGTGGAATAATGGGGCTTCTCCCTATTGTTGCTATGGTTGCCATCTTCTATTTCCTGATCATCAGACCCCAGCAGAAGCAGAGTAAGAAGCTGAAGGAAATGCGTGACGCAATGCAGAAGGGTGACAGCGTTGTTACCGGCGGTGGTATCCATGGTGTAATAACAAATCTGAAAGGTGATGTTGTTACAGTGCGTATTGCCGATTCTGTAAAGATCGATGTAGACAAATCTGCCCTTACCGTAATAGTGAAGGAAGTCTCTGCTCAATGACAAGCCGTATGAGTTCTGTAAGAATTATCGGTGATCCTGTTCTAAGGAAGAAGAGCATTCCCCTTGTTTTTCCCGAAAATGTACACTACATCAATACTCTGGTCAAAGCCATGCAGAATACTCTTGAAGTTGCTGAGGGGCTTGGTCTCGCAGCACCGCAGGTCGGCGAATCAGTAAGGTTGTTTATTGCTGTGCCAAACTATCTTGAGGAACTTAAGGGGCATGTGGTATTTATCAATCCGGAGATACAGCCGTACGGTGAAATGGAGAAGAGGGAAGAGGGTTGCCTCAGTATTCCAGGTATATACGAAGTGCTTTCGAGGCATTCGCAGGTAAAGATAACAGCCAGTGATACACTGGGTAACAAGTTCACGCTTGATGTGAGTGGACTGGCAGCCAGGCTGGTGCTTCACGAAGTTGATCACCTGGATGGAATCCTCTTTGTTGACAGACTCAGCCCCATAAAGAAGAAACTTCTGAGAGGAAAAATAAAGAGATTGAAAGAGGACCGGAGCGTGTATTGAAAGTAGTCTTTCTGGGCACATCATCGTTTGCTCTGCCTGCACTCAAGGTACTTCACGATTCAAACAGTGTCGGGCTGGTTGTTTCCCGTCCGGACAGACCGTCCGGGCGGGGAAGAAAAATAAACAGACCTCCAGTTGCGGTTCTCGCGGATCAGCTGGGTATCCCTCTGCTTCAGCCTGAAAAACTCAGACAGATAAGGGATGCTGTTTCAGAGTTTTCACCTGATGTTATGGTGAGTGCCTCTTACGGAGGATGGCTTCCTGAATGGTTTTTATCCATGGCTCCTCTGGGCGTGGTGAACATCCATCCATCTCTTCTTCCCGCACACAGAGGTGCTGCGCCTGTGATCAGAACGGTTCTTCAAGGTGATACAGAAACCGGTGTCTGCTTTATGGTCACAGACAAAGGATGGGACACCGGGGATATTCTTCAGACAATTCGTTACAGCCTTGATGGTACAGAAACTGCCGGAGAGCTGGAGGTAAAACTTGCAGATCTTGCAGCAAAGGCTCTTCCCGGGGTTCTCAAAGATTATGCTTCAGGAGAAATCAGGCCTGTACCGCAATCTGGCATGGAAAGCTATGCCGAAAAGGTTACCTCTGAAGAGGCTGTGATTTCCTGGTCATTATCGTCTGAGGAAATCGTGCGTGCTGTTCTTGCGTTCAACCCTGTTCCTGGAGCAAGAACCATGTTCCACTCAAAAGTTCTGAAGATCTACAGGGCAGAAGTTTCCAGTTTTTCCGGTCCTCCGGGAGTGATTCTGGAAACTTCTCCGCTTGTTGCCGGTTGTGGAAAAGGTTCTGTCAGACTTACAGAGGTGCAGCCTCAGGGCAAGCGGGTAATGAGTGCAGAAGACTATGTGAGAGGTTACAGAATACAGAGGGGAGCCGTTCTCGGTGAAGGATAACTGTGTATTTCACTATCACCTGGGATTAACGGTGTTTTCTCTTTTTCCCGGCGTAATCGTTCTTCTGCTCACCCATTCACTGACCTGGTTTCTTGTATCAATGATTCTGGTAAATATTCTGGGGTTATCAAGAAAGAACATTTTTCTTGCAATTTCTTTTCATGTACTTAAGCCGATGGCAGGGCTGTTTGGGGGCGAGGGCTTTGCAGCTGAGGAAATGGTTATTACCCTTGGTTCAGAAAAGACACTGAAGAAGCTGGGTGGTGGGGTGCCGCCTGGAAGAATTCTTCTTCTTCTTCCGCACTGTCTTCAGCGGCACGACTGTCAGCGGAGAATTACATACGACCCCTACAACTGTGTCAGATGCGGAAGATGTCCTATTGGCGACCTTCTTGACCTGGTAGACAGAACAGGCGTCAGGATAGCCATAGCAACAGGTGGAACGCTGGCAAGACGCCATGTAAAAGAGACCAGACCTATTGCAGTTGTAGCCGTCGCCTGTCCCAGGGATCTCGGTCAGGGAATGCTTGATGCTCATCCCGTTCCTGTAGCCGGTGTGGAGAACACAAGACCTGTTGGAGACTGTCTGGACACCCAGGTAGATATACCAACTGTTGAGAGAAGGATAAGGGAGCTTATGTCTCCGTCGTCTGCTGAATCTCAGGTATCAGATCAGGAATTGTTGAAAGGAAGAGAATTCTCTTCCGATAGCTGATAGTTTTTCTCCATGAACAATCTCATACAGGCTTCAACAACCTGTCTGTCAAAATAAATACCGGAGCCGGCGGTGATGGTCTGCAGGGCTTCGTGAAGGCCAAGACTGGCTCTGTAGGGTCTCATGGTTGCCATGGCTTCCACTACATCCGCAACGGCAAGTATCTTGGCTTCCAGTTTGATAGCCGGTCCCTTGAGTCCCAGCGGATAGCCGCTGCCATCCAGTCTCTCGTGGTGCTGCAGAACGATATCCGCCACAGGCCATGGAAAGTCAATTGACTTCAGTATATCGTACCCGTCCTCGGGGTGTTCTCTCAGCAGAAGCATTTCGCTTCTGGTTATTGCTCCCGGTTTAGTGAGAATTTCAGTTGGTACTGCCATTTTACCTATGTCGTGCAGTATTCCTGCAATTCTAAGACCGTCAATCATATCTGACTTCATGCCTAGTTCTTCGCCTATGGCACAGGCAAGATCAGCGACTCTTTTCTGGTGGCCTGACGTATAGGGATCTTTCATATCTACCAGCCTGCTCATGGCCAGAACAACGCCGTCAATGGTCTTTTGAAGTTGTTTGAAGGCATTCATTCTACCGGTGATATCAGTGATTACTCCCTCGGCGATAGAAACCGCAGCTTCGGTGAGAATGCTCATGGTAAATGAAGCCCAGAAAGTTGATCCGTCGTTTTTCTTGAGAATTATTTCGCGATCATCTATTCTGCCTTTCTGCTGCAGAAGATTGATGATATTTGTCTCGTCGTCGGTGTTGGCCAGAAGATCGGATATTCTCACATTGCGTGAATCTTCCTCTGAGATTCCAAACATTCTTCTGAAGGCCGGGTTCATGGAAAGAATCAGGCCGTTTTCCCTTACTTCACTCCGGAAAACACCCACAGGAATTGTCTCTGACAGTTTCTTGTAGTTCTGCTGCGTAGTTTTCAGTGCTTTGCGGCTGTAGACCTGGTCTGTAATGTCAACGGTGAGAACAACCACTCTCTGCACTGTATTGTCAGGATTCATTATCGCGTAAAAATGCTGTGAAACCCACACTTCCAGGCCGTCTCTTTTTTTGCTGGTTTTTACTTCAGGAACGAAAAATTCTCCACCTGACTGGTAAACCTTCATGAGCTTGTCTCTGTAGTTGGCCAGATAAGAGTCGGTGCTGTCAAGTTTAAGCTCAGTGCGAACCCGATCCATGTCAGATTTGATATGCTCATTGGTGTTGTTCCAGATTCTCTGCCAGGCTTTGTTGTAAGACAGAAGATTCCCAACGGAATCGCGAACGGAAATACCCACAGGAGCGTTCTGGATAATGGCAGAGTTGACTGCCTCTCTGTTCCGGTAGTTCTCCATCTCGCTTTCTTCGTGGGTGATGTCACGCATGATGCAGAAAACACCAATAGAAGAATCCAGTTCAAGCAGGGGAACTTTGAGACAGCTGAAAACCCGGGATTTATCCTCACTTTCCTGAAAAGACAGCACGGCTCTAAGTGAAACGGTACTTTCCATGGCCTCGCGGTCGGTCCGGTTGTCTTCCTGTGCTGTCAGTGCCGGCATGAGGTCTGCAGAACTCAGACCTTCAGCCTTTTCAGGTGCATCCAGACCGAAGAAGTCTGAAAAAGCCCAGTTGCAGGTAAGAAAACGCAGTTGACTGTCTTTGATGTAAACCAGCTCTTTGGCCTGATTAAAAGCCAGTTCAAGGTATCGGGTCAGATTCCCCTGTTTACTTTTCAAGCAGTTTCTCCAGATCTGATAAAAGACCGTCCAGTTTCCTCATGGCATCCTTTACCGGAGCAGGTGTTTCAAGATCAACCCCGGTGCCTCTCAACAGTTCCAGAGGCGGCTTCGATCCTCCTGCGGAAAGGAAGTTGATGTACTTTTCAACAACTCCGGTGTCTCCATTAATTATTCTGCTGCTTATTGAGGCAGCAGAAGCAAGACCTGTTGAATATTTGTAAACATAGAAATTGTAGTAGAAGTGCGGTATTCTGGCCCACTCTGTTTCAATCAGCGAATCGTCGCTGTCGTACTCAAAGGCATCACCGTGGTAGAGTTTTACAAGGTCGTAGTAGGTTTTGTTGAGCCATTCTCTGGAGAGGGCACCGCCTTGTTCAACCTGATTGTGGATAAGCATTTCAAACTCGGCAAACATGGCCTGTCTGAACAGTGTAGTTCTGAAATCATTTATCTGACTGTCAATGAGGTAGGCTATCATGTCACTGTCATCTGTTTTTCTTCTCAGGTAGTTTGCCAGAAGCATCTCATTGGTGATGCTGGCAACTTCGGCTACAAGTATTCTGTAGTCCGATGTGTGGTAGGGCTGGTTGTTTTTTGAAAACCAGCTGTGCATTGAATGGCCGGATTCATGAGCCATTGTAAACACGGAATCAAGTGTACCGGAGAAGTTAAGAAGCATGTACGGATGGCTGTCGTAGCAGCCGCCGGAGTAAGCTCCGCTTCTTTTCCCTATGTTCTCGTACCTGTCAGTCCAGCGGTCCTTGAAACCCTGACGAAGGGTGTTTGTATAAAGTTCTCCAAGAGGTTTTACTGCCTCAAGGGTCATCTCTTCTGCCTGGCTTATAGTGTACTTTGCATCAACATCGTGTACTGTTGGAGTGTAGACATCGTAGAAATGCATTTTTGAAAGCCCCATAACACGCTTCTTCATTGTGTAGTACCTGTGCATAACCGGAAGACTCTCGTGTACAGAGTTGATAAGAGCTGTGTAAACGGTTTTGCCTACCCTGTCCTGGAACAGTGAAGCTTCTATGGCAGACGGGAAATTTCTTGCTTTCGCGCGGAAAATATTCGTTCGTACCTGACCGTCCAGAAGGGAAGCCAGGGTTTCGGTGTTGCCTTTCAGTTCTTTGTAGAAACCTTTGAAGGCGTTTTTTCTCACCTCAATGTCTGGTCCCTGAAGAATGGGAATGAAGTTTCCGTGGGAAAGTTTGATCTTTTTCCCGGAGCCATCGAGTATCTCGGGAAACCTTGCCGGTATCTCAACATTGTTCAGCTTTCCGAAAGTACCCATGAAGCCCCGCGTTGCGTCAGAGGCGAGAACCATAATTCTCTCTTCTGCCGCAGAAAGAGTGTGTGGCCTGTTCCGCAGAATGTCTTCAAGCCAGACTCTGTATGTAGAAAGAGGTGTGTTTTCAATCCAGTTCTTCATTGTCTCTTCCGGCACCGAAAGAACTGCAGGGTTGAACCAGCTGGCAGAGGTTGAGAGGCTGGTGATAAGATCCATTGCTTTCTGGTTCATCTCACTGCCAACAGGGTCTGACAGATCCTGATCAAGAATCATGTGGGAATAGGTGAAAATCTTTTCAACTTTACGGTCGGCGTCGAGAAGTGCTTCAATTACCTCAAGCAGTTTTTCAGGAGATTCAGTCGCGGTATCTCTGTAGGAAGAGATCTTTTCCGGAAGCCCGGAAACACTTTTCAGATCACGCTCCCAGTCTTCAACGGTTTTGTACAAAGCGGTCAGGTCCCATGTATCTTCAACAGGGACGTCGGATCTTTTAACAGGCTCGTTCATTTTCTGTCCATTCATATTGGAGAAGTCCGCGAATGAACACCGGCTGCCTTCACCGGCGGTTTTTCCCTGCCGGTATAGATTTGCGGAATCTTTAGTTGTAAATCAACCCCGGAATATAACAGGATAGTATATATCCGTTCTGTAATTTCCGCCATGTTTTGTTACTGGCTCCGGTGTGATTATCTTCCTGATTCCCGGAAGGAGATATCAGTGAAAACCCCGCTTGTTAAACTGCTGGTTACAGTTCTTCTGCTTGGGGCGGTTAGCACCATATTTATGAGTGTAATGCCGGACTACCTTAGAAATGAGCTGGGAGTAAACGGTGAAGTCCGTGGAGCGCTGGAAGTTCCAAGGGAATTCCCGGGATTTCTTCTGGTGTTTATCGCAGGGTTTCTTGTCAGAATTCAGCGGAGCAAGGCGATTGCCATGGTGTTTGTGGTGGGAATTGCCGCTTTTCTGGGATTTGCCTTTCTTACCGATTCTCTTCTGAAGTTTGTTCTTTTCATGGTAGTATGGTCGTCCGCAATGCACGCTTTTATTCCTCTTCGGGACACCACGGCAATAGAAATTGCCGGGCAGGGCAGAAGAGGCTGGGTGCTGGGCAGGGTGGGAGCCTACAGATCCATCGGTCTGATAACGGGTACTGCCATTGTGTGGATTCTAATGAGCCAGCTTAAAACCGATTTCAAGGTTACATGGGTTGTTGGAGCAGTTCTTCTGATTCCAGGTATCTTTATATCCCTCAGCCTGCCGCATTCTACTGGGGACAGGGAAAGAATCACTGCGAAAAGATTTGTATTCAGAAAGAAATACCGGCTGTTCTACGCTCTGAGTATGCTTTTCGGCGCCAGAAAGCAGATTTTTCTCACTTTCGCTCCCTGGCTTCTTGTTTCTGTATACAACCAGAGAGCACCTCAGCTGGCTCTCGCGATGGGTGCCAGCGCTCTTATAGGTATTTTTCTTAAACCTGTGTTTGGTAAACTCATTGACAGGCTCGGTGAAAGAACGGTTCTTATGGCAGACGCAGTTCTGATTCTGCTGTTAAGTACTGCCTATGCAGTTGTTCCACAGCTTGCAGGCCCAGGGACAGCTCTTGCTCTTCTGTACTGTTTCTTTGTGCTGGACGAGCTTCTCTTCAGCCTTTCAATGGCAAGAACTACATACCTCTCCAGCATAATCGAGAACAAGGCTGAAATGGTACCTACCATAGGGCTTGGGGGAACCATCGATCACATAGTTTCCATGACTGTTCCTGTGATAGGTGGAATTCTGTGGATGAAGGTCGGCCCGTGGGCTGTGTTCGCAATGGCGGGACTGGTTGCTGTGATAACTTTCTTTACTGTGTCAACTATGAGGAAGCAGCCTCTTCACACAGCTGGAAAGCACATCTGACATCATCTCAAGTCTGTTCCTGAATTTCGTACTCATGGATCCCCGACCTGCAAAAAGCAGCATTGGTACAGATCC
>QNDR01000016.1 GCA_003646025.1 Candidatus Fermentibacterota bacterium
ACCAGTTAGCAGAATGTACCAGGTACAGAGGAAACCGCCGAGCGGCGGTTGCGCGCTTCGCGCGGGCGCAGGCAGCCTAAACCGCAGGCCACACGTTCGAATCGTGTCAGGGGCGCCAGGCAATCAATTAACAGAGTGTATCATGTACAGAGGAAACCGCAAGGCGGTTTTTTTGTCAGTAGAAGTGTGCTCTCATCGCTTTCCCGTTGACAATGCAGGGAATCAGGTATGATTTTAAGTGCGTGAATATCTTAAGCCGGGAGGGTGTTTTATGCGAAGTTTGATGGTGCTGGCAGCCGTAGTTTATTCAGGGTTTGCCCAGGGGATTGTTATCGATCACACATGTGCGGATCTTGATGAGATCCCACCTGTCTGGATAACTGCGGTTCAGAATACAATTCAGTCTCACTATGCCCACACTTCACATGGAGGGCAGCTTACCTACGGGGTTGAGTTTATAGAGGATGCCAATTCATTCTATGACTGTGAAGTGGGGTATCTTACCCTTCCCACAGTTTCAGGGGCATACTGCGTGTTTGACGGCCAGGAAAACGGAGATTATGTAGGGCCGGAAGACTACTGGCAGACACCGGACGGGCTGAATCTTACCAGGGATGTGCTGAACAACAATCCATCCATAGATACTTCAATGTGGTGCTGGTGCGGTCAGTGCAGTTACTACAGTGCTGCACAGGTGCAGGAGTACCTCGATGCCATGACACT
The DNA here is from genome assembly GCA_003646025.1 of Candidatus Fermentibacterota bacterium. Lineage (GTDB taxonomy): Bacteria > Fermentibacterota > Fermentibacteria > Fermentibacterales > JCC-6 > Sabulitectum. The sequence goes on from QNDR01000016.1 coordinate 724, forward strand.
TCTTGAGGGAGAATACCCTGATGTGACATTCATTTACTTCACTGGGAATGCGCAGGAGGAAGATTCCGGGGGCTATAACCGGTATCAGCGGAACAACCAGATCCGGGATTACTGTGCAGCCAACAACAAGGTTCTGTTTGATTTTGCTGATCTTGACTGCTGGTGGTACAATACATCGGCTCAACAGTGGGAGCAGCATACCTACAACTACGGCGGCACTGATGTTCCATCTGAACATCCCCAGTACTACGGCGATGAGTATGCTCATACAACAGCCGAAAGCTGTACTGTAAAGGGAAGTGCCTGGTGGTGGATGATGTCTGTGCTTGCAGGCTGGAGCTCAACTGGAATTACTCAGGATGAATCCAGTCCACAGGGTGAGTTGTCTGTTTTTATAGAGAATCCTGTGACTGTTCCCTTTGAGATCTCTGTAACTACGCCGGTTTCCTGCGAGCTCTCCATGAACATCTACGATATTTCCGGAAGGCAGACTGCAGATGTTGCAAGCGGTTCTTATGGTGCCGGAGTGCACTCTTTTTCAGTGGACGGGCTGAACACCGGGGTGTATTTCATCGGGGTGGATGACGGGCTTGGCTTTACATGTCACAAAGCAGTTGTGGTTAACTGAGTGTCTTTGCCTGCCTGTTGACAGTCATCCTTTCTTCCTTTAGATATGGCCCCTTAACTGATGAACGGAGCCGGAATGAAGATTGAGAAAGACTGTATCGTGTCTATTGACTACAAACTCAGAAACAAGGCCGGCGAGGTTATCAGCAGTTCTCCCGAAGGAGAGCCTCTTGTTTTCAAGTACGGAACAAGAGCTGTTATTCCAGGACTGGAAAAGCAGCTTGAGGGAAGAGAAGCAGGGGATGTGTTCAGCGCCGTTGTGGAACCGGAAGATGCTTATGGAGAAATCAACCCCTGTCTGTACGGAGTTTTGAAGAGAGAAGTGTTTTCCGGAATTGATGTAATTGAGCCGGGAATGCAGTTCCAGACCACAGATGAAGACGGAAACAATCAGGTGATCCGGGTGATGGTTGTTGAAGGTGACGAGGTTACTGTAGACAGAAATCATCCTCTCGCAGGAAAGACACTGTTTTTTGATATAAAGATTGTTTCAGTAGATTAGAACTCAAACTGTGTCTGAACAACTCTCTTGTCGTGGTCAATCAGTGTAAAGCCCTTTTCCCTGAAGAGTCTCAGGCAGCTGTCTACAACATCTTCCCTGAAAAATGTTCCCCTGCCGTCCAGAATAATGTCCAGAGCTGCTTCAACTCCCATGCTTGCTCTGTATGGTCTTCTTGAAGCAACCGCTTCCACCACGTCAGCTACTGCAATTATGCTTGCTTCAATCATTATTTCGCCGCTCTTAAGACCTCTGGGATAACCGGATCCATCCTGTCTTTCATGGTGCTGGTGAATAACCTCAGCAATAGGCCATGGGAATTCAACAGTTTTAAGAATATCGTAACCTGCGCCGGGATGAGTCTTGAGGAAGTCCATCTCGAATTCGTTGAGCGGCCCGGGCTTGTTAAGAATTTCAAGCGGTACATTCAGCTTGCCAAGGTCGTGAAGGGTACTTGCAATACGAATACAGTCTATTGTGTCTTCGTCCAGACCCATTTCTCTGCCGATTGCACACGCAAGCAGAGATACTCCCTTCTGATGTCCTGATGTGTAGGGATCTTTCATCTCTACCAGAAGACTCATCGCTGAAACTGTTCCTTCGATGGCCTTCTTGAAACTGTCCAGTGTTTTGCGAAGAGTTTCCTCCTGAAGTTTGATCTCTGTTATATCTGAAATAATACCGTCGATCATATTTGCCTGGTGATCATCATCCTGAGTTAAAAATCTTGCCGAGATGGATGCCCAGAACTCAGTTCCGTCTTTTTTTCGCATTGGGGTTTCGTAGTTTTCCACCACACCAGTTGAATTCAGCCTGTTCAGGAATGATGTTCTTGATTTCTGACTGGTAAACAAATACTCCGAGCTTCTCTGCAGAAGGTCATCCTCCGAATCGTATCCAAACATGGTTACAAGAGTTGTATTGATGGCAAGAAGGGTTCCATTTTTGGAGGGATCGCTTCTGAAAATACCAACGGGTACATTGTTTGAAAGAGTTCTGAAATTGTTTTCGCTCTGCCTTAGAGCTTTCTCAGCTTCCGTTCTTGACGTTATATCGTCAACAAGTGCCTGGATATAGTTATTCCCACCGATGTTTACCGCATTTAAACTAATTTCAGCCGGAAAATTCTCACCGTTTGTTCTGGTGTGTGTCCACAGGAAATGCTGGGGTTCTTTTGTTATTGCCATCTGGATTTTCTCCGCGCCTTTTTCAGCCGAGGATATTCCGTCAGGTTGCATTCTCGGAGATAGATCGTAGGGTCTCATCCCTATAAGATCTTCTCTTCTGCAACGGAACACTTCTGCAGCTTTTGCGTTGCAGTCTAGAATCATGTCCTCGCACATAAACAGAATCGCCATACCGGAATTTTCGAAGAGGGCTTTGTATCTGTCTTTACTTTCGTTGAGAGCTTTGTGGGCAAGATCCTTCTCTTTTTCTCTTTCAATGCTGTCCAGGGCGAAGGCAATATCGTCGCAGACCTCCTCGAACAGCCCGAGTTCTTCTTTGTCAGGCATTACAGGACCCAGACCAGCTACAGTTAGAACTCCGAACACTGTGTCGCGGTATTCAAGCCGGCACGACATAATGTGTCTAGGTTCAGGTGAAGCTGGCTTCAGCGGGCAATCAGAGCAGATACTGTCAGCAGGGCCGGACAACCATGACTTTTCCGAGATCAGAGACTTTTTGATGCAGGGAGGTTGAGCATTCTTAATAAGCTCTTCTTTAAGTGATTCAAGTTCCTCACAGCTCTGTGCAGCCGACGCGATCATGTGGGAGCCATCTCTGTTGTTCAGTAGAATCCACACATCTTTGTAACCTCTTGCTTCAACAAGCCTTGAACAAACATTATCAATAAGTACCTGAATGTCTGTTTCTTTTGTAATCAGCAGGTTGATGCTTCTGATCGCTTTCAGCATCTGTTTCAGGTGTTCTGCACGTTCTTCAGCAACGATTCTTTCCTTTATTTCAATTCTGAGGAGACTTACGGTGTTTCTGAGCCTGGTTGTTTTTTCGTCAACTACTTCCTGGAGATGTTCTCTGTATTTTTCAAGTTCTGCCGTTCGCTCTGCAACCTTTTCGCGCAGGGTTTCCTGAATGCTCAACAGCTCTTTTTCCGCCTGCTTGTTAAGACTGATATCTTTTGCGATAACCTGGGTTGACGGTTTTCCTCTGTATTCAAACTTTCGTGCGGTAATTTCAATATCAAAAGCAGTTCCATCTTTTCTCAGTATCTGTGTTTCGTAGACCGCCGGTGTTGTTTTCCCGGTGATTCTATTAGTGTGTATCTGACCCACTTTTTTTTGTTCAGCAGGGGAAATGAGAGTAATAAAATCCCGGCCAATCAATTCATCCTGACTGTACCCGGAGAGAACGGTGGTTGCCGGATTGGCAAAAACAAGCTTTCCGTCGGAAATTATTACTATTCCAACGGTGGTCATTTCCACCAGTGTTCGGTAGAGTTCTTCACTTCTGCGCAGTGTTTCGTGCTGATTATCTGATGGTTTCTTTAGCACTGTGACAGCCAGAGAGCCGTTGAAGACGCCGTCTCTGTACACTGGAGAGCAACTGGTTATAAAATGTGTATTTTCCGTGTCTTTTTTGAGGGTGTAGCTGAACTCAACAGTTTCACCAGCAGAGTTGCTTTTAAAAGCCTCTCTTAAAGCTGTGGCTACATTCTGTGGAAAGATATCTTCCGGAGATCTGCCTGAAAGGCTTTCAGGGCTGGCAGAGTCGTAGAATCTCATGCCACCCTGTGCTGAAACGATTAAGCCTTCCGGGGAAAACAGGAAGACAGTCAAGCCGTTCGAGGCTGGCGAATTTGAAAACAGACCATTCCCGGAGGCATCCGGGTCGTCAGTTAAGTCTGAATGTACTTTATTCACCGGTGATTTTACCTTCCAATCGGGAACCAAGCCAAACAAGCTACCCTTACACTACTCACATCTACATGCAGGTCAAGCCCTTCCCTGATGGTTATTTTCATGTAGTACTGTAGATTGCTGTATAAACACAGTTAATGGGTATGGACTGGTTATATGTTTTCCTGGATTGTTTTAACTGATATATTGCAGACTATGCCTGAATTGATCAGGCCGTCTATGCAGGCCAATTCGAGGAGTTCCTGTGAAGGAGAGTGTTGTTACCGTTAAGAATCTGGTTAAGCACTACGGTAAGGTGAAAGCCGTTGATGGAATTTCTTTCAGCGTAAAACAGGGTGAAATATTCGGGATTGTGGGTCCTAACGGCGCAGGAAAAACAACAACAATAGAGTGTATAGCGGCAATGCAGGAGTATGATTCCGGGATTATTGATGTTCTTGGGCTTGATCCTGCAGCGGGATCTCTGTCTATAAAGCAGAGAATTGGACTGCAGCAGCAGGAGTCGGAGATACCCGACAGACTCCGTCTCAGGGAAGCTATGCTGTTGTTCTCATCTTTATACTCCAGGGTTCTGGACTGGAGATTGCTTTTGAAGCAGCTTGACCTGTGGGACAAAAAAGATACCTTTTACTCTGCCCTGTCGGGAGGACAGAAAAAGCGGTTCTTCGTGGCTATGGCTCTTATCGGCGACCCTGAAGTTGTTTTTCTCGATGAGCTGACCTCCGGTCTCGATCCGCAGGCAAGGAGATCTGTATGGGAGCTTGTTAGATATCTCAGGAATCAGGGGAGAACAGTTGTTCTCTCCACCCATTACATGGATGAAGCAGAAAAACTGTGTGACAGAGTTGCTGTAATACACAACGGAAAACTTGCTGCACTTGATACACCCTCTAGCCTGATCTCGCGTTATGGAGGGTATACAAAGGTTTGTTTTGATTTTGACGATAAGTTTGATCAAGGCGTTTTGTCCGGAGTGAACGGAATCGAATCCAGGGTGATTGAGAACGGACTGTGTACACTTGAGGTAAGCGAGCGCCATGCAATTGTTGAAATAGTGAAAAGCCTTGACGCTGCAGATCAGGGTCTTGTCTCATTCAGAATTGAGGCTCCGACTCTGGAGGATGTGTTCCTGAATATCACTGGCAGAGAGGTGAGAGATTGATGATCAGATCAACTGCCGCTGTAACAAAATGGGAATTCATCCTGTTTCTGAGAGAGCCGTCTGCTTTTTTCTTCACAATGGTGTTTCCACTTCTTATGATGCTTCTGTTCAGCAGTATGTGGGGGAATGAACCATTTCCCGGCGAAGCATACGGATACGTTGATTTCTCTGTACCGGCATTCATGGGTATGGTCATGGCAACTGGTGGAATAATGTCTCTCACGACCAGCATTGCAGCATACCGTGAGAAGGGGATTCTGAAAAGGTTCAGGGCAACTCCTGTTTCTCCTGCAGCAATACTTATCGGTCAGTTTGCCTCGGTTCTTGCAGTGACCGTTGCCGGTGTAGTTTTGCTTCTGGCAGTCGGATTTGCGTTCTACAGCCTTCATTTCATGGGGAATATTTTTGAGTTTGTACTTGCGTTTCTACTCTCCGCCTGCAGTATTTCCGCCATGGGTTTCATACCTGCAAGCCTGGTATCAACTGCCAGGAGTGGCGTAGTTGCTGCAAATATCCTGTACTTTCCCATGCTGTTTTTGTCCGGTGCTGCACTGCCATGGTTCATGCTGCCGGATTTTCTTAAGAAAGTCTCACTGGTTTTTCCCCTTACACACGCGATCAAGCTGATGCAGGGTGTATGGCTTGGCGGTAGTCTTTCAGATTACCCTGTTCAGCTGGCTGTACTTGCAGGCTTTGTTGTTATTGGTCTGTTTGTTTCGATCAGGCACTTCAGATGGGTATAGCTGAGGCGTCCTGAAGTCTCCCGCTAGACACGGATGACAGCAGTTTTCAAGGGGGAATCTCCTGTGTAGGTTACTTCAGGTGTCTGTTCACGGGAAAGTTCTGAAAGAGGTGTGAAATGCTGTTTTCTATTGCTTCGGTTGTTGTTCTGTTATCATTTAATGTCGGACCTGTTCTGGGTGCTTTCGTTCCGGTACAGGAACAGGGTGATCCATGGCGAACCAGTGCCCTTTTTGGATTGAAGGCCAGATATGAGCTTTCAGCAGTGGACATGGATTTCCAGCTGGTTTTTACACAGCTGCGGATAGATCCGGACTCCTCCCGGGGTTATGACTACTCCATGGTCCCGGTTTCTCTTGGTCTTTCCGGAAAAGCCGGGTTTTTGAGATACGGTACCGGGGCAGCTCTGTATTCAATTGAAGCAAAAAAGGAAATCACTGAAGGTCTGGAGTCTGTCTGGAGCGGCACCTACCCCGGGATGTATCTGTCTTTCGGGAAGGACTTTGCCGTTGGCTCAAACACAGCAGACATTACTGCACGATTCAATATTATCAACTTTGACGGTCTGTGGGTCGGATTGTCAACTTCGTTTCTGTTTTGAGGTGAGCTTACTCTGAACAGGGCTCTTTAGTATTATCAGAGCATCCCGCGTTTCACAATTTCTTTACACTGGAGGATGGTATGTCTGTTGTTCTGACCGGTAAAGACCTTACTGTTGAGACTGTTGTTGCAGTGGCGCGCAATGGTGAAAAGGTAGAGCTGCACCCCGATGCTATTGAGAGAATAAATACCTGTCGTAAAATGGTTGAGCGCAAGATTGCCGCAGGCGAAACCATGTATGGAATCAACACTGGAATTGGAGAGTTCTCCGAAACAAAGCTCAAGGATGACGAAGTTCTGGCTTTTCAGAAATACCTTATCTACAACCATTCTGCAGGTATTGGGAAACCGGCGCCTGTGGAGCATGTACGCGGAGCAATGCTTGGCCGCGCGAATGTTCACAGCAATGGTCACAGTGCCGTTCGTATAGAAATGACACAGATGCTTGTTTCAATGCTCAACGCAGGGGTGACTCCTGTTGTCTGCGAGAAGGGATCTGTTGGGGCAAGCGGAGATCTGGCTCCTATGAGCATGATAGCACTGGTTGTTATGGGCGAAGGTGAAGCCTGGTTTGAGGGCAGCAGGTACCCCGGGAAAGAGGCACTGGCTCTTGGTGGGTTGAAACCGCTTAAACTGCAGGCCCGCGATGGCCTGGCTCTTATCAACGGCTCAAACCTGCTTACAGCTATTTCAGCTCTAAACCTTTACGATATGAACAGATGGCTAAAACAGGCAGAGATAACAGCAGCCATGAGTCTTGAGGCTCTGTACGCTAACCTGACTCCTTACGAGGACAAGGTTCACACTGTAAGAGGTTTTGCAGGTTCGCTCCGAAGCGCAAGGGCAATAAGAAAGTGTATTGCTGGAAGCGATCTCTCCACGGGAAAGACACCGCAGAAAGTTCAGGATGCCTATTCCATGCGCTCTACTCCACAGGTTATAGGAGCTGCCCATGACGCAATTGCCCACGCCAGGAAACAGGTGGAAACAGAGTTGAACGGAGTTGGAGACAACCCTCTGTTCTTCCCTGAAGAAGATCTGGTACTTACCGGAGCCAACTTCCAGGGTACTCCTGTTTCCCTCCCCATGGAAATGGCCGGTACTTCTATAACTATGGTTTCTGTTCTCAGTGAGAGAAGACTGAACCGTCTGTTGAACCCGGCGCTTTCAGTGGGGCTTCCTCCTTTTCTTGCTGAAAAGCCCGGTCTTTACAGCGGCCACATGTTGAGCCAGTACACGGCAGGCATGCTGGTTACCGAGCAGCGAATACTCAGTGCTCCTGCCGCGGTAGCCTCTATTCCAGCTGCTGCGGATCAGGAAGATTTTGTGAGTATGGGTATGAATACATCTCTTAAAAACTGCCAGATCCTGGAAAACGCATACGGTATCCTCGGTATCGAGATGATTGCCGCCGCACAGGCACTGGATTTCCGGAGTCATGAATTCGGCAAAGGTGTTCAGACTGCGTACAAAGTAATCAGAAAGTATGTTGAACATCTCGGCGAAGACAGGCCTCTGTATCCTGATCACAACAAAATGAGTGAGGTCGTACAATCTGGAGAGATACTTGAAGCGGTTGAACAAGCTGTCGGATCCCTTGAAGGTGGTGAACAGCGATGAAACTTTCAGCGGTTTGCCTGATCCTTGCCGTATCTACCGTGATGGCGGTACCCGAGGGTATCCCTCTTCAGTACATGGACAGCAGAGGAAGGCAGCCATCGTCTACCAGAGTTTCCTGCGAGGCAGGACGGGGAGCCTACAGTATGACACCTGTTTCAGCACCGGTTGGCTCTTCCACCGATGGCGATAAGGTGGTGCTTCTTGTAGACCAGGCTGTGTTTTCGGGAATTGCAGCTTCTCTTTCAGTGTTTCAAAGCGATCTTGAGGCAGAGGGCTTTACCGTTTTGACATGGCAGATAAGCGGCGGTACAGCGACAGACATAAGGACAGATCTTCAGACAGAGTATACCGCCGGAGATCTGGCAGGAGCTATTGCCATTGGAGACATACCCACCGGATGGATCGAGAATGGTTATGGTGAGTACCCCATAGATATGTACCTTATGGACATGAACGGCACATGGAGCGATCCGGATGCAGATGGTCTGTTTAATTCCTACAGCAGCGGTGCTCCGGAGATATGGCTGGGAAGGCTCACTCCAACCCACCTTACTTTCGGGTCTTCAGTGGGTCTTCTGAACTCTTACTTTGCAAGGAATCATGCCTATAGAAATGGAACTCTGACACTTCCGGACAGGGCACTTGCATACGAGGAGGCTTTTACCGGTCTTACAGGTGCGCTGGATAATCTTTACGATGATGTTACCCGAAAGACCGACCCGGTTTCAACCAACGCTGATGACTTCAAATCAGAGCTGCTTTACGGATACCAGTGGGTCCACCTGATCTCCCATTCAAGCCCGTGGGGAAGCAGTTTTCACACAGGTGCTCCATCGTCAGGCGGTGGAACTCTGGACAATTTCGAGGTTCCTCCTCTTGATCCCCATGCTTTCTTCTATGTATGCAACTGCTGCACAAACGGCAGGTGGACAGAGGTGGACAACCTTGCCAACAGTTACATCTGGACAGATTCCTACGGTCTTGCAGCTCTGGCCCAGACAAAAGTTGATTACACCAACTACTTTACTGAATACTACAGTCAGCTGTCATCAGGATCGAACCTGGGTGATGCTTACAGAGTGTGGCTGGGTGCAAACATGGGTAACGAGGACGGTGCTGTTCTGTTTGGAGATCCCACTCTGAAACCCCGGGTTGGAAGTGCCTGCCGTTCCGGGTTGTCTGGTGAATCCCCATACCCTGCAGTTGCCGGGTGGCTTGATTACCCGCTTACAGACGGTCTGCATTCACAGGGAAGAGTAGACACCTACCATGACCCGTTTTCAGACATGATTTTTGCTGTATCGGGAACATCCGATCCTGTGAGAGCAAACATACTGGCTACAGTTACAGATGGAGATTCCTGGGCTGCTCCGATGATTGTCTGCCAGCATGAATACTGGGACTGGCATCCAACTGTCGGCGGAGACGGTATGGGAAAAGTGTGGACAGCATGGCATTCCATGCGCGACAACCACGAAGGTTACGATATCTATGTGTCCCTGTGGAATGGATCAGGGTGGGGCGCGGCTCAGACACTCACAACTGGAGATCCTTTTGATGTAGAGCCCTCTCTGTCCGGTGGAAACGGTCACACATGGCTTGTGTGGCAGAAGTGGGACGGAGGAGATCCTGATATTGTGGGGCGGATGTGGACAGGCTCTCAGTGGACAGTTGAGGAAACCATTGCCGGGTCTGACAACGCTGAACAGTATCCTGATGTTGCCTGGAACGGATCCGGGTACGGAGTGGTGTACCACCGTAAATCAGCGTCAGGAGGGTGGGTGATCGGTTTCAGAGATGCTCCGGACAGCGGAGCATTTGGTGCGGAAACCGTGATATCCTCTTCTTCCGGCGAGAACAGGTATGCATGTATTGCAGGAACTTCCAGCGGGTTTGCTGCTGTCTGGCAGAGTCAGAACGGCAGTATTGTGTACTCGCGACTGACAGGAAGTACCTGGAGCAGCCCTGAGGTGGTTTCCGGAAGTGATTACGGAGCACGCCCCGGTGTCGCCGTTACTTCAACGGGTTCTGTGATTGTTTCGTGGACTGCGGCAATGAATACCATCCGCTACAACTTGTGGGACGGCTCTTCATGGAGCGGGGTACTCACCGCAGCCTCAGCAAGCGCAATTGACGACGGTAAAATGACCTGCAACTCAGCTGGCGATCTGTGGCTGGTGTATGGAGCCAGAGGAGATGACTACCAGTGGGATCTCCGGGCATCTACACCTGATCCTTCCGGTATTGAAGAAACGGAAGAGTCCGTAGCATTGTCTGTTGCGAACACAGGTTCCAATCCAGCTGGCTCATCAGCATTGTTTTCTGTCTCTGCCGCCGGAGAAGTCCTTCTTACCGTGCACGATATGAGTGGAAGAGTTGTGCACAGTGATACAGTGATGCCCGGAGAATATATCTGGAACTGCAGCAGTTCCCCTGCGGGTATTTACATTGTAAGGGTTTCCAGAGGTATGGCTGCGCAAGACTTCAAACTTGTTGTTATCAGATAAACTGCTGAAAGGAAAATGGGAGACGCTGTCTCCCATTTTCCTAATCCGGGATTTCTCCGGCATTTTTCAACGCAATTTTAGCTGTTATCGGGCCTAAAATTTCAAACAGGATGCATGTGGCAGTAATTGTTGTTACAACTGACGCTGCAATGGCGTGAGCCTGCGCAGAGTCGATACTGGAAAACTCCTGTGAAACAAGAAGAGAAAGCCCGATGGCCACACCGGCCTGTGAAAGAAGCCCGAAACCGATGTTGTTTCTTATTGTTTTGCTTGCTCCGCCCAGGTAGGCACCCAGCCATGATCCTCCGATTTTTCCCGCTGCTCTTCCTACCATGTAGGCAACGCCGATGAGACCAAGCGCAGGCAGAGAAGCGAAGTTGAGATGTGCCCCGGCAAGGAAGAAGAACAGTATGAACAGAAGAGGCATAAGTGATCGGAGCTGCTCGTTCACACTGACCACAGTGCTTTGTTTTGTTGTGTTTGCAAGCACAAATCCAATGCCCATGTTTACAAGTATAAGAGACAGATGGAACATCTCCGCCAGACCTGCTCCCATGAGAATAAAGCCGAATGTAAGGGCGGGAATATTGTTTTTTGATAGCAGTTTAGGTATCAGGTATGAGTAGAGAAACCCAAGAACAGAACCCAGAACCAGGCTGAGCACAATTTCCACTGAGGGTTGTATCAGTCCGGAGGCAAGGCTTCCCTGTGAGATTCCACTGCTGGAGAGCAGTATCTGTTTGGCTATGGCTGCGGTAAAGCCGAACAGCAGAATCGCCACTCCGTCGTCGAACCCTGCCACAGCATACAGCGAAGAGGACAGTTTGCCCTTTGCCTTGTATTCCCTTATCACAGCAACAGTGCCGGCAGGGGCTGTGGCTGGAGCGAGAGACCCGAAGATCAGTGCTGTAACAATATCTCCTGAAACTAGATAAACGAGTACTGCAACAAGAATTAAGGCAGAAACAGATTCAAATACAATTATCAGCCCTATGGATTTACCGAGAGATTTCAGCGTGGACATCTTGAGTTCATTGCCGATACTGAAGGCCACAAACCCCAGAGCTATATCTGTTATAAAGGTGAGTTCCCGCAGGTGCTCATGGTGGAACAGCTTGAGTACTGAAACACCCATTACAGTGCCAAGCAGCATGTAGCCAATTATCGATGGAAGACCAACTTTTTTGACCAGTCTGCCAGAGAACAGGCCCAGCGTAACGGCTATTCCTATAAGAGCCAGAAGGGTGAATTCGAAGCTCATTTCTCTCTACCGATCTCACCTGCTCTGGTCAGGGCGTACTTGGCTCCTATGGGCCCGACTATTTCGAAAATAATGCAGGTTGCGGTAATTGTCGTAATTACCGTTGATGCAATACTAACAGATTCAGGTGTACCCAGCTCCGTGAATTCATTCAAAACAAGCATTGACAGACCAATGGCAACTCCGGCCTGTGAAAGTATCCCAAAACCAAGATACTTTCTGATTTTGGGTTCAGAAGCACCTGCAACCGCACCCAGCCATGCCCCTCCCATGAGTCCTGCAGTTCTTGACAGCATGTATATAACGCCGAGGATACCGAGCGATGGAAGAGATGTAATATCTAAATGGGCACCGGCAAGAAAGAAGAACGGAATAAATAGAAATGAGATCCATGAACGTAATTGGCCAAGGAGTTTGTTTACCATAATTGACGGTGTTGTGTTTGTAAGTACAAATCCCAGCATCATTGAGGTGAGAATCAAGGAAAGATGAAGCCACTGTGAAATACCTATGGATACGGCAACAAATCCGAATGTAAGAGACGGGATATCCGTAAGAGGTTTCAGCCTTCGGCTGAGTACCGTGTATATGTAGCCCAGAATTCCGCCTGCTGCCAGACTCAGCAGAATCTCCCCGGCAGGATGCAGTATTCCCTGAAGCAGAGACATAGAGTTTGCAGGGTCAAGCATGTTTCGCGCTGCAGCATTCGCAAATCCGAAAATTACTATAGCCAGCCCGTCATCAAATCCTACAACAGCGTACAGAGCTTTGGTAAGGGTTCCCTTTGCTCCATATTCCTGAATCACGGCTACAGTTCCCGCTGGAGCACTTGCTGGAGCCAGAGATCCGAAGATAAGAGCCATAGGCATGTTCTTTGTAAGAAGCCATACGCCAGCTGTAACCACAGCGAATGCAGCAAAAGACTCTGCTATAATAATGTATATGATGCCTTTGCCAAGCTTTTTCAGACCACGGATGTTGAGTTCACTGCCAATTGTGAAGGCAACAAACCCGAGGGCAACATCAGTAAGGAAGCCGAGTGAGTGCAAGTTTTCGCCAGACAGTACGCCAAGAACCGAGCCTCCCAGAACAACACCGAGAATCATGTATCCCACAAGCGAAGGAAGATTGACTTTTTTAACCAGCCTGCCCATGTACAGGGACAGAACGGTTGCTATACCCACAAGGGTGATCAGTGGTAATGATGACATGATAAACCTAAAATTCCAGGGAGCCAAGAGCATGGTGCAGATCTGTAACGGTAACCATTACATCTGTCTGTTTCCGGAAATCCCCGCAGACATATTCGATGTTTCTCAAAGTCTGGTTAAGCAGAGATTCCTTCACAACCGCCATGATAATTCTGTTGAAAGTATTGAGGTCGTTGTTCCATAACCCGGCAAAAACGGGCATGTTGGACATGTATTCAGTTGATTCATGCGCTTCCAGAACCATTGCTCCAGTCAAGTCGTCGGAGGCGAACACCTGCAGTACATCGTTGAACAGGTCTTCATCGCGAATGAACACATGAAGCATGCGCATTGCTGGTCCCAGCTGCTTTGTTTCTGTAGAGGAGGTACTGCTCTGCAGAATACCTTCCAGAAAGTCGTACAGTTCCTGTGGGGAGACAGCTTTTCTTATTGTGCTTCTGGTTTCAGGATTCCTAAGAAGCCTTGCCATACCTGAGAGAACCTTCAGGTGTTCTTTGGGGTTGTCTTCCGGGCCGATAACAAAGGGGAATATGTTTACTTTTTCGTTGTCTATAGAGTTGAAATCAATACCTTTTCTAGTGGTGATAATACCAACGGCAAAAGAATCTATGCCCTTTATTCTGCAGTGGGGGATAGCCACGCCGCTGCCAAGCCCTGTTGATGCCAGCTCTTCTCTCTCAAGCAGAAGTTTTTCCACTTCAGACGGGGCTATTCCTTTCATCGCAGGATGTTTGCAGGCTATCACTGCAATCTCAGTGATCAGCTGTTTTTTGTTTTTCAGATCAACGTTGACTTCGATTGTCTCCTTAGTAAGAATATCAGTGAGATTCATCCGGTCCTCCAGTATCGTTATCCCTCTGTTAAGAGAGCTGGGTCGATTCTGCCCAGTCCTGCCAGCGGCAGCACTTCGGTAAGATCGGCTACGGTTATAACAAGCTCCGGTTCGACAAACTCAATCTGCTCGGCCTGCCATGTAAGTGGACGCTGGACATATAGTGCGTTAACACCACATCCAATGGCCGGATTGATGTCTGACCTGGGGCTGTTTCCAATCATACAGGCCTCGCCAGGTGTTGTTCCTGTAGAGGCAAGCAACTGTTTCATCGTCTGTTCAGTTTTTACGGGAACCACTGTGCAGTTCTCGAAAAACTTTGAAATTCCCGATCGCTTGAACTTGTCTGTCTGATGATCTTTTTCCCCCATAGTATAAACGATCATCCGTTTTCCTGAAGCATGCATTCTTGTGATGGAACTGAGAACACCCGGCAAGAGAACAAGTGGATGGTGAAGAAGTGAATACGCTATATCATCTAGCGCTCTAAGCATATAAGTTGTTGGATTGTTGACCTTGTCCTCAATCATCGAACGCAGAACAGACATATAGGGGCGTGCTCCGTATCCGGTAACAGAGAGTCTCTCCAGGTCTCTGGTGTGTATTTCAGAGATGATCTCTGAAGGCTCGAAACCCAGACTGTGCATAAGCGCGGCAAAGTCGTTTTCAGCACGTCTGAAGTACAGGCCACTTTCCCAGAGAGTGTCGTCTGCATCAAAAATCCAGAGTTTTGTGTTCTCAAGTCTGTTATTGAATTTCTTCATAGGACAAATATAACACATCCAGCTGTTGACGGAACGGGCCTTGTTGTTGAGGTGTGAGTAAACACAAATATACATGGGAATCGCTCATTTCAGGACAACGGTGAAAGGGGTTCGTGTAATTGATTTGACAGCAGCAGGATAGTTCATCATCCTGTGCGAGTTAACAAATAGTTGTTGCGGGAAATATGGTATTTAGAACAGAAATTCTGTAATCGAGGGATACGATGTAGATTACGCCTACAGAAACAGAAAATCGAACAGCATATTAGTGTGTAAACTCATAATATATGAAGTTGCGTAAACATGAAATTCTGAAGTTCATACACTGAGCCGGAAGTATAACACAAAATTCTGCCGTTGACGAGGTTCATGAAACGGCTTAGTATTTCAGCGGCAGATGCAGGTTCTAGCTGCACTGCTGTTTTGTGATTCGGCACAACCGGGCAGATGTTCTAGATCTGTTCGCAGGGAAAATTACGTAAAAATACGGAGGGGTTATGAACAAGATTGTTCTGTCTGTTCTGACGCTATTTGCTATTTTGCTTGTCACTGGATGCGGAGAGGAACTGCCGCAGCCGGTGGTAGACAATCAGGTGGACGAGGTTGCACCGGTAGAAGAATCCGCACTGAACAACATACCCATTGAGGACGTAGTTCTTGATGCAGACGCTGTTCAGTTGAAGATCGGGTTTGTGAAGCAGGACCACCACTCTGCTGTTTTTGTAGCGGCGCTTAGAAGTGAAATGATGCATGACCTTTTCCCGGTTTACCTGATTCCACTGGGCGAGAACTTCTACGCTCTGATAAAGGACAACCAGCAGGTAGCCGAGATTGAATTCATACAGTCACAGGGCGCAATTAACGTACCCAACAACATGAGCGCTGGCCTTTTTGAGATGGGCTTTGGCGGTGTTGTGCCTTTTGTCGCGAGTATCGATCAGGGAAATCCCATCAAGATAGTCAGCCCTCTGCATGAGAGGGGAGACATGCTGGTTGTTCGTGCAGACAACGAAACCGTTACAGACTGGGACAGCTTTCTCGCATGGGTTAACACTTCAGAGGAACCGGTTACAGTCGGATTTAAGAGCCCCAAAGCTGTGGCACTTATAATATTCGAAACAGCTCTGTCTGAAGCTGAAGTTCCATTTGCATTGTCCGGCGGCGATGTTGAGGGAGTTAAAGTAGTTCTTTACAACGCCCAGGGGCAGCCTAACCTCAATCCAGCACTTCAGGAAGGCTTGATAGACGCTTACGTGTCCAATAACCCCGCGTGCGCCATGGCAGAGTATAACGGTATAGGCAAGTCCGTTGCCGCTCTCTCAATGCTTCCCCCGGGAGATTTCCACGATCATCCATGTTGTGCAATTGCCGCGACACAAGAGGTCATAGCGGCAAAGCCGCACGAGGTCGCGGCCGCGCTTGAGCTTTTTGCGTATGCGACAGAGTTTATAAACGAGAATCCTGAAGAGGCGGCGGCAGCAGCTTCCGAGTGGATAGGCACTCCTCTGGAAGTGGAGCTGGCGTCCATGGCTACCAGTCTCTATGATGTTCATATCACCGAGGCATGGACTTCCAACATGAGCACAATCATGGATCACATGAGAGGGCTGAATGTTTTCAGCGGACCTCTTATGGATGCGAATGAAGTTTCCGAGATAGACATAATTTCGGATTTCAGCCTGTTGCCGGAAGAATACAGGTAGGGGATTCTATGGACGGCAGGGTTCCGTCTGAAAGAAACACAAAGGCTTTCTGGCAGAAGATGAAGGATCTTCTGCCAGGGCTTATTATTCCAGTTCTGATTCTGGCAGCATGGAGTTATTACGGAAACGGCAGTTTTCTGCCGTCGCCTTCGGCTGTTTTTAACGTACTTTTACATCCTGCAGAGGACATTCTGAGTTGCGGGTCTCTGCTCTGGAACATAGGTGTGAGTCTTGTTCGAGTTCTGCTTGGCCTTTTTATCGCTATTGTTGTGGGAACACCTTTTGGTTTCATGATGGGTGCGAACAACCGCTTCAGAAAATTTACTTCGGTTGTTACCGAGCTTGCCAGACCTCTTTCGCCAATCGCTCTGCTGCCGCTTTCAATAATCGTGTTCAAAGACACTTCGTTTACGGAAGTTCTGGGATTGAACAGTCTCAAATACACAAGGCACATACTCAATGAGCTTCAGATCGGGATGATCTTTATACTGGCCTGGGGAGGTGTATTCCCAATTATTTTGGAAACAATGCACGGGGTACGGGGAGTAAGAAAAGTCTATGTGGAGGCTGCCCGCGTTCTTGGAGCCAGCAGAACTTTTATCTTCAGGCACGTTCTTCTCCCGGCTTCACTTCCGGACGTTTTTACCGGTTACAGAATGGCTGTGGGCAGATGCTGGATGGTGATAATCGCTGCGGAAATGCTTCCCGGTACCAATTCTGGTATAGGTTATCTGCTGCGGTATTCTTACCAGCTTTCAAGGCTGGATATCATGCTGGCATGCATTTTCATTATTGCCGTTATAGGTTTTGTCTTTTCCCGGGGGCTGGAGTATGCCGGAGACCGGTGGTTGCTCTTGAGAGCAAGGGAGCGGTAGATGATATCTTTCAGCTTTCTGGGAATTGAGAAATCGTACAGCGATCCGTCAGGCAAAAATCTGCAGGTACTTGGTCCTGTAGATCTGACTGTGGAAAGTGGCCAGTTTCTGTGTCTGCTGGGTCCCACCGGATGCGGGAAAACCACTTTGCTTCGTATCCTGTCCCGCCTTGAATCGGCAGACAGCGGTAAAATATCCATGGGAAGCGGTAATCTGGGCTATGTTTTTCAGCAGGGTGCTCTGTTTCCATGGATGACAGTGGAATCCAATGTGATGTTTCCCCTGAAAGCAAAAGGTGTAAAGTCGGGATTGTGCAGATCCCGGGCCGGGGAAATGCTGAGAAATGTAGGGCTCTACGAATTCCGCAGGAGTTTTCCACACGAGTTATCCGGAGGAATGCAGCAGAGAACTGCGCTGGCAAGAGGGCTGGTTACCGAGCCGGATATTCTTCTGCTCGATGAACCTTTCGCCTCCCTGGACACCAGAACAGGTATTCATCTGCAGGAAATGCTGAGAAAACTCTGCCGGAGTCTGTCTACAACTGTGGTTTTTGTTACACACAATATTGAAGAGGCTGTGTATCTCGCGGACAGAATAGCAGTGATGGGGCACAGACCCGGAAGAATCGTGCGTGACGAAACCCTCAGCCTGAAGTGGCCCAGAGACCGTCTTTCAAGTGACTTCACCGGCGTATTGCTGTCGTTCAGGCAGACATTTGAGGAACTTGTAGATCAGTAAACTACTTTACTTTCCTGAAATGCAGCAGAAGCAGGAATGCTATGGTGTCAAGTGAAACCAGAGTAGCAAGCGTCTGACCGTCTCCATAATTATTAATTCCAAAACCGAACCGCAGAATGATAAACACAATAGTTCCCAATTCATACCTCCTGATTAAGCAGTGCTCATGAATACCTGAAGCTCCCCCACGTATGTATATTAACACCCCTTGGATGTGCAGGCAACCTGAGCCGCTGAAAGGCTGGTGATACTTTTTTGAACAGAAAAATTGTCAAGAACGGCAATACAGTCAGTCTTTCAGGAAGATTCACGGTTAAAGATCTTAAGAATGTAACCCGTGTGCTGGGAACCAGTTCAGCGCAAAGTATTACCGTTGACTTCAGTAACTGTCAAAGTCTGGATACCTCCATAGCAGTGCGTATCTGGTCTATTGCTAAGGCTGCAGAGGCATCGGGAAATACCTTTAAACTCACGGGGATGAACAGGGACACAGAGTTGATATTCGACAGGTTCAAAGCCATTGACAAATGGCCTGCTCCTCCGGTGAAGGCTCTCACCGTTCTTTACAATTTTGAAGATATCGGTGA
Organism: Candidatus Fermentibacterota bacterium; assembly: GCA_003646025.1. GTDB lineage: Bacteria > Fermentibacterota > Fermentibacteria > Fermentibacterales > JCC-6 > Sabulitectum. The sequence continues at coordinate 19,330 of QNDR01000016.1, forward strand.
CAAGGTTCTTGCAACATGGCGTACTATGTACGGGCTGGCAGCTTTTTCTGGAAAGGTATTTAAGGCTCTTTTCTCCGGAAAGATAAGAGGGTCAATAACAGCGTACTATATGGAGCAGTCCGGTGTGATGGCTATACCGATAATTGTTACGCTGAACTGGCTGATGGGTGTTGTTCTGGGTTATCAGGCAGGGTACCAGATGAGTCAGTTTGGCGGCGAACTGTTCATGCCTGCTCTTCTGGCGTACAGTATATGCTGGGAAATTGCTCCCATGATGACCGCTGTTCTTGTTGCCGGTAGATCAGGTTCTGCCTTTGCCGCAGAAATAGGAACAATGAAAGTGCGCCAGGAGATCGATGCTCTGGAAGTCATGGGTTTTAATATCTACGGTTACATCGTTACACCCAAGATGATTGCACTGTTTGCTGTGATGCCTCTTCTTATCACGGCCGCAAACTTCGCCGGTATGGCAGGAGGCCTTGCCGCCGGTGGCATGTTCCTGAAAATGCCAGCGGTTGTCTACATTGCCGAGGTAAAAAAAGCGATTATTCCCTTCGACCTTTACTGGGGTGTGATCAAGGGCTTTTTCTATTCCACGATCATATCCATAACCGGTTCTTACATGGGAATGCGGGTCCGTGGAGGACCTGCTTCTGTTGGAAGAGCAACTACTTCAGCAGTTGTTGTGAGTATTTTCCTTGTAATTCTGGTGGATGCTCTGCTCTCCCTTCTGTTTATCCACATAAGACCGGGGCTGACACTGTGAGAGACAAGATAATTCAGGTCGAGTCTCTTACCGGTGGTTACGATGGCAAAGTGGTTCTTAAAAATGTGACCATGGAAGCTGTCAGAGGAGAAGTTCTTGTTATTGTTGGAAGAAGCGGCTGCGGCAAGTCAACCACTATCAACTACATGCTTGGCCTGCAGAAGCCTTATTCCGGGAAAATATTTTTTGACGGTGTTGATATCTGGAGCAGTCCTGAGGCACTCATATCAGCCAGGCGCAGATGGGGTGTTCTTTTTCAGTCAGGGGCCCTTCTGGGAAACTACACAGTGGTAGAGAATGTAATGCTGCCTTTGAAAGAGTTTACCAGTCTGACCAGAGCTGAGATGAGAGATGTCGCGATGAGTAAACTGGAGCTTGTGGGCATGGCTCATGCTGCCAACGAGAACTCTCTTGAAATCTCAGGAGGAATGCAGAAAAGGGCCGGTCTCGCGAGAGCAATGGCTCTCGACCCGGAGATACTGTTCTTCGATGAGCCTTCTGCAGGCCTTGATCCGGTGACTTCCGCAGAGCTTGATAACACAATACTGTCGGTGAACAGATCCCTTGGTACCACTTTGATCATTGTTACACACGAGCTGTACAGTATTTTTGCCATCTCAGACAGAGTTATTATGCTTGACCCGGAGGCACAGGGTATAATTGCTTCCGGAACGGCCCGCGATCTGGCTGATCATTCAGAAGATCCCAGGGTCAGGTCCTTTTTTGGAGGAAAGATTGGAGAGTAGTAATGGCATTGCAAGCCAATAAACTGCGACTTGGCGTGTTCTTCGTGCTGATTATGACTCTTTTCATTGGAGCTATATTCTGGCTGGTGGGAGGTTTTACAAGGGATCCCAGCACCGAGTATGCCTGCTATTACCCCTGGAGTGTCAGCGGGTTGAATGTTGGAAGTTCGGTTAACTACAATGGTGTACCTGTTGGTTCAGTAATTTCAATTGGAATTGCTCCGGATGGCAGGCTCGTAAAGGTTGTTCTCCAGATTGTTGACGATAAATTCAAAGTAGACGAAACAATTGTTGCCTCACTCTATGTAACAGGTATAACCGGTTTGAGAAATGTTAACCTTGAGAGTCTTCCCGACTCCATAGGGAGACAATACACACAAGACCAGCTTTCATTTGAATCTGACCTTCCGGTTATTCCAGTCCGCTCAGGGACAGTGCAGTCGGTAACCACCGGTATAACGAGATTGTTTGAAATAATGGAAAGTATTGATGCAAAGGAACTGAATGACCAGGCGATTCTTGCACTTACAAGGATAAACGTTATCCTTGAAGATGTTGAGTATGACTCTATCGGATTCAGAATTTCCAGCACCATAGATAAAATTGACCTGCTTCTGATCACTTACAACAATTTCGGTGTGGAGTTGTCATCTGCTCTGGGTGGAATGACAGGTGATGTAGCGCCAATTCTGTCTGATATACAATCTTTTATGGATGAGCTTGCAGTGCTCAGTTCAACTCTGTCATACATGGCCGACGATCTGGAAAGCACTTTTGACAATACTGAAGTAATACTTCGCGAGATAAGCGTTATGCTGCCAACACTCAACAGAATGCTGGATGATCTTTTCTCCAGTTCCAGTGGAGAGGATGTATGGAGATGAAAATAATTAAAACTCTTTTTCTGGTGGCCCTTATGGTCAGCTCGAGCTGTATTACAGTGAATATTCCCCTTGGCGGAGGAGATACAGAACCGTCTTTCAAGTGGCAGTTGCAGTGGGATGTCCCGGAGGAAAACGATGTTGTGGCTTTTTCCAGTGCTATCCGGGTTAAAGACCTCGATGCTTCAGGTTGTTATCAGCTGTCCGGTATGGTTGTGAGGCGCATGGATGGTACTTTAACAGAAAGCTCCAGCAACAGGTGGGCCGCAAGACCGGGTTCCATGCTCAGCGAACTGCTTTCGAGAGATCTGCTTCTCTCCGGAGAGTATCCTGCAGTTTTCAGAACCGCGGCAAGCCTTGACAATATGATTACCTTAGAAGGCTACGTACGGGAATTTGGCGCAACGCAGGTAGACAGCCTCACATGGATAGCTGTTCTCGATGTTGATGTCACACTGTTTGGAAGCAGAGGGTCACAGGTAATTTTTCAGAACAACTACAGATACGAAAGAAGAATGGCTGAGCCTGGATTTAAGTTTCTGGCCGATCAGATGTCGGTGCTTGGGGCTGTCTGGTCTGAAGAGGTTATGACTGATCTGGCGTCTGTGCAGTTACACCGATAGGAGCATAATTGGGTATTTTCAGCAGAAAAACAAAAGCGCCGGGGATTGCCTCAAGAACAGCACCTCCGTTTGACAACATGAACAATTTTATTGTTGTTGTTCTGGACAGCTGCAGGTACGATTCGTTTATGGAAGCGGCTCCTTCCACCATCATGAAACTTGGTGCAGTGGAAGACAGGTACAGTTACGCTACATGGACGGCACCATCACACTACAACCTGCTCATGGGTCTCATGCCACACACAAGTCCCAGAGGTGTTTTTGCAAGCGAATACTACAAACACGACTTCATAAAGTACAACGAGAGACTCGGGGCGGAGAACATAGAGTTTAAAAGTCTTGTTCCCCGGTTGTGGCTCCCGGATTTTCTTCAGAGAACCATGGGTTACAGGACCCATGCAATGGTTTCTCTTCCGGTTCTAAACAGCATGACACCTGTAAACAGAGGATTCGACACTTTCAGGCTTATGGATAAACACAACGATATGAATGCCATGCTCGACCTCATGACATTCCCGTCTGACAGGCCGAGTTTTTATATGCTGAATGTGGGGGAGACTCACTATCCCTATGCCAGGCCCACGGAAGACAAAAATGAATGGCCCCGTATAAGCGGCGTACACGGTGTGTTTAAACACCTTGACGATCACATTGTAGACGGCTGTATTGAAGAGAGTACCACTGGAGCAAAACAGTTCTTTGATCAGAAGGAAATGGATATGCTCAGGGGCCGTCAGGTAGACACGGTCAGGTATCTCGATACAGTTTTCGAGAAGCTTTTTGATATTGTTCCCCCCAACACATGGATAACTGTTACTGCGGACCACGGGGAACTTTTTGGAGAAGAGGGGTATTTTGGACATGGTCCTATTTTTTCAGAGAAGGTCTTCCAGGTTCCCTTCCTGGAAGGCAGAATAAGATAAGGAGAGTTTATGTCAAAAAAACGAACCATGAAATTCAAAGCGGAGACAAAGCGGGTTCTCGACCTTGTTATCCACAGCCTTTACTCGAATAAAGATATTTTCCTCCGTGAGCTGGTTTCCAACTCGTCTGATGCAATAGACAGACTTCGGTATCTCGCACTGGATGATCCCGATCTTCTGGGGGAAGAGTACACTCCTGAAATTGTGATCAGCTTCGACAAAGACGCGAAAACTCTTACCGTGGCAGACAACGGCATTGGAATGAACGACGAAGATTTAAAGAACAACCTTGGAACGGTTGCGTCTTCCGGAACCATAAAATTCCTTGAAGAAGCCGCGACCAATGCTATACAGCCCGAGCTCATAGGTAAGTTTGGCGTGGGGTTCTACTCAGCTTTTATGGTAGCTGATACTGTTACCGTTCACACACGCAAAGCGGGAGAGGAATCCGGCTGGATCTGGGTAAGCGGAGACACAGAGGGCTACACCATACAACCGGCTGAGGACCTTCCTGTTGGTACATCGATCACCCTCCAGATGAAAGAAGATGCTTCAGAGTACCTTGATAACTGGAAAATTGAATCTCTTGTTAAACACTACTCGGATTTTGTAAGCAACCCGGTGTTTATCCGCAAAGAAGAAAAAGACGATGACGGAAACACACAGGAGAAGAACAGCCAGATCAATACTGGAACTCCTGTATGGCTCCGTTCACCGTCTGATGTGGATGATGCTGAGTACAACACCTTCTATTCCCACCTGACCCATGATCACGCAGAGCCTATGGACAGGTTCTGGTACCACGGCGAGGGAACTACAGAGTTCTATTCTCTTGTGTTTATTCCTGCTTCACGGGGAATGGATATCATGATTCCGGACAGAAGGCCCGGTCTCAGTCTGTATGCCCGCAAGGTAATGATCATGGAAAGAGCTGAAAGCATTCTGCCTGCGTATCTGCATTTTATCCGCGGGGTTGTTGAAAGCCCGGATGTTTCTCTTAACGTTTCCAGGGAGATGCTTCAGCAGGACAGGGTTCTTAAAACTGTAAACAAGGTTCTAACCCGGAAAATACTGGATCACCTCAGTGAGATGCTGGAGCAGAACAGGGAGAAGTACGACAAATTCTTTGATCTCTACGGTGATTTTCTGAAAGAAGGCGTTTATTCCGACTACGAGCGCAGGGAAGACCTGGCCTCTCTTCTTCTTTTCAACACATCGAAATCAGAAGAACACAGGCTGCTTACAGACATCGTTGAAAAACTGCCTGAAGACGGTTCCATTTACTATCTGGGAGGGGCTTCTCTCGATGAATTGAAGAGGTCTCCACATCTGGAATCTGCAGGAGACAACGAGGTTCTTCTGCTCTACGGTCCTGTTGATCTTCTTGCCCTTGAGTCTCTGGCGGAATTCAAAGGAAGAAAGTTTGTTAACCTGGCCAGTGAAGCAAACGAAAAAGATCTATCGAAAGAAGACAAAAAGATAAGAGACAAGGCTGAAAAAGAGCACGCGGAACTCATTCAGTCTATCAAAGACATACTTGGCGACAGGGTTTCAGGTGTGAGGTTCTCTCCCAGACTCAGAGAGACTCCCTGCATTCTTGTAGCTGCGCAGGATGATCCCGGTGAGATGATGAAGATGATGATGAGGGCAATGAATCAGGATACTCCGGAGTCAAAGAGAATACTGGAGCTGAACCCGGCACACCCGATACTGGCCTCGCTTGAAACGCTGAGTTCAGAGGGGAAATCCTCTGAATCCTTCAAAGACAGGGTTGAAATGCTTCTTGAGCTCGCAAGGGTTCTTTCTGGTTTGAAGCCGGATGATCCGGCTCGTTTCGGCAGGTATGTTGCCGAGCTTATGGGCTAGCACCGGCAGTTTAACACAGGGGGAGTGCAAATGCAGTATCTAATCATTGTTCTGGTGTCTGTGCTCCCCGGTCTTGGATGGCTGTGGTTCTTCTACAGAGCAGATAAGTACGAACCGGAACCCAGGAAGCTGGTGCTCAGAACTTTCCTTCTGGGGGTTTTTGTGGCAATAGCTCTTGGTACTTCATTTGAGGGTTTGCCCTTTCCCTGGGGCCCTGCGCGGTATGCGGCTGTTCTATGGGCGCCTGTTGTGGAGGAGTCAGCAAAATTTCTCATTGTGTTCTGGACAGTGTTCTCCAGAAAGGATTTCAACGAGCCAATGGACGGTATTGTATACGCTGCTTCCGCCGCACTCGGTTTTGCCGCCTGTGAGAACGCCTTTTATGTTCTTGCCAGCTGGCACGGAGGAAGTCCTGAAATGGGTATGTTTACCCTTCTTGCCCGTTCGGTGTTCAGCGTTCCAGGTCATGCACTGTTCTCGGCATTTTTCGGTGCTGCCCTTGGCTTTGCAAAGGGGCGGAAAGGTTTCAAACCGGTTCTTATGGTAGCTGCCGGTCTTCTGCTCTCAATGATTGCCCATGGTCTGTTCAACTGGCTGAGTATGGAGAACATTTTCGGCGGGTTGCTGTTTGTTGTTTTCATGGGTCTTTTGTGGCGGCTGGTATACAGAAAACTTGTTATTCCAGCCCTGAACTCTTCACCGTTTAAGAAAGCGCTGGAGTAGACAGGAAGGTTAATGACCAGAAAATTCAAAGTGTTATCCCTGAATATTTCCCCTGAAAAGGGAACGGAAAAAACTCCGGTTGAAACTGTAACGGTTACCGCTGCAGGGTTCAAGAATGATGCACATGCAGGTAACTGGCACCGGCAGATAAGCCTGCTTGATCAGGAGAGTGTAGAGTATTTTGCATCGGCAAGCGACCTGACAATAAAACCGGGAGATTTCGGAGAGAATATCACCACGGAAGGCATAGATATAACCCTGCTGGTTCCCGGGAAAGTTATTCTGGGTCCAGGAGGGCTGCGTCTTGAAGTTACCCAGGTGGGAAAGGAATGTCACGGTGACGACTGCACCATCTTCCAGAAAGTAGGCAAGTGCATTATGCCTGCAAGAGGTGTGTTCTGCCGTGTTGTTTCCCCCGGGATATTGCACAAAAATGATACGCTTGAACTTGCTGATACGCAACAACAATCTGAAAACTGAAAGAAGGTTCCATGTCGATATTCAGCGAATTGAAAGAGGCTGTCACCAGGAACATTGATCGGATGACAGGTTCCGGTGCCCAGTACACAGATGCCCGGTGGTATCAGGATGACAGCTCTGAGATGCTTGTTCTTCTTGATGGAAACCTGGAAGGCAATGACACTTCTGTGGAAAGTGGGCTTGGGGTCAGAGTGCTTTACGGTGGCGCCTGGGGCTTCGCGGCAACAAGTCGCACCACCGATGTGGATTCATGTTTCGACAGAGCAATGGCCAATGCGGTTTCCGCTTCAAAGCTTGTAAAAGTAAGGCTTGATATGGGGAGTAAACTTGGCCACACCGGCAGTTACACTTCACCCCATCAGGTTGACCCCATTGATGTCAGTCTTTCGGAGAAAGTGGATTTTCTTAGAAGAGTTGATGAATCTCTTACCGAAGACTGGATTCTCCGCAGAATGCTCAGGGTACAGTTCCAGAGAATGATAATCCATTTCTGGAGCAGCGAAGGTACCTACACCATGAAGAAACTCATAAACACATTCGCACACATGACTGCTCTTGCCCTGGACACTGATCATCAGATGCAGAGACGCTCTAAAACTCTGGTGTGTGAGACAGACGGTACAAGAGGCTGGGAGATGCTTACCAACCCTGCTCTGTGGAGCGGCCACGCGGAACGGATAAAAAAAGAACTCAAAGAAGTTCTCGCAGCTCCCGAACTTGAATACGGCACCAGGTCGGTTATTCTTCTTCCCGGTCAGGGTCATCTGCAGGTTCACGAGACCATAGGGCATCCCCTGGAGCTTGACAGAATACTGGGATACGAGCTTTCCTACGCAGGAGGCAGTTTTGTAAATCTTGATTCCTTTGGAAAACTGAAATACGGATCAGACAAGCTGAATGTCAGTGCATACGGATCCATAGTGAACAGTCCTGGAACATTCGGTTTTGATGCAGAGGGAACACCGGAGCGCGACTACCTTCTGATTGACAAGGGTGTTCTGGTCAACTGCCTTACATCAAGAGCCATGATCAGTGAAGCCAACCAGAGAGCCGGACGGGAAGTGTTTACAGAGAGCGGCGGTGCCAGCAGGTCCACGGCATTCTACAGAGCACCAATCGACAGAATGACAAATGTCAACATTCTGCCGGGAACCGACGGAACTCTTGAAGACATCATCAAAACCACGGAAGATGGAATAATCGTGGACAATCCCACAAGCTGGTCCATCGGATCGAACAGAGAGCACTTCCACTTTGGATGCGAGATCGCATGGGAAGTGAAGAACGGGGAGATCACCAGAGTCCTCAGGAATCCTTCCTACCAGGGCCACACCGTGGAGTTCTACAACAACCTCTCAGCAGTGGGAGACAAGTCTACATGGGTTGTAGAGCAGGTAGAGAACTGCGGCAAGGGTGAGCCCAACCAGGTTATGGAACTGGGACACGGTGTTCCTGTGATCAAGTTCGATAATGTTATTTCCGGAGAAAGGAAGTAGATCATGATGAACGATAAACTCCGAACCATGATCGCAGGTGCAAGAGACCTTGCCAGAGACCGTGGAATAAAGGCATCCATTAACTACCACCACGAGAACAGTCATCTCATGAGAATCGGTAACAACTCGGTGAGCCTTAATACCAGTGAAGAGCTGACTAGAATCGATATAGAGGTTATTGACGGCAGGAAAAAAGGAACACACACACATCTCGGTGAACTGGCTTCCACAGAGGAACTGTTCGATATCATTCTGAAGGTTTCCGAAAAGGCGGCAAACTCGGCTGAGATGGATTTCGAACCGGTTCTTACAGTTATTGAAAGCAATGTGGAACTGCAGACCCAGTACGATGAGGCACTGGACCACCTGGACCCTGCAGTAAAAGAGCGGGTATACAGTTCCATCTTCAAAAGTGTCGGAGAGGATTACAACTACTCCGGATCCTGGTCCAGCGGAAGTACCGAGACATTTTCCGTTACCACAGCCAACAACAACTATGTATGGCACAGGCTTACAGACCAGCAGTTCATGTGTGTTCTAAAGCACCCTGAGAAGATGTGGGAGCTTGCCAGCTGGCAGACAGGCTGGAAAGCCGGAGACATCAAAGCTGAAACAACAGTTGAAGAATTCAAGGCTATTCTTCCCACCTACGAGAACCATGCCGGTTTCAAGGTTGAACCTGGCAACTACAAAGTGGTACTTGGTTCCCAGGCGGTTGGTGAGCTGATGAGTATGGCTGTGTGGTCAGCATGCGCCGGGCGCACCTGGGAAATGAAGATGGGCTGGACAGCAGACAAAAAGATAGGTGACCAGATACTTCACCAGTCTGTAACAGTTCTGGATGATCCCACAAGCGATCAGATATTCTCAGAGCCCCTCAGTGATTCCGGAATGCTTACAAAGACTCTTCCCATGATAGAGAGCGGCAAATTCGCGGGTCTTCTGTACGACAGGAACACAGCTTCAAAGTACGGCAAAAAACCTACACCCAATGCCGGCTGCCTTGTTATGCAGCCCGGCAGTGGACCTGCTGATTTCCTTGAGGCAGTGGAAGGCATCGACCGCGTTCTCTACATCCCGGCGATCCACTACATGAACATACCCAACATGAGCAAAGGAATATTCACCGGAAGCAGCCGCTTCAGCGCGGTGCTTGTTGAAAAGGGAAAGATTGTAAGCCCGATATTCTCGAGCAGAATTACCGACCAGTTCGACAACATCTTCGGAAATGTTCTTGAAATTTCATCAAAGACCACGAGTGTAAACACATCCAACACCTACGGCAGAAGAAATCCGTCTGCCGTATCGGTACCCACATGGATGCTGGTCGATGATGTAAAGATCACAGACTGCGCAGACAGCTTTTAAGAAAACAAATCAATAACCCCCTTCAGAGGTAAAACTCTGGAGGGGTCTGCATCTTCATAAACAGCAAGCTGTTCAAGTTCCCGTTCGTTTACGGGAATTCTGCCGATTCGGGCAATTGTGTTTGTCTCCCTGTGGCGTATAAGAAGGTTTTTCCATTCGTACTGATTGGGAAACTCACGGGCCAGCTTTTCCGTGGCTTCGGCCGTCGCGCGGGCAAAATCAGTTTTGTCATCTGCAGTTTCAACAGGGGTAAACCGCAGATGGAACCCCATATCCGGTGTTTGAGCACACGAGGCCAGAACAACACCGCACCCTGTTCTCTTCCACATTTTCCACGGTGCTGAAGGTACCAGAACAGGCACTCCGAAGTTCTCTATCCAGGTTCCCCCGGGCCCTCCGTACGCGGTTGACGCATAGTGAATTATTCTGCCTGCCTGAAGAGTTCTGTACATCCACCTGGGATTCTCATCGGGGAAGTGCAGTGTGTTCCATTTTCTCCCGATAGACAGCCTGCACTCAGCTGCATAACGGGGCATGTCACTGTACCTGCTGGTAATAACATCAACAGGGTACCCTTCCATTCCAAGAATAACATGCAGGCTTCTCTCGTCACCGAAGTGGGGAACAAGCAGCAGCAGCCCCTTTCCAGAACTCACTGCAGAATCAAGGTGTTCCCGCCCCTCCCAGGTTACTCTGTTCTTAATATCCGCATAAACTTTATTCTTCAGGTAAAACAGGGCAAACAGGTTTCTTTCATGCACCCTCCAGTACCCTGAAAGAACCCCGGCCCTCCATTCCCTGTCCATATCCGGGAAAACACGCTTCAGGTGATCATTGTATAGATTGTTCCGGGATGAGGAAACACTTCCGCGCAGAGATGAAACCACATTGGATATTCTCTCCACGCCGGAACCGCTCCGCGCCAGTTTAACTGCCAGTGCGATAAATCTGTAATAGACTGACGACAAACCCGATGCTTTCATCCCATTCCTTTCAGGTCAGAGAATGAAATCTAGCACTTCAACTGGCCGATGTCAGTTGTAAAGCAGTCATAGAGCTAATGGTATTTTCAAACGGAGATGGGGCAATTGCAGATGAACGGTATTTGTCAGATGATGTCTGGCATTTCTAGCTGGCGGGCAAATGTGCAGCTATTGTTAAGATGAGCCTCAACTATTCAGGTGGTACCCACCCCCTTGCCAGTTTTCATTCTAAAACTGGTGGCTACCCCCTAGCCAATGACACTCAAAGTGAACACCAACAAGAGCAGTAATCTCACAGTTGTGACAGTAACCTGTTTGCACATAGTCGACTGCGCCTAGTCTATGCCATTGTTATGTCTTTTGTCGTCTTCTGTTTTGTTCTCATTGCCGGAGATGATAATGCCCAATATTACTAATCACAAGGGTTTACTGGAGCATCATCCGGAATTTGCCTTGATAAATGAATCAGCCGAGGTTCCGGTTTCATTTTATCCGGATCGTAAGCTCCCATCGACGATTATCTTCACAGTATGCAATAGTCCGTCCAGTAGAACAATTGTCATCTCTGTTTCTTGATTGTTTTGAGAATCAGCGGAGGTTCTGTGACAGGCATAATCAGAGCATTGTTCGGATTTGACCGGAGAATTAGCGGAGCATCTAGATTTCATTAGGTATTAATACTTCGTTTTGTGATTCTTAATCTCTTTCAAAATCAACAGAGTATTTGCCAAGCTTTTATGGTTTTAGGAAACCCGAGCAGATTATGAACGGAATGGCTGGTTCAGCTTAATTTTTTATTATATGCTTGGCAAGGGATTCAACCACTTCACGATGACGTGGAACTGGCTGACATGCCTTTGTTTCGGGATTTTGATACCAATCGTGATTGCTACCATGTCTTATTAATAAACAACCGGATTCTTTTAATCTCTTTATCAACTCAATTCTTTTCATGCTAAGACCAGTTCATCAACATGATAAACATGGGGAATCTCGCCGGATGTCAAATCGTTGTGTATTTCGGTAAGATTTCGTTTTAGCTCTTCTATATTTTCCCCTTGTGTGCGGTAATCTGGAAATTCTTCAAGAAAGCCAATATAGTACTCATCTTCTAGATAATATACATATTTAACTTTTTTCATTAGAATCACCTCCTTTCGGCATTAATATAGTACACTATAGCAGTTTTTCAAGGCTGTACTGGCTTTTCATTATGTTGAACTGGTGCTGGGAAGAACCGACAAAAAACCCAATCTTTCAATCACTGTCCAGATAACAGGTTTCCATAGACGATTACCTTTACAAACAGCAATGGCTGCTCTGATAAACAAGTGTCGTATGTGATTCTTGTTTTTTAGAATCAACAGAGGTTCTGCAAAGCATCAACAGAGCATTTGCTGGATTATTTGGCTTAGAGGAGCCAGAAGCAAATTACTTACATAGCGCTCTAAATCAGCAGACAGTAATACACGAGTTGAAAAGTACCATAACCGCTGTTCTGCTGCATTTTGTTGTTCCCGAAATTATTTCTTCTTTCGTGTATAATAGTATCTGTAAGAGGGATAAACAAGGAGAACAGTGTTCGATTAATTGTTCTATATCAGCATCGGAAAGGCAGTTATCCTAACTCATGGGAATTGGCTTACTAGTTGAGTGATAGTCATACATTATTCCTTTTTTTGAGCCTGAAAACAACCAGGGTTCTGCGTTAGCAATTACCGGGGCATTTTGCCCGGATTCTTCATGTGGATTGAAATTGAGATTCTCCAGACTTGTCAAATAGTAACATATATGTTATGATACCTGCATGAGATGGCAAATCAAATACTATAACCAGAGGCTTGAAGAAGAGATTCTCAAATTACCAGCTGGTCTGCTGGCAAGATACTTGCGACTCTCTGATTTACTGATTGAGTTTGGTTCGAATCTTGGTTTACCACACACAAAGAAAATTGAGACAGGGCTTTTTGAATTACGGTTGAAGGGAAAAGAAGGAATAGCACGAGTTTTCTTCTGTACGAAAATAGGTAAGGAGATTATCATGCTTCATTCTTTTATCAAGAAATCTCAGAAAACGCCCAGGAAGGAAATTGAAATTGCAAGAAGAAGAAAGAAGGAGGTGTTAGAAAATGAATCATTCTGAACTGAAAGAGAAAGCACTGGAAAATGGAAAAGTCAGGGATGCCTATGAAGCACTTGAACCAGAATTCTCCCTGCTTCATGAAATATTGAGAGCTCGCCAGAATGCCGGGCTTAGCCAGGCAGAGATCGCTGAACGGATGGGAACAAAGGCTCCAGCAGTTACACGATTGGAATCTTCATTGAGCAGCGGTAAACATTCGCCATCACTTTCTACACTTAAGAAATATGCGGATGCCCTGAACTGCCATCTGGAAATCAAGCTTGTAGCAAACAGTTAAGCAACTACTCGGAACTTACTGGATAGCCATTGCCGTCCATATTTTTCGTGTGTGGCGGGGAATCACCTGGGTTTCTACGTTAGCAATCACCAGAGCATTTGTCCGGAATGTTGAGATGGGATTCTAAGAGTCTGCACAAGTCTCGGGA
>QNDR01000017.1 GCA_003646025.1 Candidatus Fermentibacterota bacterium
CGAACGGCTGCAAAACACGCCGATCATCATCAAATAGCGCTGCTATTATCCTCTAATCGGCAAGCTTTCCATCTCGTCCGTGAGGCGCTACTACTCAATGTCTATTCTCGGTCAAGCTCCTAGCAGAGCAAAGTGCTTATTTCCGTGAACATCCTGCGTAAGGATCGATCAGGTTCGCCTGACTGCCGTGCACTATGCTCCAGTTTTCGCTGAGTACGCGATTCCGCTGGCTGTTAACAACAACTTCTGAACCGTTGTCAACACGGAGTTCAGTTCAGGCGGATGGCCTTCTACGTTAAGCGACGGACAGAATTCTGCAGTTGCCCACAGCCTTCATTCGGATGACTTTCTGTCGTGGGAACCATGGACAACATCTGACGGCCTTTCCAACTACTTTATCTCCGTTCTGCCACAGGAATGGAGTCTTGATGCCGTTACCTGAAAGCTGCATTCTGATCAGTAGCTTATAGAGTCCGTTATCTTCTTTGCCCCGATAATTTCTATCCAGACACCGTTGGGCACACAGGCGGACATCTGCCCTGTCTGGTTGATGTAACCTGTTTGAACGCACTGCTGTGAAGGGCAGTCTGACCTTGTAATTGCAGCACTTCCGTCTGATACCTCAATGGTAAGATGTTCCAGAACTATCACCGTATCGGCAAACAGACTCAGAGTATCTGTTCCCTGCGGAGTTACAACGACAACGCTCCGGGGAGCTGTGTTGTTCTCTCTCCCCAGCTGGCTCCACACAAGGGTGATGACTGCAATTATTAAGATCAGAACCCCGTCCAGGGGTTTAAACATTGCCCGGATAGACATTTTTCAGGTGCACCTTGAACAGATTTACAGCTTCGTAAACTGCAGCAACAGGCGTTGCGGGAATTGTCATTCTGTACATGGGAAAATACCTGGAGACGTGCAGCGTTGTGTTCTCACCGGTTGTATTCTTTATCCACTTCGCAGCCTCATTTATCTGCTCCGGGGAATCATTCATCCCTGGAATAAGCAGCCATGTAAGCTCAAGGTGACAGCTGCTTTCAGCTACGACCTTTATGGAGTGAAGCACCGTATCCAGGTCTCCACCGCATATACTTCTGTAGAATTCGTTGCTCCAGGCCTTGAGATCGATGTTCCACGCATCAGTGACCGAAACAAGATCCCGCAGAGGCTGCTCATTCACATAACCGTTGGACACCATAACCACAAAACCGCCCATATCTCTTACCAGAGGGGCAGTATCCATTATGTATTCGTACCAGACAGTAGGTTCAGTGTAGGTGAATGCCAGTCCGTCACTCTTTTCCATTGCCAGAACCGCAAGCTCCTGCGGACTGTAATAGTGCACCGCAGTGGATTCCTGCTGACTTATGTGCCAGTTCTGGCAGTAAAGACATGTGAAATTACAACCGTTTGGACCGGTTGAAAGAACAGTTGAACCTCTGTTAAAATTGTACAATGGCTTTTTTTCTATCGGATCCACAGAAAGACCGGTACACATTCCGTAACCAGGGTTACCAAGACCCCGGACCCGGCATCTGCCCAGAGGGTGCTGTTGTGTAAATACACAGCGGTGAGGGCATATCTGACACTGCTCTTTTGTTTCTGCTAATTTGCCCACGGAACATCTCCGAATTCGTGTGTTTCACATCGGTCATTAGAATCTGAAGTAACAATTACCATTGCCGTGTACAGAGAGTCGGGAAATTCAGATGCCCTGTCCGGGCCGGCTACTGCTGCAGCTGTGGCAAATGCGTCCGCCGTTGCGCAGTTGTCTGCTACCACTGTGGCACTTGCCGCATTCCCCGACGGGTACCCGGTTCGTCTGTCCAGAAGATGGCTGTATCTGACTCCATCTTCAACAAAGTAACACTCGTAGTCACCGCTTGTGGCAACGGCACCGGATGTTATTCCAATAATTCCAAGAAGGTTGTCTTCCCGGGGGTGTCTAATTCCGATATTCCAGATTCTTCCAGTAGAGCTTCCGCATCTGATCTCTCCACCGGCTTCCACAAGACATTCTGAAGCACCAAGCCGCATTAACAGTTCGTATGTACGGTCAACGGCGTACCCCTTTGCGATTGCGCCGAAATCCATAACTGTACTACTGTCGATTGTAACAGAATCCGCAGTGAAATGAACCCGGGTTTCCCAGCCTGTTCTGGCCAGAGCCTGAATGATGTCGTTTGAATCTGGAATACAGGTTGCTTCAGGAAAGCCCCACAGTTGAACAACAGCCCCAAGTGATGGATCAAAACAGCCGTTTGTTGCTGTTACCATGGTATCTGATTTCAGAATAAGTTCCGCAAGCTCCTGGTCAACGGGAATACTGCAGCCGTTGTTCAATCTGTAAAGCTGACCTGTTTCGCTGAATCTTCCAAGCTGAACATCGAGGTAAGCAAGAAGAGAATCGGCTTTTTGAATAAAAACAGGAGCTTCCTGCTGTTCCGCGGTAACTATAACGGTGGCAAAGGTTCCGAGAACGGTGAAGGTGCGGCTGAGTTCAACAGTCCGCTGCCTGTGAACAACACGATACCCTGCGGCAGCCACCAGAGACAACACAAGAGCGGTAACCAGTAGTTTTCTGCTGTTCAGCGTCGTCCGTCCTCCGGACCATACCTGGTATGGTAGCTGCAGTACCTAGATCCGGCTATTGCGGGCTTACCACATACAGGACACTTCCTTGCAGGACCTTTTGGCCTCTTGGGCTGAGGCTTTCTGTTCGGAATAAGAAACTCGGTTACCCTGAGAAGGCCGGCCAGTGCGATAAGGAATATTCCCCAATTGCCCAGCGCCCAGTATCCAGTTTCAGGCCCGTAGAAAAATGCCAGGCTCCACAGTACAGCACCTGCAATTATCAGAAAACCCTCAAAACTTCTCATGCACTCCCTCCCTTCACAGAAGATCGGAAAAACTGATTACATGGTTAACGGCAAGAACACCGATTCCCACCTCGCTGTATTCATCGGTAAACAGAAGGGCGGCACCACCAGCTTCTACAAGTATGTTAACAAGACCGGCTCCATTGCCCGACGACAACTGCCCCCACCCCGGCAGAATCAGAGACTTCCACGGCTGGTTGCTTTCCTGAACCACCTCAACAACAACAGGTATTTCCGGGGCCCCGTGGAGTTCTGGAAGCGGGCTTTCATTGGCGACAGGAGTACCTCCTGTTCCAATCTCTACCTCATTCACCGGAGTCACAGACCAGAAATCGAGGTGTGACAGGCTTCCGTCGAGAAGACTGTCTACCCTTGCGACCGGTATGGTCACAGACAACCAGCTCATTTCATCGGCAGTGATCAGGTCAACCTGAAATCGGGTAATTCCACCGCTGCCAAAACTGTTCATGTTATCACGGATCACAGTAAAAAAATGTTCAATTGTGTTTTTTGCAATGGAAGCAGAGTAACTGATCTGACCTTCCATTATAACTTCGGCTGCAGTCATGCTGTCTGTAAGCATGGAGTGGCGGGTACAGTCAAACTGGATTCCAGCCCTCGCTGCAATCTGAAGAGTGGTCTCTCCATCCACACTTCTTGTTTTTATACTGAAAACGCTCACACGTGGGGTCCCCCCCACCAGATCGCGCACGATGCCAAACTCCAGAGGTGTCTGAGCCATTGCCAGGGCACATATCACAGTAATTGCTGCTATAGAAAATCTCAACCTGAAAACTCCTTGTCTAGTTTAAAAAATCTGCGCCAGTTGCCGCCAGCTGCCTTGTCAATATCTTCGCTGGACCAGCCTCTGTTTTCCAGTGCGTACAGCACTTTGTGCCAGCTGCCGGCACCACTGATACCCCGGGGAAGTTTACCAACACCGTCAAAATCACTGCCGAAGCCCACACTGTCTATTGATGTCAGCTCCGCCATATACTCCATGTGGTTGATGACCGATTCAATGGTTGCGTCTGCCCCGTTGTTCTCAAGAAATTCAGGTACGAATGTAATGCCCACTACGCCGCCTCTTTCGGCAATCTCAACAATGTCCTCATCGGGAAGATTTCTGTTGTGTCCGTTGCAGAGAGCTCTGGCATTGCAGTGTGTTGCACACACAGGCAAATCCATTTGAAGAAGACTTTTCCTGGACCTGTCATTCAGATGGGAAACATCAATGGCGGTGTCTTCCCGGATAAACTGCTTCACAAGTTTTGTTCCCAGGTCGGTAAGATCCATATGTGAACCGATTCCACCGGCGTAGGGGTTGTCTCCATTCCAGGTAAGGCTTGCCACAAGTGGATGGAACGGCAGTTCCCAACCCTTCGAAAGTGCAAGACAGCCCTCAAGAGCAAAGTGAAGTCTGGGCTTCTGTGTGCGCTTCAGCCGCTGGAAGTTGTTAAGACCAATGTCCCACATTTCCCTCTCCCTGCCAGTGTAGGGCTTTATGCATACAGCCATAACCTGATCACCAACTCCCGACTCCATAAGAGAAGGAAGGTCTACATGCAGAGAACCGCCTCCACTGGCAAAGCTACTGTGTGTTTCTTTCCTGAGAAGTGTATCGCAGTGGACATCGAATATCTCCCTACTCATCTGTTTCCTGCCCTGTGGTTTCCACAGACGTAGAGTCGGGCGAGCCCATAAAGGTTCTCAGAAACTGCCTGGAGAAATCTCCTGATCTGGAAATAAAGAACAGGATTGCCAGCAGAATCAGTATATAAAAGAGCAGCTTGCTGTCTGACTTTCTCTGTCCGTGCCTCTGTCGCCAGTCGTCGGACAAACTCATCACTGTACCAGCTTTTTCAATCTGAAACTGTGAACAATTGACGGGAACACAGGCACATGCAGCGTGTCTTCCCATTCAACAACAAACGAATCGCCCTGGAAAATCGCTGATGCAAACGGGATGTCACAGGTTCTCTCCCACTCGGCCCACACAGAAAGGTATTCAACCTGTTTAGCTGCCGTATTCTGCATTCTGCTTACCTGATCACTGGTTTCATTCATACCTTTTTTAACCGTTGCAGGTTGAATTATATAAAAGTCTACGAGCTTCCAGCCCCAGAGAATTATAAACACGGCCAGGGTTACCCATAGAAGACAGCCCAGCTTTCCCCTTTTCATCTATCCATACCCTCTTCCTTGATAAAACTACCTGTTCCGTTCTTTCCTGCCGGATACAACTACCAGCCTGAAAGACACCTGCGGACAACCGCATCAGAAACCTGAGTGACCAGCCTGGCTCTGGCTGAATCGAGGCTTTCCTCCGACGGATCATACAGCAGCCATTCCGACACCGTTTCGTCCCTTATAATGTACTCATTACCGACGGCGTTACCCATAGAGACCACAACCCGTATTTCGAGCTTGTACTGTTCTACATCCTCACCTGACGTGTAGGTAACAGCCGTGCGTGAAAAATACGATACAGAGCCTGTGATACGCACATCCGGGTTATCGTTATCAATTGAAAGCCTGCCGTCACGGACGATGGACTCGGTAACAAGTGCCGTAATATCCTGTTCAAGCCCGTACTCTGTAACGGTGCTTCTAAACTGCTCTACCTGAACAGACTTTATACTTTCAGGCAGTGAACCTCTGAAACTGTAAGCACAGGATAAAAGGATTAGAAATGAAACCACAACGGCTGTTCTATATGCCTGTGTGACCAAATCCCCCCTCCCCTCTTTCCGTTTCAGACAGATCTGTAACTACTTCCATCTCAACGGATTCTACACGGGCCAGAACCGCCTGAGCGATCCTGTCTCCTCTGCGTACTGTAAACGACCGTGTTCCGTGATTGATAAGGATAACACCCACTGGACCTCTGTAGTCAGAGTCAATGGTGCCCGGAGAGTTGAGAACTGTAATCCCGTGCTTAAGTGCAAGCCCGCTTCTGGGTCTTATCTGCCACTCGTAACCCCGGGGTATCGCAACTTTGATTCCAGCAGGAATCAGCACTGTTCCACCAGGTTCAACGGTAACTTCCCTTTCCACTGCGGCACGAAGATCAACACCGGCGGAATGCGTTGTAGCAGGACGTGGAACCGGAATATCACTGCACCCCGGCACAGAGTATACCTGGATTTTTACCATTGGTTTTCCTGATTCTAAAAAGGGGCGGTCAAATGGCCGCCCCTGTTTCCGCTTACTCTTCCAGTTCTCCGGTTTGATCGACATCCTTCATATTCAGGTCGATCTTACCGTCATCCCGGATCTTGTTAACTCTTACTCTTACCTTCTGTCCGCGCTTCAGTACATCTGAAACATCTTTTACGCGTTCCTTGCTGATGTTACTGATGTGAACAAGCCCGTCTGTACCCGGCATGATTTCCACGAAGGCTCCGAATGTCTGTATGCTGACAACGGTTCCCTCGTAAACCTTGCCTATCTTTGCAGTTCCCACAAACTGATCAATAAGTTTCAGTGCATGGTCGGCTTTTTCGCCGTCATTGGTAAGAATGGTCACCATACCGGAATCATCGATGTTGATCTCAGCGCCGGACTCCTCGGTAACAAATCTGATGTTCTTACCACCCGGTCCTATGAGTTTACCTATCTTTTCCTTGTCTATCTGAACTGTGATAATACGGGGAGCATACTTACTGAGCTCTTCCCTGGGTTTGTCGATGCAGGCATCCATCTTTTCCAGTATGGAAAGCCTGTTCTCTCTGGCCTGGTTGAATGCACCAATGAGAAGCTCCTGTGACACACCTTCAACCTTGAGATCCATCTGGATCGCATTAACACCTCTGGCTGTTCCTGCTATCTTGAGGTCCATATCACCGAGATGATCTTCCACACCGGCTATGTCTGAGAGAACAATCGCTCTCTCTCCGTCGGTGATAAGACCCAGAGCAATACCGGCAACGTTCGATTTGATTGGAACTCCTGCATCCATAAGACACAGCGATGCGCCACACACAGTTGCCTGTGATGACGATCCGTTGGATTCCAGTATGTCTGAAACAACACGAACTGTGTAAGGGAAGTCTTCCGGAATAACACTCTGGATTGCCGTTTCCGCCAGGTGCCCGTGACCAATCTCGCGGCGGCCGGGACCTCTTACAGGCCGGACTTCACCGACGCTGAAGCTGGGGAAGTTGTAGTGAAGCATAAAGTTCTTTTTGTATTCACCAAGAAGAGCATCTATACGCTGCTCGTCTCTGTCTCCGCCAAGGGTGGTTGTAACAAGAGCCTGGGTTTCCCCTCTGGTAAAGATAGCTGAACCGTGAGTTCTGGGGAGAACACCAACTTCGCATGAGATGTTTCTGACTTCCGTGCGGTCACGACCATCGTAACGAATACCGTCTGTAAGAAGCCTTGAACGGACATACTCTTTCTCTGCCTTGTGAACAGCCTTGTTTATGTAACCCAGCCATTCGGCATCGTCAGATTCAACATCGAATTTTTCTGAAACTGCAACTGCCGCCTGCTCCTTCGTGTTCTTGAGAGCAGCAGCCATGTTGTCCTTGTTGCCTCTGCCGTAAACTGCACCCATTTCTTCGGTAAGAATACCGAGAACAACTTCGTACAGACCCTGGGGAAGCTCAGGAACAACAACTTCTTTCTTTTCTACGCCCACAAGCTTCTGAAGTTTCAGCTGAAGATCGTTGATCTTTGAACCTTCAGCTGCTGCGATTGAAATGGCTTCCGCTATAACCTCTTCCGAAAGCTCATCAGAATGCCCTTCAAGCATAACCACATCGTGGCCCTTCACAGCAACTACAAGCTCAAGATCGCTTTCTTCAAGCTGTTCCTCCGTGGGGTTAACAACTAATTCTCCGTCAACTCTTCCCACTCTTACCGCACTTACAGGACCATCCCACGGAATGTTGGAGATCATCAGAGCAGCAGAACCGCCTATCAATCCCAGAAGAGCGGGATCGTTCTCTCCGTCAGAACTGAGGACAAGACAGTAAACCTGTGTTTCATCTTTGAAACCCTCAGGGAAAAGAGGCCTGAGAGGTCTGTCGATGAGACGGGCAGTCAGAACTTCCTTCTCGCTTGGCCGGCCTTCTCTTTTGAAAAATCCACCGGGAATCTTGCCGGCGGCATAGGTTCTTTCACGATACTCTATTGTGAGAGGGAAAAAGCCAAGATCACGGCTTGCCGGCTCACTGCATGCTGCAACAAGAACAGCGGAGTCGCCGTACTGAATATAAACAGAACCGTGGGCCTGTTTGGCCATACGACCTGTTTCGATTGTCAGTTTTCTTCCTGCTATCATCTCTTCAACGATTGTTTTCATACTTTCCTTACATCTAACTTACTTAAGACTGCAAACCGTTTGTCTACAAACTTTTACGAATAGAGCTGGTTACCTGAAGACCGATTATCTTCTTAGGCCAAGCTCCTTTATGATACTTCTGTACCTGTCAACATCTGTTGCGATAAGGTAGTTCAGCAGACGGCGCCTCTTACCCACAAGCATCAGCAGCCCCCGGCGGAAGTTGTTGTCCTTCGGGTTGGCCTTTGCATGCTCTGTAAGCTGCTTGATCCTCTCGGTGTGTATTGCAATCTGTACTTCTGTTCTTCCTGTGTTCGCCTCGCTGCCACCGAACTGAACTGCAAGTTCCTTTTTACGCTCACTGCTTACCATTCTCTCAGTACCTCCATTGACCTTTTGAGATCATTCTTTATCAGTTTTTTCAACATTGCTTCCGTACCAACCTGCTCAGGCGCTCTGATAAAAGCTTTAAACTCCACAGACACCCGGGCTCCGTACATATCCCCGTTAAAACCGGGCACATGCACTTCAACAAGGTTCCTTTCCGGGACCACAAACGCTACAGACTCATACCTCTCACAACCTATTCCGGCGAAGGTCGCGTAGCTTCCTTTCAGGGGCAGCAGTTTGGACGCGGGGACTCTGATATTCAGAGTTGGAAACCCCAGAGTTCTGCCATAACCCCTGCCTCTGGAAACAACACCGGTTGCCCCGTAGGCACGGCCCAGAAGTTCAGAAGCACTACTCAGATCACCGCTGAGTATAAGCTCCCTGATCTTCCCGCTCTTCACAGGCACGCCATCCACATCCTCCGGCTCTACCACAGTAATGGTAAGTCCTGTCTGCTGCAGACATTCCCTCAGGGTATCAGTACCGCCGGAAGCGCCACTGCCAAACCTGAAGTCGTACCCCACTGCAAATCCGTCAAACAGACCAATCCCGGCAAGTAATCTGCAGAAATCCTGCGGCGGTGTGACTGCAGTTACCCTGTCAAACGGAAGCGTAATAATACTAGATATTCCATTGTCCCGCAACAATTCATAACGCTCTGCAGGTGTTGTAAGCCGCTTTTTCCAGGAAAGGCCGCCGAACATCTGCCTGGGAACAGGCTCGAAAAAGACAACACCCCCGCCAGGTCCTGCTGCTTCTATTACCTTCATATGCCCTCTGTGAAGACCGTCAAAAGCTCCTAATGCAGCGCGGGTCACAGCATTGCCTCATCTACCAGAACTACTTTTGGTTGAAATACAGAACCATCCCCGACACCAACGGCAAGAAGCTCTCCTCTGCGGTTTAAAGCGGTGGCAGTACCAACAACTTCCCATGGAAAAGGATTCCCGTGGACAATACCTTCCGCAACGGAATCAGCTACCAGTTTGCCGGGATATCCTCTCATGGCTTCGGCCATGGAAAGCATGGCTTGTTCACTGCAGTTGTCTTTTGACGCTTCTGTAACACTGAACAGGCCTGCCACAGTTCTTCTTATTCTGTCTGCCACTGCAAAAGTCCCCAGAGCCTTTCCTATATCCCGTGCCAGGGCTCTTACATAGGTACCCTGTGACACGGTAACTTCCAGTGTAATTCTACCGTCTTCAAGCTCGCCGTGCTCCCAGCTGCCTGCTGTAACTTCTCTCACCGGCATGTCAGGCGTTTCACCCTGCCTGGCCAGTTTGTACCCTCGGTTTCCTCCGACCCTCACAGCACTGAAAACAGGAACTTTCTGGGGAAACGTGCCTGTGAAATCTGCCAGAACATTGACAACATCCAAAGTGGACAGATGTGAAGAATCGACTTCTTCAAGCACCCTGCCTGACATATCAAGCGTATCTGTAGAAACACCTGTGACCAGATCGAAAGAATAGCGCTTTGTGCTGCCGGAGATGTAAGAGGCAAGCCTTGTGGCCTTACCCAGAATCACAACAAGCAACCCGGTTGCGTCTGGGTCAAGGGTCCCACAGTGCCCGTACTTCCTGAAACCGTTAGCCTTCGCTACAGCTCCCGCCGCTTTCCTGGAGGTAATCCCTTCAGCTTTATCCAGCAGGTAAACGCCACCTGATGCCGAACCGGGCTGCAACACCTGTCAGCTTTCCTCTGCGTTCAGTTTGCGGATGGCAGAGAGAATCTCTTCGCCCTCTTTAACAGAGTTGTCCCACTGGAATCTCAGTGCTGGTACTATCCTCATATCAAGTTTTCCTGCAAGATTTTTCCTGATAAAACCGGAGGCCTTTTTAAGTACCTTCTGAACATCATCCGCATCTATATCAGTCTGATATGAGGAGACATACACTCTTGCAAAAGAACCGTCTCTGGCCAGTTCAACCCTGTTTACTACAAGGGTATTCAGCCTGGGATCAGATATTTCACGCTGGAGTATCTCAGAAACAAGCATCTGTATTCTGTTGGCAATCTGCTGCGTTCTTCTTGGATTCACTACAGTTCTCGCGCGATCTTGATGATCTCAAAGCTCTCAATGGTGTCTCCCACTTTGATATCATCATATCTGTAAAGGCCTACACCGCACTCAAACCCTGCAGACATTTCCCGTTTGTCATCTTTGTGATGCTTGAGAGATGAAATTTCTCCCTCCCACAGAACAACACCGTTTCGAACAAGACGGGCTTTTGCGTTGCGTTTGATTTTTCCAGCCACAATGTAGCAGCCTGCAATAACACCGATCTTCGGAACCTTGAATGTGTCGCGAACCTCAACCGAACCAAGGAATTCCTCTTTCTCCTCAGGTTTGAGAAGGCCGCTGAGAGCTTTCCGCACAGTATCTTCAAGGTGGTAAATTACATTGTATGTGCTGATTTCCACGCCCTCTTCCGCGGCTCTCTCACGGGCACGCAGATCAGGTCTTACTTTGAAACCAAGTATAACAGCATTGGATGCAGCAGCCAGATCAACATCTCTTTCTGTGATTCCACCTGCTCCGCTTAGAATAACATCTATACCCACTTCATCGTTCTGAAGTTTAGACAGAGTATCGACAATAGCTTCAGCAGAACCGGAGACATCCGATTTTATGATGATGTTGAGAACCCGCTCATCACTTGAAGTTGTAGCCCAGAAATCCTCCAGAGAAACCCTGTGTCTGGCATGAAGTAGCTTCTCCCGCGCAACCATCTGTCTGCGAAGCGCGACTTTCCTGGCTTCCTGTTCGTTCTCTACTGCGATGAATGAATCTCCTGCAGACGGAACCCCTGGAGAGCCCAGAAGCTGAACAGGATAACCAGGTGGAACTTCAAGGATCTGAACGTCGTTTTCATCAAAAAGTGCCCTGGCCCTTCCGGAATACTGACCTGCAACAAAGGCGTCGCCCTCGTGAAGAGTACCGTCCTGAACAAGGATATTCACAATGGAACCTCTTCTTGCATCAACTCTTCCTTCAAGAACTGTTCCTTTGGCCAGCCTGTCGGGAAAAGCTGTGAGTTCAAGCATCTCCGACTGGATCAGAATCATTTCAAGAAGCTCGTCCACTCCTTCTCCGGTGATTGCAGAAACTTCAGCACACTGAACATTTCCGCTCCACTCCTCCACCAGAACATTGTTCTTTGCCAGATCCTGCTTTATGAAATCGGGATTTGCCGTGGCGAGATCCATCTTGGTTATGGCAACAATTATCGGAATTCCAGCAGCTCTTGCGTGTTCAATCGATTCTTTTGTCTGGGGCATCACCCTGCTGTCGGAAGCAACGACCAGAACGACAATATCAGTTACCATAGCCCCTCTGGCACGCATTGCCGTGAAAGCGGCGTGGCCTGGGGTATCTATAAACGTTACCTGATTGTCGTCACCTACCGTTGCGACGTAAGCACCTATGTGCTGGGTAATTCCACCTGATTCGGTAGCTATTACATTTGCGGACCGAATGCGGTCGAGAAGTGCTGTTTTACCGTGATCCACATGGCCCATAATAGTCACAACAGGAGGCCTTTCCTCGCGGACAGCATCGGTGTCTGAAACCCTTGCCTCTTCAAGAGCCTCAGCTCCGTACTCACTGACTTCGCGTACGGTGAAACCAAGTTCTTCGGCAACCAGAGATATTGTATCCACATCCAGCCTCTGGTTGGCTGTAGCCATGACGCCAAGCTTCATACATGCTGCAATTACGCCGTTAACCGGCTGCCCCATCTGCTGAGACAGCTCCGCCGGGCTTGTAAATTCGGTAACCTTGAGGATCTTCTCTTCTCCGTCATCGAAAGTACGCTGTTCTTCGTGTCTCTCCTGCTTTTCCTTGCGGTATCTGACTTTTTTACTCTTGCGGTTTTTTGCTCCGCCTGAGTCCATTTTGGCTAGAATTTTCTTAACATTCTTTACCGTCTCAGCAGAGACAACTGTTTTTTTCTTGCGTCTTCTCCGTTTGCGTTTCTTTGTCGCCCGGGTTTTGGCTTCTGCCTTCTGTTTTTCAAACTGCTCGATAACCCGGCCGGCATCTTCCACGCGAACTGTGCTCATGTGGCTTTTCGCCTCAATTTTCAGCTCACCGAGAACCTTCAGAAGTGCTTCGCTGGATATGTTAAGCTCGCGAGCCAGCTCATAAACCCTCTTCTTCTGTACTTTATTTTCTTCCGTCAAGGAAATCACCTTCTTTCACACTTGTTAATCAGTGGCTTCCTCTGGTTCATTTTCAGACTCAGATGAATTATTCTGTTCGTTTTCTTTTGCTACCTCAATCTGGTGTACTCTCTGTTCCACCAGTTCGGCTGCTTCCTGCAGTATCTGTTTAAGCTTTACAGGACCGACACCCTGTACTTCCTTCAGCTCTTCCTCTGTGGACTCCAGAATGATCTGTGCCGAATCGTAACCGGCTCTGCTGAGTCTTTCAGCAAGCTTGTCATTTACACTGGGCAGTTCACTGACATCAACCCTGAGCATGTTCTCCCAGCGGTTTTCTTCTTCCCACTGGCTCTGAGTTTTAAGGTCTATCCTGCGCTCCACCAGCTGCCCGGCAAGTCGCACATTGTGTCCGTTTCTGCCTATGGCAAGGGAAAGCTGGTCATCTGGAACAACGGCAATCAGAATGTCTTCCATTTCTCCTGTTTCACGGTTGAAAGACTGTTCTGAATCTATACTGAGAACCGTTGCTGGAGCCAGCGCCTGGGATGCCAGGACAAAACGGTCTCTGGTCCACGGTAGAATATCAATACGCTCACCGTTCAATTCCCTCATCACCGACTGAACTCTGGATCCCTTCATTCCAACAAAAGCCCCCACAGCATCAATGCGCATATCGGTACTGGAAACCGCGATCTTCGATCTTACTCCCGGTTCCCTGGCAATAACCTTTATGTTGACAATGCCCTCCTCGATCTCGGGAGCTTCTCTTTCAAAAAGCCTTCTCACAAGTTCCGGAGTTGCCCTTGAAAGAACCAGCTGGGGTTCCAGACTCTCGGGTTTCTCTACCCGGATAAGAACAGGTGTAATGGAATCCCCCTGGTCATATCTCTCTCCCCGCGCCCTTTCGTCGGCCGGGACAACAGCTTCAATGCTGCCAGCAACCTGCACCAGAATTCTGTTCCTGTAGACCTGCTGAACTCTGCATCTGGGAATAATTGAGCCAATTCTGCTTTCGTACTCTTTCCAGACCTGATTTCTCTCTGCCGACTTGACAAGCAACAGAAATTCAGCCCTGAATTCGTTGACAGCAGCCCTTCCGAAATCGGCAATGCTTATGGGAACTGCAACCTGATCTCCAATTTCACATTTCTTGTCGATTTTCCTTGCCTTCTTTATATCTATCTCCAGATGGGTCTTCCTCCGGGCGACCTTTTCAACAACTGTTTTCAGAGCTTCCATACGGATATCACCGCTGCCCTGTTCCCATGTAACTTTGATGTCCTGTTCTTCCCCGTACTCTCTTAGAGAAGCCTTGGCAAGACCTGCATGAAGGCTCCGGAGAAGAATCTCCCGGTTCACTCCCTTTTCCCTCACCAGGCCGGCGAGAGCTTCTACTCTCTCATAATCAGCCAATTGAACCCCCTGTTAAATTGCTTCTCGAGCCGAAAGTACACTTCCAGGATCAGTTACTCTTCCGCCCTCAAATGTCATAAGCCCGTCGGTGTAATCAACAAGAATTTCTGTGAATTCTTCGGACTCTGTTTTTACTTCAAGTTTTCTTCCCACACATCGCTTCCAGTCGTTCTCTGTAGACAACTGCCTGCCAATTCCAGGTGAACTGACCTCAAGGGTATAGGCTCCCTGTATCAGGTCAAGGGTTTCCACCGCATTGGCAATTGCTCTTGACACACCGGCACACTCATCCAGGCCTACTCTTCCAACTCTGTCTACATAAACGCGAAGAACTCTTCTTCTTCCCGCCTGAAAAAGGTTGGTATCTACGAGCAGAAGACCTGATTCCGCTACTATTTTTTCAACATGTTCCAGCACATCATCATGAGTCAAACGAAAACCTCCAAATACAACCATACACAACCAGCATCTAGCAAAAATGGGCGCAACGCGCCCATGCCTGCAAAGCACAAGTAACGCTAATCTATGGGAAAACAGGAATTACATCAAGGGCTGACTTGAACCCTTACCGCCCCGCTAACAAGGTCATCTCTCAACAGATCAACAGTGGATAGAGTTGAACCCTGCGTCTGAAACCTGATTCTGTCTGTATCGTCTGTGAGTATACCTGCAACCACTGCCGACCATACTTCCGGCTTCAGCTCCCGTATTTTATCTCTGCAGTAGAAGATACGGTCTAATAGATACTGATTCTGTTCCGAAGCGAAAATATTATAGTCCCACCAGTATGAAGTTACCAGAAGGAATGTCATCTCCAGTTCCATTTCGTACCACTGCGGATTCAGTGAATCGGCAGCCATACGGGAGTGAAGGCTGTCTGAAATCACAGCAGGAAGACTGGTAGAAAGCCACGGTGCCTGAAAACCGTCTCTCATTGCTGTTCTGCTGCCTCCTACCGCCGTTCTCACCGAAAGTATTCCCTGTGCCACATCGGGGTCTATTCTTGAGTAAAACCGGTCGCTGTTCAACAGTGAATACACATCGTCAAGATGCCTGTCGATTACTATCTGGCGAACGTAGATATCCATTACCTTACTGAAAACATCAGAGTTCCACTGTGAATCGAATAGAAGCTTCGCAGGCATGGTGTAAAAATCTATTGAATGTGGCAGAACCTGAGGAAAAGAGCTGCTGCTGAACAAAGCAGAAGCGGTCATTCTGAAGAGCTCTTCAAGTGCATCTTCACCAGTCATTGTAAAAATCGTGCCATTCTCCCAGGAAGCAAATGGATGGTACTCGTCGATGTGTCTGATTCTGTTCGATAAAAACTCCGCCTGCTCCGGCGGCAGAACCTCGTCCGAGAGCTCACACATACAGTCAACAAGAGTATCTGCATTCTCAGGCTGACTTGAAACAATACACCAGGCTTTCTCCACTGTTGAGTTGTAGTTTTCCTGCAGCCTGCGTCCTTCAGCACCGGTGTCAAAACCCAGAAGAATATGATGGAAATACAGGAGGGCACCAGATACTGTATTCGGGTGTATTGCAATAAGAGCTGAAACCTGGTTGAA
Organism: Candidatus Fermentibacterota bacterium; assembly: GCA_003646025.1. GTDB lineage: Bacteria > Fermentibacterota > Fermentibacteria > Fermentibacterales > JCC-6 > Sabulitectum. The sequence goes on from QNDR01000017.1 coordinate 15,711, forward strand.
GTAATCGTTTCGCCTGTGCGCATGAATCCTGTAGGACTTATAGAGTTCATCCATGGACTGGTCCAGTAAACCCATGTTTGAATAGCCAAGTGCCAGGTTGTTGTGAACCTCGGCATAGTCAGGAGCCATTGTTACCAGACTGTCGTATGCAGCCATTCCCAGAAGTAGTTCATTCTGTATCTGCCCGGGTGTAAGGGGATTGGTTAACCCTGCCTGTTCAAGGGCTGACCGCATGGCAGGAACCGGTGGCGCCATAACCATGTACCTGGTAAGATGTGCGCTTCCAAGGGCGTACCATCCACCGAGATCATAAGGGTAGATCTCCGTAGCCTGTTTTGAATAAGCAACAGCACTGTCGGCGAAAACAGTAGCATTCTGCCACTGAATTACAGCAGCATCAAGAGCATCTTTGTTACCGGTATCAGCCCACTGAGCTGCAGCGGAATAACCTGCGTTCATAGCATTTTCTGTTCTGGCCAGGAAAATATCCTTCCCCCGGAACACAAGCACTGATGATCGGGACAGCGGTATGTAGTGAACAAACAACCCTGCAGCAAGAACAACGCCGGCTGCTGCAAGAAGAACTGCCCCGGCCTTCATCTTTTTCCCCGGAACAACAGATCTGGTCTCTCCAGACAGATACACCATAGCCAGGGTTGCGAAAAGCCAGGCTGTAGGCGGCCATCTGAGATGTACTGAAACCAGCGCTTCAGCAAGCATTGCAGCCATTCCGGCAAATGCGCCAGCCCGGAGCAGACTGGCCTTCCTCAGATACCCGAGCATCCCCCACAATGCGGCTGTCCAGAGAATCAGACCGACGATCCCGAGGTCGACAAGAATCTCCAGGTATTCACAGTGGGCATGAAGAGTATTGTGACTTACGCCAAGAATGCTGTACTCCGGATTTCGATACCGCGGGAAAAGAATCTGGAAGGATCCAGGTCCATGACCTGTAACTGGACTTTCAAAAAAGAGCCTGAGAGCTCCGGACCAGATTGTTTTTCTTACCTGCAGTGTTCCCTGGTCTTCTGCAGAAGGGTCAAGCTCGGAAAGTCTGGAAGACATGGGAACAGCAACAGCCGCTATAACCACCACAGCAAGAACTGCTGCTGGAATAAGCTTCCTGGAAGATTTCGAAGTGTTCCTGACGAACCATACCAGAAAAACGGAGGTTCCGGCAGCAACACCGATAACGCTGCCGCGGGTTCCGCTGGCAACTATAGCAGTTGCAGCAAGAGCTGCAAAAGCCAGGGCAAGGATGGTTTTCAGAACCATGGTTTGATTTTTCATCGAAAATATGTAAGCAACACCCAGGGGAATAACTGCCGACGCAAATCCACCGAGAAGGTTGGGATTTCCCATGCTTCCCGTGCTTCTACCGCTTCTCGTAAGTGCGGCATCCCAGGTAAATACATTGATTCCCTGCCACTGCAGCACCGCATAAACAAACATCACCGCAGCCGAGATCAGCATAACAAGGGCGAAGACTCTTATATGTGCCCCGTCAATAAACAGCAGTGATGAAATTGTTAACACCGTGAGAGAGAGCAACATAAAAAATGTAAACGGCCCATTGGGAGAATGAGCACCGGCAAAGTGCATTACCACCATAAGAAGCAGCACAGCGGCAACAGACACAAGCGTGATCCGTGGAATCCTGTCAGCGTAGTAAGGTTTTCCCAGGAAGATAAATACAGCGGCCATAACAGCCGCAAGGCTTCCGCCTGCTACGTAAAACATCTCTTTTATGAGAATGCTGTTCCTGCTGTTTGTCATCACACCAAACACCACACCGGACATCACTGCAATCAGAAGCACAAGAAATGCTGTGGATACCTTTGTTCTCATCTATGGAAACCTTTCTCCCCGCGAGAGATGAACAGTGCGAATATGCTGATAACTCCGATGGCGTTTATGAAGGCCAGAACAGCCTGATACGGCTGAAGTGTGGGCAGGAGAAGTGCAGTTGTGCCGAGAATTACAGAAAAGATGTACAGCATGAAAACTGTAGTTCGTTTGGAGTAGCCCATACGCATAAGTCTGTGGGCCAGATGGTTTTTATCTCCCTGAAAAAGAGGAGAACCGTGCTTTTTCCTGTAAACCAGAACCATTACAGTATCAACAAGTGGAACAGCTACAATAAGCAGAGGAGACAGTACTGAAAGGTACGGTATTGAACCTCTGGGTGTGTAGACCCCAAGAACGGCAATAATACCCAGCATGAAGCCCAGGAAGTTTGAACCGCAGTCTCCCATAAATGTTGATGCCGGAGGAAAATTGTAAAAAAGAAAACCGATGGATGCTCCTGCCAGAGCAACACTTATAAAAGCAACTGCCGGGTTGCCGTGCATTACATTCAAAGCGGCAAAGAACAGAGCTGAGATCGCCGATACACCAGCGGTAACACCGTCGGCGTGGTCAAGAAGATTAACGGAATTGGTGATACCGAGAAGCCACACAAGTGTTATCGGTGCAGCCAGCCAGGCAATATGATCCCCCTCCAGAAACAGATGTACCTGGGCACCGTTAACCACAAACAGAGCTCCTGCAATCAGAACCACAGCGGAATGCAGAAGAAGCTTAGTTCTGGGGGAAAGCTCAAACCTGTCATCAAGAAATCCCGTGAGTGCCATAAGAAATCCCGATGACAGCACAAGTATACATATCGATCTCCACGACAGAGGTGTATCGGCAATGCTTTCACCAGGCAGTACCGGGAATATCAGCATTCCGGCAACAATAGCTGCGGCAAACCCAAGAAAAACTGCAACTCCACCCATAACAGGAGTGCCCGACCCTCCTGATTTGCTTCCTCTGTCTACAAAACCCCATTTACCTGCAAGCCTGCTCATGAGAGGGGTAAGCAACAGGGAGAACACAAGGGCAACTGTAAGTGAAGTGAGGAGAATCATAATTTCTGCTGTGCTCCGTCGATGGCAAACAGGTGCACCCTGCTGCGGTCTATTTCGAATCTCATCTGTCCGCCTGGACTGACATCAGTGTCCGGTCTGCACCTGGCTGTGACCGATTCACCGCTTTCTGCAGTTCCAATTACAACTTTCTCGCTGCCCAGAGTTTCCACAACTTCAACAGAGCAGACAAACCTTCCATCCTCTGAGACAAGAATGTCTTCCGGTCTTACTCCCAGTGTGTACGAACCCTCTGCAGTATCTGAAATTTGAATACTTCCGCCTGCTGCACGTAGTTCGCTGCCGTGTGTCTCCGCCTTAAAGAAGTTCATGGCAGGGCTGCCTATAAACCCCGCAACAAACCTGTTCGCCGGATTGTTGTAAACCTCCAGCGGAGGTGCAACCTGCTGTATGTACCCGTCTTTAAGAACTACTATCCTGTCGCCCAGTGTCATGGCCTCTGCCTGATCGTGGGTGACATATATCATGGTAGATTTCAGTTTTGAATGAAGTCTTGCCAGTTCATTTCTCATCTGAACTCTGAGTTTGGCATCAAGATTTGACAGCGGTTCATCGAACAGAAATACCTTTGGATCCCGCACAATTGCTCTCCCCACTGCAACCCTCTGCCTCTGCCCCCCTGAAAGCTCTCTTGGCTTTCTCTGAAGATAGTCTGAAATACCGAGAATCTCTGCGGTTTCTGTCACAGAATGCTTTATCTGAGCACGGGAAAGCTTTCGCATCTTAAGCGAAAAAGCCATGTTATCGAACACTGTCATGTGAGGATACAGGGCATAGTTCTGAAAAACCATGGCAATATCTCTCTTCGATGGCGTTTCATCGGTTATGTCTACACCATCTATGAAAACTCTGCCATCTGTGGCTTCTTCGAGACCGGCAAGTACCCTTAGAGTTGTGGATTTTCCGCAGCCGCTGGGGCCAACAAGAACAACAAACTCACCGTCTGCTACATCAAGAGTGAAGTTTGAAAGAGCTTTTGAATCACTGCCGTAAACCTTGCTTACAGCTTCAAATCTAACAGAGGCCAACCTATTCCCCTCTCGTCTCAGTCAATAAGAAGAACCGAAACAACATGACCACCAAAGTCCGCCCTTTCCGGATTCAGCGGATCAGGAAAGAACTGTGTTCCGTTCACAAGAAAGGCATACCTGTATATGCCTCTGTCCAGATCATCCGGCACTGAACCGACCCACACACCGTTGCGGGTCTCCATAATGCCACAGGAAGGATCGACAAGCCCGAGGACTCCTGTAATTCCTCCCCAGTTGTTCCAGTCACCCACCAGCTGAACCCTGGCCGCAGACGGGTAATGAAACTGCATTCCGTCTGACTGTGTTTTCTCTGCCGGCACAAAAACTGCACAGGAACACAACAGCAAAGATAATGCAATCAGTCTATCCATGCAGATACCCCCATTCCCAGTATGGTTGAGCCATGTTCCCATTCAACTGAGACTCCGGCTGTGATGTTTTCTCTGACTCCGGTTATCTGAAGCAGACACCCTGGTTCAGGTGAGTCTGTATCGAGATCCGACATTACGGAAAACTCCGCTGAAACATTTTCCACAGGCGAGTACAGCGCCGTGGCCGTTGCTCTGAGACTGTCATCATACAACTCTATTTTTCCACCACAGCCTGCAGGGGACATTCTGTAGAAACCCGACAGTTCACCATGGAAAGTCTCAATGTGATCAAGATCCGCTTCCAGAGCCCACTCAATTCCAGCCTGTGACAGGATGTTTAAACCGGCCTCAAAATGAGGTTCGGGTTCGTTTTCCAGAGCAGAGACTGCGGTAAAGTAACCGCTGAAAGCTCTTCTGTTCCCGTAGATCCACGCGGTTAGCCCCGCACTGCTTGAATCTTCGTTAAGTGAGACAAGGGGAGCGATCTCCACAGAAAGCGTGCTGCCAGTAACAGGCTTCCACCCTCTTATCTGAGCACTGTATGTCCACCTGGAATTTTCCTTCACGAAAAGAAACCACGGCTGTACTCTTTTTAGATCTAGAAAACCGCTAACTGTTTCAAGCTGCTCTGAATTCTCCCGAATACCGTTCCACTTTACAGCTCCGAAACCCAGCCATGGAGATTTCACACTGTACCAGGAAAGGGAATCTCCAAACTGAGTCCATGTTCCCTGAAATCCAAGAAGCCCCCCGACCTCCACAGTAACTGCAGTTGAATCGTCTGTTTTGTAACTGTTCCACTCTCTAACAGGGCTGCCCAGCCCCTGTAGAAACGGATTGATCAGCCCCACAGATACACCTGCCCCGATCCACTGAGCTCCGGGCCACCTGAAAAAGGCTCCGGCGCTTACCGGTTTGAAGCTGGCAGTTGAATCCGGTGTATAGCTAACTGAGACCTCCCCGCTGAGGTCTGCCCAGTCTGTATGAAACGAACCATCGGGAAACACCATGAGAGTATCCGTGTTGAGAGTTTGCAACCCCTCGTTCAAATCTGCGGAAGCAGAGGAATAAAAGAACATTCCAAGATTCAGTTCGTGCCCTGCTGTGTCAGTTGAATCCGACTGGTGAAGCAGCACTGCGAGGGTAAAAATCAGCGCTGTCACGAGAACCTCCTTGAAACACCGAAACTGTGTTCTACTTCGTTCTCATGCAGCACTGCCCCATATCCAAAACTCCAGTGCCGTGATGAGAATCCAGCACCGGCGTGAACATTACCACTGTCCACCCCGGAGTAGACTCTGAATTTTCTGGTCACCATCAGTTCGCATCCCACCTGCCATCGATTGTTACCATAACCGGCATGGGCTTTAAAATTTCTGTTGAAAACCTGGCTGAAACCTGTGGTTAACACCCGGTCATTCACAATATCGGTGTATTGTATTCCAACTGCAAATGAAGGAAAAAGGGAAAATTGAATTCCCGCATCCAGATCGAAGGTGTTTCCGTCGGTACTGTCTGAAAACTGATACCTTGCGGAAACACCGGTTGTGATACTGGGGCCGAACAGCCCTTCCATAAAGCCTATAGGATCCCCTGCAACAATGTAGCTGCCGGAAATCTGAGCTGCACCAACTCCTTCTTCGGCATTCCAGCCGGCAGCAGATCCCAGATGAAATCCTGACGCACCTGCTGGCAGCACAGCAGCCACAGCCCCGGAAGGCTCATTTCCCGACACTCCACCGACTGCCGTTACCTCAAAAAACTCAACCCGACCCATTCCAGCCGGCGCAGCCATGGAAGAAACAGGATCGTTGCTCCAGGCAACTGGAAAAACGCCAAGCCCTGTCTGAACAGGACCTGTGAAATTCCAGACACCAAGCAGAGCCGAAATAGTAAAAACAGTTGTCAGTATGCTCCCCTTCCTTTGAGAACGGTAACAACCGTTCTGGCGAGAATTGCCATATCAAGCATAACGGATTGATTTCTCATGTAGTAGAAGTCGTATTCCAGATTTTCGTGCAGCGGAAGATCTTTTCTACCCATGATCTGCCACAGACCTGTAATACCCGGTTTTACATCCAGTCTTCTCCGTTGCCATGCATTGTAATCCTTAACTATAAAATCCATCTCCGGCCTGGGACCGACCATACTCATGTGCCCCAGGAGTACATTGAACAACTGGGGAAGTTCATCGAGACTGGTTTTTCTTAACATCCTGCCGATTCCCGTAATCCTGGGGTCATCACCGGCCACCGGGGCAACTTCATACTCATCCGCTTCAGGTTTCATTGTTCTGAATTTGTACAGCGTAAACTTCCTGCCGTATCTGCCTACTCTGGTCTGTTTGAATACAGGTGAACCTTTTCCCGTTACAGCAAGAATTATCCAGATTGCGGCCATCAGCGGTGCCAGCAGAACAATCAGCAGAGGTGACATTATCAGGTCCATCAGCCTTTTTGTCAGGTTGCTGAATGTTCCCCTGCCGGAGGATCCAATCTCCACCACCGGCATTCTGGAAATACTGCTGAGGCTGCTGACCCCGGCAGCAATTTCAAACAGATCGGTAACAAGCATAAAGACAATATCCTGCTTCTGAACTGAATTAACAATTCTGAGCATGTCTGTCCGGTTCATGGAACCGCTGGCAAAAAACACTTCATCTATGGAAAGGCTGTCTACAAGCCGGGGAAGATCTCTGACTTCACCGATCACTTTGATGCCACAGACTTCTTCAGCAATACCCTGATGTTCAACCAGAACTCCCTTTATTCTGTGCTTTGGTCTGGGAAATTTTCCCAGAGAGGTTATTACCCTTTCGGCGAACTCTCCGGAACCGATCACTATAGTTGCAGGCGATTCTTTCATTGGAGCGATTTTCCTGGCCAGAGAACCGAACACAGATCTGAGCAAAATATTCACTGGTTGAGACAGAACAAGAAACATCAACAGCATTATTCTGGAATAATCAATTTTAACAAGATAACTGGCCGCCATTATTGACACTGCAAGGTAAAATACAGCACGAATCCTCCTGGCAAGCCCCGGGAAAGCGCCCTGCTGTGAGGAAAACACGTACATACCTGTAGACCACCATGACGCAATCCACAGCAGTAAAAGCACGGGAATGGTAGCGAGGTAGGTGCTGATAGTGTGTGTAAATTCAGGAAGGAAACCGGCGATCCACTCAGTTCTGATATACCAGGTTGCCAGCAGTGAAAGGGGAACAGTAAGCAGGTCAGCAGCGATAAGAAACAGAATGAAAACACGCTGCTGTCTTCTTATAGGCGCAAGCATCAGATTACTCTTCGGGAAGTAAAACCGCAAACGGAACCTGACACAAGAGCTACAGCTCTCCACAGTGCGAAAATCGGAACAACCGGAACAATGGACCTGTCTGTTGCAGAAGCCGTACGGATCAGAGGAATACAAACCAGCAGAAATGCCAGTGCAGATGCAGCAGTAAGAACAGGAAACACCGGGGCAGCAAACAGAGAAACCAGCAGAGGCATTGAAAACAGCATCTGCAGTTTCAGCGTCTGGGGGGTGTATCCGTCAGAAACAACCCTGGCTGGAAACTTCCTTACAAGCATTATCCTCCACTTCCCACGACGAAACTTCAGCTTGAAGTATGCAGTCCAGGTGGCTCTGTGTACATGTGCAACCCCGGCATCAGGTACAAAAGCAATCTTTCCTCCAGCTTCGATCAGCCGCCAGGAAAGATCAACATCTTCGTGCTCGGGCAGGGGAAAACTTTCGTTAAAACCGTCGAGTTTCTCCAGCCAGTTTCTGCTGAAACCTGCAGAGTAAGTATCTGCGAGGTAAACAACAGAAGCCCGGCTCATAAGCCGGTACCTCTCCTCAAACTCTACCTGAGCAAGCCTTTGTATAAGGCTGGATCCTCCTGATAAATATACCCCTTTTACAGCCTGATATCCCTCTTCCAGTTTCCCGGCAAGCCGCTCCGCCCACGCCGGTTCCGGCAGGCAGTCCGCGTCTGTAAACAGAACAACAGGGCTGGAAGATGCCCTCCACCCGCGGTTTCTTGCTGAAGCCGGTCCTTTCTGCTCACCATTGATGTGCAGATCCACCAGCTTCCTGATCTCATCAGGCGGTTCCGCCATACCGTCAACAGACAGAACTACAGTAATGCGTGGCCTCACTGACTGGGCGGAGAGAGCTTCAAGGGTAGGCAGAACTGAATTCCACCTGCCTCTGAAGGGTATAACTACAGCAATATCAGTCACTTTTTCCGCCTGAAAATGTATTTCCGGAAAGTTCTGAAGGCCAGGAGAGTTCTGTGTCTCTCACCTTTGTCAAACAGGCTGTGCCACGCTTTTTTAAATATGTACCCCGGTCTCAAGTAAAACTTTCTTCTGGCGTAATTGCAGAACTCAACCAGCTCATCCGGAGTCATGTCCGGTGTTCTTACAACACAGGCATGGGTACCGTCTTCCTTCAACCAGTCTCTCCAGCTTGAAGTTACCAGTAAACCTGCTTTCTGCACATCGGTGTAGGCATCTGTCCCCGGGTAAACCATAAGCGGATAGAACTGTGCCGTGTCGGGATTAAGACTCAAGGCAAAATCCAGAGTGCGCCGGGCAGTTTCACGGGTTTCCCCGGGAATGCCGAACAGGAAACAGCCGTGAACAAGCACACTGGCTTTCCTGGCACTGTTCATGAACTCCACCATCTGATCGGTTTTTAACCCTTTGCGCATAGCTGCAAGGATTTCGTTGCATCCGCTTTCAAAACCTACACACACAGATCTCAAACCTGCGGCATGACACTGTCGAAGAGTTTCATAATCAGCTGTTGCCCGCATGTTGCAGGTCCAGGAAATGGTTACGCCTGCTCTCACAATTTCAGCAGAGAGCTGACGCAGTCTTTCCATGTCCGCCGCGATAGTGTCATCCTCAAAAAATATCGCCTGTACTTCCGGCATGTTTTCCTGAACCCACTTCATTTCAGCTACGACATTTTCAACAGACCGGCTTCTGTAGTGCCTGCCTGTGAGGGTCTGGGGAAAAACACAGAAACTGCACTGATTGGGACAGCCTCTTCCGCCGATAACCATAACCTGAGGATGAAGAGCATTGGGATTGTTGTACCTTTCCACAGGAAGGTGAGTAGCATACACAGAGCTCACAAAAGGCAGTGAGTCCAGATTCTGCAGGTATCCATCAGCAGGAGTAACCACTGTACCGGATTCAGTTCTTATGGCCGTTCCGGGTATTCCCTCAAGCGGCCTTCCCGCTTCTAGAGCAGATGCTGCTGCCAGAAGGGGTTTCTCGTACTCTCCCAGAATGGCACCCTGAAACTTCCCGCCAAGCAGAACAGTTTCCTCAGGCAGTGCCGAAGGATGAGTTCCCACTATCAGCACCGTTGCACCTGTTTCCGTAAGCAGGTCGGCAGTTTGAACATCTGAGATGATAGAAGGTGTGGATGTTTCCACAACAACAAGTTCTGGAGCAAAATCGCGGATTCTGTTTTCAGTTTCCTTCCACTCCAGGTCCATTGCAGGAGAATCTAAAAATTGCACAGTGTGCCCTGCCTGCTCCAGCGCTCCCACAGCATAGGACAGCCAGATCGGGAAATACAGAGTTCCGCTTCTGGTGACAGCCGGACTCCGCTGCCCACGGCTGTACTGGGAAAGAAAAGGCGGGTTAAGAGCTGTTATCCTCATCTTTGTAACATCCCCTCGAGGGTATGAATAACCCTTTCAGTATCAATTGAAGTCATGCAGTCTCCATCTCCAGTACAGCCCGGGAAAACACTGTTTGAGTAACAGGGTGAACATGACACAGTTCCGCAGATGGAGACAATGCTGCCGCGAGTGTAAAGAGAATCGGGATCTGTGGGACCGAAAAGCACCAGTGCCGGAGTGCCTGAAGAAACCGCAAGATGGGCAGGACCGCTGTCATTGCCTGCAAACAGCGTCGCCTTTGCGATAAGAGCCGCAGTCTCCCCCCAGGAAAGTTTTCCTGCCAGATTAACACCCCCAGCTGACGAAATCTCCTCCCTGTCCCGTTTCCCGCCTGCAAGAAAAACTGTGTATCCCCTGGCCTGAAGATAGCTGGACACCTCAGCCCATCTCTCCACCGGCCACCTTTTCCATGGAACATACTCTCTTGCGTTTCTGGCCCCTCCGGGAGCCAGGACAATGTACGGTCTGCTTCCTGTGTGTTTTTCGACGGTGGTGTACTCAGCCTCTGTAATCGGGAACAACGGTTTCAGGGAAGAACACTGGACACCGGCAATTCTGCAGTAGTCTCTGGCTGCCGGTTTTGCTGTACCAAAACCGGTTTTACCATCTCCCCCGCTTGTGACTTTTCTGCCGGTAAGGAATCTGAGCCACCTGCAGGCGGCCGGTGAAGAGCCCAGATGGATGACCCTGTCGTACCCCCTCTGCATGTGCAGCAGAGACCACATGAAAAGTTTTGCTGCAGAGCATGGAGCTGGAGACTGAACTATTCTCTTCACCCCCGGGAGACGGCTCCATACCGGAAAGGAAGAGGGACCGGTAAGAACTGTAACGCTGTGTCCATCGGCAATAAGGCCGGCAACAGCAGGTGTAGCCATAAGCGAATCGCCAAAGGCGTGGGTCTTTACCACCAGTGTTCTCATAGGGACGATTTCCCGGCTTTGAACCTTTCGAAAGAATATTTTACCGCAACAAGCGAAGCAATTATCAGAGGAACATCGAGGGCAACCCTGTGGGGAGTTCCAGAGGCGGTGAGAAGATGCATCAGAATGTACCCTGCGATTACTCCGGCTGTGTACACACCGACCCTGCCTTTGCGGGTCAGGAGAAGCATACCGGCAAAAAAGAAAACACCTACCCAGAAAAAGGACAACAGCCCGAGCATTGTGTGTACCGGCGAGAAGTGGTTAAGGGGAAACGGCTTGAAGAATTCAGCAAATCTGCACGCCGACAGGTGAAGAAACACCAGCGGGTTTGCCTTGAGAAAACTGCTCTGGCGCGAATAAAGAACACTGTCTCTCTGGAACTCCGTTTCTGTGGTAAAAACCGGAAATTCAGCCAGTTCCGCCTGGTTCAGTCTGGGCAGCCAGACCTGACGGACAGGACCGTAAAGCAGCCTTGCTCCTTCAGCTTCATCAAGAAAAGCATCTGTAAATATTCTGCCGTTGTACTCCCACATCTGCACCCCTCCCTGAAGGGGAAGCAGCTGGTATCTGCCCATTGTGTTCCTGTTCCGAAGTACCCACGGAACAAGAACCACGGCAAAAGAAACCAGCAGAACAAGAATTGACGGCAACAGTTTTATCGCAAATTTACCAGCTGCCAGAACCATTACTGCAAGCCAGGCAACCATGGGAAGAGCAGCAGGTCTTACGAGAAAGGTCACACCCCATACAAAACCGGCCACAATACCATTTGCAAGCCGGGGTTTTTCCAGATAACGCAATGAAAACAACAGGCCGGCAACAAACAGAAGTGAAAAAAGGGCCTGTGTGGCTGGAACAGCCTGGAAATAGAGTTCAAAAGGGTCGAGAGCAATAAACACCCCGGCTGCTGTGTACCACCAGCCTGAAAGGAACCGGGAGGCGATCCGCATTCCCAGAAACACAGTCAGGAGCCCGAGAACAAGCTGAACTCCAACCACCGCGGTCAGGTTTCCAATACCGGCAACGGCGAAGATGAGCGCCTCAAACAGAGCAAAACCCGGGACAAGAAATGATGTGGGTTTTTCAGGCAGCAGCACACCGTAAAAACCACCGGTTTCTCTGAAGAACTCAAGACTGGCATCACGCCTTGGGTCTGGATCGTGGAACATTGATTCAGACAGCATGAATCCTCTGCCTGAAACGATGTTTTCCGCCAGATTGGCCTGAACCTGTCCCTCGCCTACCAGAAAGAAGCCGGATACGGCAAGAAAGAACACCACCAGCCGTGCCAGCAGCGCCAGTAGAAATATGTAGGGCTCTAGTCTTTTCCTCTGCACCAGTCACCGAACCATTCAGAGGTAATAAGCTCAAGCTCTCCAGGCTGGCCGGATGACCAGACTTTTTCGGTTGCGGGGTGCATAACGATTTCGGTGGTACCATCACTGCAGATGGATGTGTACCTGCCGAGATACTTCCTGGTTATTTTACCCGCCTTTCCGAAACCAAGCATCCTGTCTGTGGTAACCAGCCCTGCTGATTCCAGAGCCTGCTTCAACTCACACCCGAACGAATTAAGCTTGAGCCCTGCAGGAAATCTCATCATCTTGTCGGGAAGCACCGCAGACCTGACCGTTCGTATTCCGTAATCCTTTGCAAGATTGATTATCACCTTCTGCAGCGCAGGCAGATTGTGCAGATGACGATGGCTGTCCAGAGCTGTGACAACACCGCCTGTTGACAGTATTTTCTCGATCTGAGCAGACCATTCTTTCTGTACAGAATCTGCAAGAGAATCAGCTTTCCTTACCCACGAAGCAAATGATTCCGGAAAATCACTCTGCTTCAGAAGAAACGGCCCCCGGCAGCAGTCCAGATGGGCTGCGACACGGACACCGCCGGCAAGGGCCATCATGGTTGCCTCTGCAAAGTGACTGCCTGTTGCCATAATACTAACCCTGCTGACATTTCCGGATTCAATACACTTCTGGACAGCGGCATTTACCGCCGGGTGCATACCACCATCGTCGATTGTTACCGTAAGTTCTCTCATACTCTCCTCACCTTCAGCAAAGTTCTTTTGAAGTTACGTGGCCCCAGAACCGTGCGTACCGTCTTCAGTATTCTTGCCGGATGTGTATAAAACTTCCAGAAAGCATTCTTCTTAAGTTTCTCTATCTGCTCCGGCGTGATACCGTCCAGCGAGTAAACGCTTTTATGAAAACAGTCAAACTCAAAATAGTCGGCATTTATCAGATCCTTTGACATATCCCAGAGTGCTGTGTGGGGAAACGGGGTTGTAATATCAAAAAGAGCATCATCAAACGGTTCCTTCGCGGCAAAATCAATGGTCTGTTTCATTTCCTCAACCGTTTCTCCCGGTGCCCCCAGCATGAAGTAACCCTGAACATATATTCCCCGGGAGTTACACATACGAAGGGCTTTCCTGACACCTTCCACAGTGATTCCCTTCCTGTATATATCGTCCAGAACCCTCTGTGATGCCGATTCGACACCCATGTTGACCTTTGAGAGCCCGGCACCGACCATTGTATCAAGAAGCTCTTCAGTAAGAAGGTCTGCACGGACATTGCAGCACCACCTGAGCTTGAGGCCCTCTTTGTTCATCAGTGAGCAGATTTCTGTTACCCACGGATGGTCTACAATAAAGGTGGAATCCTCGAACATGAAACCGTTGATTGAATATGTGTTTACAAGGTACTTCAGCTCTTCAACAATAGATTCCGGAGAACGCTTCCGCATTTTTTTACCAAATATTTCAGACAGAGTAGGCTGACAGAAAGTGCAGGTGTACGGGCAACCCCGGGTACCCATAATGGTTGTACCCTTTAGACTTGAATCAACCCTGTCCATGGAATACCATGTTGTGAAATACTTCTTCATATCGAAGATGTCTCTGTCTGGGAGAGGAAGGGTATCCAGATTTTTGACCAGCAGCCTTCCCGGGACGGCAACAGCCCTGCCGTCTTTCATAAAACACGCCCCGGGGATCTCTCCCGGATCTGTGCCCTCAACAATCAACCTGAACGCAATTTCCCCCTCGCCGGAGTACACCAGATCGGCACCTGATGTTTCAAGGGTTTCAACGGGAAGAACGGTAGCGTGGGGACCGCCAACCATCAGATAGGTTCCTGGAGAATCCCTTCTTACAACGTCACAGGCTGTAAGGGTTGCACCAATCTGAGGTGTGACCACTGTTATGGAAACAGCATCAGGTTTGAATTCCGCCAGCATTCTGCTGAGATGTTCAAATGGCTTCTTTTCAAAAGACATATCACACAGAGCTGTTTCAGCTCCGCACTGTTTCGCCACGGCAGAAAGCATCGCTATACCCAGAGGCGGCTGGCCTGACGGATAACGCGTTTCGGGGAACACGAAAAGAATCTTCTTAAACCTGATCAATGCTTTCCCTTTCCACAACAGGATTCAAGAGCAACTCCGATAAGAAATACTGCATCCACAGGCAGCCGGTACCTCACCCCTCCGTGAGCCAGTGCATGCATCAGAAGATACAAAACAAAAAGGCTGAAGAGAAATACCGTTTCAGGGTGAGACCTGCCGCGCCACAAACCAACTCCTCCGAACAGCATAAGAGGATAGATAACCAGACCGGCAACCATTCCTCTTGAGCCCAGTGTACTGCCACCTGGAGAGAGAAAACTAACAGCTCTGTTCCAGGCCAGCCACAGCATAAGCCGGGGATTGCTGCGGATGTACCCGGCAGCAGAAGAACCCAGAGCCCTGCTTCTGGCCAGCTCCCCGGGAATTGAATCAGTTGAGGGATACTCAAGCAGAGAAGTGTTGTTCTGCTGAAGGTTCTCAGGTACATTAATACCTTCCAGAGCAAGAACTTCCGGGTTGTTTCTCATCCATAGATTCAAGGAACCTTTTGTAGGCATAAGCACCGGTTCACCAAGTGAAATCCAGTTCCTGACAACCCAGGGAGACACTGCTACAGCAAAGCCGCCCACAAGGAAGAACAGCGCTTTCCAGTTTTTTCTCCATGCCAGATACAGGAGCTGAAGCGGTACCAGGAACAACGCCGTAGCTCTTATCAGAAAGAACACACCGGTGGACACTCCGGCAAGAAATCCCTTTCCCCTTCCCCTTCCAGAGGACAGTACGAGCATGGATGATATCATCAGCATGGAGATATGGGCAGTTTCCGTCATGGCATAGGCTGAATAGTAAACAAACGGCGGGTACAGAGACCACAGTACAGCAGCCATAAGACCTGATTCCGCTCCCCAGACTTCCGTTACCAGTTTTCTTACTGCAAAAGCTCCGCCAATGGCAAAAAGCAAATTAAGTGTAAACACTGAACCACTTACTGCCCCGAACACCGAGAAGAAAAGAGCCAGCAGAACGGAATAGCCAGGCTCCATAACCGCAGTGGGTGTTTCCACTGGTGCAAGACCGAACACATAGTCGGGGTTTTCCGTCCAGATCCTCTGGGGACTTCCGCCTGTGTTCCTGAGATTCTTAAGCAGTCCCAGATCTGAAGAGAACGAAAAACCTTCCCCTTCAGCAATTCTGCCTGCGGTGTGTATGTACAGCCCCTGGTCTCTTGCCGGCAGAGGCAGCTCACCGCCCAGATAGAAAAACAGCAGCATTCTGGGCAGAATAACAGCCAGGAAAACCACCAGAACCGTGTGGGGAAGCAGAGGTGCCAGGTACCTGTTTACCGTGCAGACATACCCTTTGTCGGACATGATCAGCCTCTGGAAAACACAGAGGTGAAAAAGGCGCGGGCATCATGCCACAGACCCTTTACTCCATGGAGTTTCAGATGCTTCCAGAAAACAGAAGGTATCCTGGTGAAGGGTTTTCTCAACAGGTAGGTTCTCCCTATGGTCCCCTGTGCCCAGTCGCGGAGCTCTGTGAGTTCTCTGTTTGAAAAATCCGTGAGATTGACCAGCAGCTCATCTGCTGCGTTCATCTTCATGAGGAATTCTTCAACATCATCTATGAGCCCCTTTTCAAGGGCAGTGTTGTAGATCGCCGTTCCGGGATAAGGGGTAACAAACAACATTGGAGCCGTTATATCCGCCTGTTTGCAGAACTTCACAGTCTGCTTTACCGTCTCTCGGGTTTCTCCGAACATCCCGATGATAAAACTTCCCTCAGCATGTATTCCAACCGATTCCGTAAGCTTTACGGCATCAAGACACTGCTGTGCAGTAACTCCTCTTCTCATGTTTTCCAGCATCCAGTCGCTCCCGGATTCAATCCCGTAAGAGATCCAGTCACACCCGGCATCTTTCATGGTTTCAAGCATCTCCCTGTCCACGGTGTTTACCCTGCCCAGACATGACCACCTGATACCTGGAAGCTTCTGCTTCATCAGCTTACAGACCTCCATAACAAACTTTCTGTCACTTGTAAAAAGATCGTCAGGAAAACCAGTGTAGTGTATGTCATACCTTTTAACAAGCTCTTCCAGCTCTGTTACAATCGCTTCTGGAGATCTCCTTCTTACACTCCTGCCATAGATTCTGTAGCAGTACACGCAGTTGAAAGGACAACCTCTGCTGGCAAGAGTTTCAAGATGCCTTACTTTTTTCTGCCTGTGGTCAATGCTGGATACATAGTTCTCTATAGGAAACAGATCCCACGCAGGCCAGGGAAGTGAGTCGAGGTCTGCTATTGGCTCACGTGGCCGTGACTTCTGAAGAATTCCTTCGCTGTCCAGCCAGGCCAGACCGGAAACCTGCTTCCAGTCGGTTCCTCTTTCCACAGCATCTGCAAGCTCTACCGCTGTTATCTCGCCTTCTCCCAGTACCACGCAGTCAAGTTCGCATGATTTGAGGTAAACCTCAGGAACTGTAGAGACACCACTGTTTCCCGCAGTTGTAAAAACTCCCGGCAGCCTGCTTCTCACAAGTTTCGTAAGTTCTTTCACATACCGGAATCGAGTTACCATTCCGCCAAATGCCACCA
>QNDR01000018.1 GCA_003646025.1 Candidatus Fermentibacterota bacterium
GACGAGATGGAAAGCGTGTCGATTGGAGAAGAATAGCAGCGCTATTTGACGATAATCGGCGCGCTTTGCAGCCGTTCGTGTGGTGTCTAATGCCGATGTTGTATTTTCGGTCAGGCTCCTAGTGAAGTCAGGACCGGCTATTCTTCCTGCGAATGAACAGATTCCAGTGCAGCGGAGGGCCGGCCTCGCGGCATCCGGGGTAATCGGCCAGCCAAGCGCCTCACCAAAGACTACATAAACTGCGAATTCCCCCAAATAGTATGGGTAGTTCCTGTCCAGTAGAACCCGTAGGGCGTTGGGCAGCCTCAAGAGACAAGTCCACTGGGTCACTCCGTCAGAAGTGATCCCATGTCTCCCGGCAAGGTGTCTCCGTGTAAGGTTATCTCTTATCAGCACATCATTCAACTCCCTGGCATAGATCAAATGGTTACTATAAGTTCTTGTGTAGGAGGACACTACCGGCAAGTCAGGGCGAGGGCAACTCAGAGAAAAGACTGCACCTGTTTTTGTTCTAGTGAGCCGAAGTCGGGCGTGCCTGATACTGTGCATCCTGACCGTAGAATGGTTCTTCCGAAGGTGAAGCGGACACCACACGGATACTGTCGAAGCAGAGAGACTGATCGGTGTCGGGAGCCCCATAGGTTGCACCTCTTGATTCCGAGGTCAGAGCCATAATCGACAGTACAAGGAAAAGCGCCGGGACAGTCACCCACTGTTTCTTCTCAACTTTCATAAAAACGATTCTTTCATTTTATTATCGTTACTAACTGTGATGTGACTAAACCGCCCTGTACCAGCCTAAGAACGTATACCCCAGCCGGGAGCTGCTCCGTCTCCAGAGCCACTGTGCTCTGGCCATTCAGCTCCCCCTGAAATGGTGTGAGCACCAGTCTTCCAGACAGATCAAAGAGGCTGAGTACAGCTGTTCCTGAAATTCCATTCAGAATTGCCTCAGCAGAGCCATATCTCACGGGATTTGGACACAGGATGGAAAGGGTTGAACCAGCTTCCCAACCTCCTTCTCCAGGTTGTGTGTCGGTGTTTGAAGCTCCGGGAGTGGGATATGCCTGAATCACCCAGCCCTCCCCCAGATCCGGCCACCTGCCCCACGAGTCATCGTCGGAAAGATCAGGAAAGGTAATCTGGTCAATAACAACGCTGCCCTGCATCAGGTACACCTCTTCACCATCGCCGTTCAGCTTGAACTCCGCGTGAAGCGATCCCTGCTCAGATTCGTCATCCACCCAGATAAGCATGTACTCACCTGGCTGTATCACTGTATCGGGAAAGATGTATTTGCCCGGGAAAGCCATATTGTCTGTAAGTCTGAAAGAAGACAGATCCACAGGATCAGTTCCGGTATTCACTATCTCTATCCAGTCATCGTACTCACCATTCTCGTCGGCTATGGTTGAATCATTTCCCGCCATGAGTTCGTTAAGAATGATGTCATCCACAGGATCCCAGGTTCCAAGAAGTGAAACAAGGTATTCATGTCTGTTCTCTATGAAGATTCCAAGTGCAGGAGCAAACCTGCCCGGCCCTATGGGAATGTCGCTGTCCATTGCTTCCTCAAACTGATCCGGTGAGAACAGGCTTCTGGGGTATTCCTCCAGGTAGACCCAGTCTCTTATCAGGTTCCTCATCTCCTCCATCCGGGGGATGAGAATGTCAGGATTCGCCTCCTGCGCCATCATCCGAAGCAGGTGTCCACGGTAAACATCGTACCAGGTGTCCACGCTCCACAGAACGTCGGCCAGAGGTCTTTCTTCCCACTGTGACACATTGGTCCAGTTTATTGGAAGCTCCTGCAGTTCCGATATTGAATAATTCCAGGAATTGAAACAACCCCAGGATTCATTCATGTCCCATTCGCCGAACACAAATCTGTCGTCTCTGTCCATGTGATAGAGATAGTAGTTAACTCCTCTCCCCGCATAGCTGTCCAGGTTTACTGTCAGATTGTCCACAGCCAGAAGAACAAGGGCTGTGTTTACATCCATTACTTCCGACAGGGAGTCAGTTAAATAAGCAGCAGGAGTATTGTTAAGCCTGTCTGTAAGCTCCATAAGCTCGGTCCAGTCATTCTCCGATTCGTTGGTTTTAAGTTCGTAGTCTCCATAGTAGTCCTCCGGGTTCCAGCCGGCGAACTCCAGAGTACCATGGTTGTCGCCCTTCCACAGATTGCCGTCTTCAGATTCTCCGAATCGTTCTTCTATGAAGTGTTTGTCAAACTGTTCAACAAGGGTGTAAAGACCCCAGTAAGTATCGTTTATGTAAAGTGCTGCAAATGAGGTTCTCGGGCAGGGGATGTCGGAAGCACGACATATCTCATACGCAGCAGCTTCTCTCACGAAACTGGGATCATTGTAGTTGCAGTTGAGGTTGATCTTGTAGATGCCTTCAATGTTCTGATCCTCAATGAACACATCGAAGTCTATCTTGAAAGACTTCTTTAAGGTAGGGTTCGTTGTATAGCTGGAACCGCCCTTGAATCTTACTCCCACCGCTTCAAGGAAGAAATCATCACACCAGAACTCAGCCTCAAGATAGGTCTCGCTTGCGTAGTTTGCTTCAAGAATATCCCAGAAGTCATCCTGATCAAATTGAATACGTACCTCGTGAACCGCATCCTCCTGAAAAAAAGGATGGTCCTCCGGAATCAATCCGGCATTGCAGATAAATACCACTAGAAACGCAATTAATGCTGATCTCATGTTTGCCCCCGTGTGTTTCAGAGTGATAATCACAAGGATCAGTCAACATCTGATGAACCGGTTGTAACAGATTGTAACGGCTCTGTTGCCAGGGAATTGCATTCCCGTATCCGGTCCTGTATTTTCCTTTTATGACAATATTTTTCCTGGTTCTTTCCCCGCCGAGAGGGATTAAACAACATCGATTGGGCTTGTATCTATACTCAGCGCAATCCATGAAAACCCGGCATGGCAAACGGCTGATTTGTCGATGTAGAAGAGACCAGCATTAAACAGGGAGATTGCCCGGGAAGGTAACCGTATCTATAGTAGGCTCAGACAATAGATGTGCCAATGCAATAATTGCAGGCGGTACGGGCACTGGAACGGGATTCATAGTTTTATACTACTCATGACTATGCGAAACCTGACACACTAAAAGGCAGAGAGGCCACAGTGAAAACAAGACCGGTTATCCTTCTTGCAGGTGGAACAGACCCCAGCGGTGGGGCGGGTCTTGCCGCAGACATAAAAAGCTGTTCCGCAATGGGCGGGCACGGCTGTATTTGCGTAACAGCAATTACGGTACAGAACAGTGGCGGTGTGCAATCATGGCAGCCTGTTTCACCTGAAATGATAACACACCAGATGGAAACAACCTGTGATGACGGTCTGCCGGACGGGGTCAAAACAGGAATGCTGGGCAGCATTGGAGCTGTAGAGGCAGTTGCCGATGTTATAACACGAAGACTCAGTTCTGTCCCATTTGTTCTGGACCCTGTGCTGGTGGCCGGTTCAGGTCACGGGCTGGCCGTGAAAAGCCTGGAAACATCAATAAGAAAACACCTTATTCCGCTGGCTGCCCTGGTTACGCCTAATCTGGACGAGGCGGAAGCTCTTACCGGGAAAACAGTAAGGGACAAAACTGCCATGGAGAAAGCTGCCGTGGAGATCCGCAGTATGGGGGCTGAAAATGTTCTTCTGAAAGGAGGCCACCTCAAGGGTGAGCCAGCTGATGTTCTTGCAACGGAGAAGGGCATAACATGGTTTCCGGGAAGCAGGATCGTAACCGGCAAGGTTCACGGAACCGGTTGCACTCTGGCATCTTCCTGTGCAACTCTGCTTGCAGCCGGATACTCTCCGGAAGAGGCAGTGGGCAAAGCCCTGTCTTACCTCAAAGGAGCAATTTCCGGCAGCTTCAACCGCAGGCTCGGGCTTCTACTGGGGCATTTCCCGGCGATGGGGCCTGTTCCAGACAACACTGATGGAACTGCATTCTACAGGACACCACGATTCTGTCCTGCATGCGGTGGCGAACTGATAATTGCAGAACCGCATCCTGTGTGCGCAAGATGCGGACTTGTTTTCTACAGAAATCCCCTTCCAGCTGTTATTCTTGTGCTCGAAAAAGATGAAAAAGTTCTTCTCGCAAGGAGAGCAGCAGCTCCGGCCAGAGGCCAGCTTGGGCTGCCAGGAGGGTTTGTAGACCTGGGCGAAAATCCGATTATTGCAGCGGCAAGGGAGCTTAAGGAAGAAACTACACTCACAGGCGCATCGTTTGAACTGATTGGTGCAGACGCAGACCATACCGATTACGGCAGCGTTGTACTATACATCTACAAAGTTAAGAACTGGCATGGAACACCCACAGCAATGGATGATGTTTCAGAACTTGTATGGACTGAAATCGACAGCGTAAGAAAACTGGCCTTTCCAGCCCATGACAGAGTAATCAGCAGACTCAGGAAAGAAAGGAGCAGCAATGGCGATTGTTAAGTGTGCATGGTGCAAGGGAACGGGTGTAGACGGCGTTGGCGAATCCCCGTGCGATGTGTGCGGCGGAGACGGTCACCTCAATGTACCGGAACCTCCCACGCCCTGCGGAAGATGCAAGGGCGAGGGAAGGATATACAATGAAATCCTGGAAGAATACGGCAAATGCGGAGGTTGTGGAGGCTCCGGCTGGGCAACCTGATACTGATCTGACAGGAAGAACTGCCGACCCGCACCTGCCGGTCTGTTATCTGCCGCTGTGTCTGCTGCCTGAAGACGGAGCATTCCTCTGTCTGGAGCGTCCGCTGGGGTTTGTTCCTCTGCGGTGTCCGCCTGATCTTCTGCTGTTGCCACTGTAGCTCGGTTTTCCCGGCTGACTTCTACCTCGTCTGGAATTACCAGGCGCTGGCTTCTGTGACCTGAAGGCTTCCTCGCTGTGAAATTCATGGCTCATGTCGGCAGGAACCTGATTGCCCAGAAGTTTCTCTATCTCTCTGAGGTAGTATCTCTCCTCTGAGCTGCAGAAAGAAACCGCATCGCCATCTGCTCCAGCCCTTGCGGTACGGCCGATACGGTGCACATAGGTTTCAGATTCCACCGGGAGGTCATAGTTGAAAACATGGGTAATGTCATCTACGTCCAGCCCCCTGGCAGCCACATCAGTGGCAACAAGAACCCTGTAACGCCCTTTTTTGAAACCGTCCAGAGCTTTTGTTCTCATGGCCTGGCTTTTGTTTCCGTGGATTGCGGTACCGTAGATACCCGATGAAGCAAGTTTCTTGACAACCTTGTTGGCCGTGTGTTTCATCTGGGTGAACACTATTGCCTTTTTTACTTTGCGGTCATTCAGAAGTGACGCGAGAAGAGCGTCTTTGTTCGCTTTCTCAACAAAAAGCACTTTCTGACTGATACTGTCAACTGTCGGCTTCTCCGGCTCAATTGTAACCCGCACGGGGTTTGTTACCATTGTCTTTGCAAGCAGCTCCATTTTTGGAGCCATGGTTGCGGAAAAGAACAGTGTCTGTCTGGTGGGAGGAATCTCGGCGAGTACCCTGTTGATGTCATGGATAAAACCCATGTCAAGCATTCGGTCTACTTCATCAAGTATAAATACCTCCACCTCATCAAGGTGAATAAAACCCTGCTGTATAAGGTCGAGAAGCCTTCCAGGCGTAGCAACCAGAACGTCAACTCCTCTGTTGAGAGTTTTAACCTGACTGTACTGCTTTACTCCTCCGAAAATCACTGTATGCTGGAGATTCAGATATTTCCCGTATGTTTGAACACTGTTGCCGATCTGCGCGGCAAGCTCGCGGGTGGGAGCCAGTATAAGAGCTCTGGGTGTACCTCTGCGCGGGCGCCTGCTGTGTCTGGCAAGACGCTGCAGAAGTGGGAGAGTGAATGCTGCTGTTTTACCGGTGCCTGTCTGGGCAGTACCGATAAGGTCACGACCTTCAAGAAGGTGTGGAATACACTGCTCCTGTATCGGAGTCGGTGTAACGTACCCCTCTACTGAAACAGCCTGCTGGATTGCGGGAATCAAACTGCCGAAAACACCCTCAGGTGTCTTTGCTGCTGGTTCCAGGTGAAACCCGGGGTTTGTTGATCCGGGTGCAGAACGACGATGGCGTCTGTGTGACGCATTTGCTGAATAATTTCTCAATTTATTTCCTGGTCCGGGGTTAATACAAATCTCTACCCGCCGGACGCGTGGAAAAGAAAGGGCCGCAAAAACGCGGTACATGCTGACTGACAACACCGGGACGGTATCACCATACTTCAGCGAAACCGTCATGAGAGGAAACGCCTCTCAGCGTTAATATAACACAATCTGCAGAATAAACAAATCAGACGCTGGAAGAGCCCACATCAATCAGGTCACTGAAGTACGAAGGCAGCCCTGCTTCAAATGTCATTCTGGCTCCGGACCAGGGGTGGGTGATGGTGAGCTTTGCAGCATGCAGAGCAAGTTTGCCTTTTTCTTTGATACCATACAGTTTGTCTGCCACAACCGGGTGACCTTTCTCTGCGAGATGAACCCTGATCTGGTTCTTTCTGCCTGTAAGCAGGGCAATCTCGAGGAAACTGTAGTCGTCATTCTGATTCAGCACTTTGTACCCGGTTCTTGCCAGCTTCCCGTTGCTGTCATCATCTGTTGAGTACATTTTGAAGTTTTTACCCTCTGCAAGGTATGAAGAGATCAACCCTTCCTTCAAATCCATAGAGCCGTGAACAACAGCGTAATAGACCTTGCTGAAATCGTGCCAGTTATCCTGAAGATTGCGCTTTGCGTCAGGGGTTTTGGCAAAAACAATAACTCCGGAAGTATCTCTGTCCAGACGGTGAACTATGTACACACGATTTTGCGATTTTCTGTTGCCCTTGCGGACATATTCTCTCAGCAGATAGTAAGCTGTGCTTTGTTTAACTCTGTCTGTACCCATGGTCAACAGACCGCTGACCTTGTTCACAACCAGTATGTCCCTGTCCTCATGCAGGATGGCAAGACCACGGGGCCAGTGTCTCCTGGACGGAACTCTGAGAACAGTTTTGCCTCCTGTCATTCCCATACCTCTGCACGAGTAGCTGCACTGCCGTTGACCACAGTCACAGCTCAATTCTCCATCGATGGTCTGAACTTGATCTGCATACCCTTCAGAAACTTGCGGAGAGTCTGATCAGTACATTCCCTGTAGTGTTTGTGGCCGGGTCTCCGGAAAAAAGAACTCAGTTCATGTTTGCCCAGGGTGTAACCGGCCAGCTCCATCATCTGAAGGATGTCCCCGGTCTTCAGATTTAATGCGATTCTCAGTTTCTTAAACACCATGTTGCTGGTAAGATGTTTTATCGGCTCAGGAGGATGATTGCCCCCCTCACCCCGTCTGTCTGTGATCAGACCATCGAGAAACGAGGCAAAGCTGGAATCAGGACAAACGGCAAAACCAGGTTCCTCTTCCCTGGCAATCCAGCTGGAAATTTGACTCGTGGTGACCGATTCTCCCGATATGCCGAATACCTCGACCATTTTTATATCGCTGAGGTCAAGAGCATATCTTACCCGACGAAGAATATCGTTACTTAGCAATAGTACTCTCGCTTTCCTGTTAGGTGAGCTCATCCAGTGTTTTTTTCAAAGCATCGGCATCATGAGTACCGTAAACTGTAACATCACGGTTTCTGGCAAGCAGCCCCTGAAGAACTCTTCCCGGACCGACCTCCACAAAGGTGTCAAATCCGTTTTCAACCATGAGCTTCATGGAATCGGCCCAGAGAACAGGGGATGTTACCTGCCTGATAAGAAGTTCTCTGCTCTCTTCAACTCCTGTGATGTAGTTGGCTGTAACATTGGCAACCACCGGAATACCGGGATCGAAAAAAGCGGCTTCCCTGACAGGATCTTCAAGCCCCCTGGCAGCATCTTCCATGAGAGGGCTGTGCCATGCACCGGAAACTTTCAGGGGAATAACTCTTCTTGCACCCTGTTCAGCACACAATTTTCCTGCGTATTCCAGAGGTGCTTTCGCACCGGAAATGACAACCTGGCCGGTGGAGTTCATGTTGGCAACACCAACAGGTCCCTTTGCGCTGGCCTCATTAACTATCTCAGTAACCTTATCAAGATCCATGCCCAGGATTGCCTGCATCCCGCCTGGATACATGTCAGCACATTTCTGCATAAGCTCACCTCGAATCCTTGTGAGCCTTACCGCAGTTTCAGGCATAAGAATACCTGCGGCGACCAGAGCGGAATACTCTCCCAGACTGTGGCCCGCTGTTCCCTCCGGCTGTATTCCCGCCACCTGAAGAATCCTGAGTGTTGCAATACTCACCATGGTTATTGCCGGCTGGGCATAGTTTGTCTGCGTAAGTTTTTCTGGAGGTCCCTGACTGATAATACTAGTCAGATCGTGCAGACCACTGAATTCGTAAGTCTTATCCAGAAATTCAGCAGCTTCGGGGTAGTCTTCGAGATGAGCCTGCATACCAACAGCCTGCGATGCCTGCCCCGGGAACAGAAAAGCAATTCTTCCCATTAAAGTTCCTCCTGTGCGTGAGTTTGCGCTCTGTTTATTTCAATCACCAGATTCAAATTCCTTATCCATCCGGGATCCGCCTGCCAGGCCATATCGGCAAGATCAAGGGCCTCCGGGAAACGGTGTTCATTATACAAGAGTTCCGCCGCTGAGGATAGGGCAACAGAAAGCCAGCGTCTTCCCATGGCCGTAGGAACAGGTTCCGACCGAAAAAGCTCTGCTGCCTGGGGAAGCATGGAATTCCAGTAGACAATCTGACCGGTAAAAACAGGGTTTGTTTCTCCATCTGTGTCCAGAGAGAGCATAAGAGACATGTTTTCCCCTATGGTCAACTGAGGGTCACCGGAACATTTTCTTATGAGAAACTGACACGGGGCAAGGTTGTCGGTGTTTGATTTTACATCTGATTCCACAAAAGGCCGGATTTCCCCGGTGGACAGAATGGGGTTGAGGAACTGTACCTCGCTTTCTCGGAAACCTGTAGCCACAAGCTGTGCCTCTGCCAGACTGTCTCTGAACATCGCTTCGATATCCAGCTGAAGAGGTTCAGCGGAACCTATCAGTATGGCGTGCCTTCCTCCTGCCGAATGAACTGCAACCTCTGGGAACACCCTGCCCCACGTTGCAATAATCCTGCCAAATTCTTCCACAGGAAGCCGGTGAAGCGGAACCCACTGTGCCGCTACTCCTCCCGGTTCCAGCCTTGAAAGAACCAGTGAATAGAACTCCTCCGTGTAAAGCAGCCAGCTTTCGCTGGAACCCGGGTGGGTGGCATCGCAGACTATCAGGTCGTATCTCTCATCTGTACCCAGAAGAAAGTTTCTTCCATCATCTCCAACAAGTTCAAACCGGGGGTCCAGGTCCGGTCTTCCATTGTGTTCCCGGAACTCCGCAGAGGCAAGAACAACCTCTGGACATATCTCTGCACACACCAGTGTTTCTACCGGGTGGGTAAGAATTGCCCCACTGGTTATCCCGCCGCCCATGGCCACAGCTAAAACAGTTTTTGCTTCAGGATTGTACCCCCACGGCAGATGCCCCAGAAGGTAAAACGCTTCCAGAGATGCCTGGTCTACAGGAACTTCTTCAACACCGTTGATCCTTAAACTTCTGTGGTTATCCCATTCTCTGCCGAATACAGCCACCGTGGCAGTTCGGCCTTCCCTGAAATACTCCAGAGAAAACCCGGCAGAAGTTCTGGAACCAGGAGGTACTGCCCCCAGGACAAGAAATACCGACAGAACGGCACCTGCAGGGGCTGCCAGGGAATACACCAGTCTGCGGGATTTCCAGAATGCAGACAATCCCAGAGAAGCGTTTAGAACGGCAAGAACAAGAACTGACGGCGTTACACCCAGATATCTGAAAAGAATCTGAGAGGCAAGCAGAGGCCCCGCTGCTGCGCCAATACAGTTGGCCATGGACAGGATTCCCACATCCTCACCCAGTTTGTGTTCTCTGGCAGCAGCCTTGACCACAAGGGGGAATGTTACTCCCATAAGCACCGTAGAGGGAAGCATGTAAACCATTGCCGCAAGAATGCCGCCGAAAGTGGTGCCTGCCCATCCGCCAGAAAAACTCAACTTACCGGCAAGAGAAAGAAAGCTGCCCAGCAGGGTGAGGGGAATTACACTGGCCAGACCCAGAAGTACCTGGACGAAGCCGAAAGCAACAAGAGGGTTTTTTACGGAAACTGCCACCCTTCTTCCGCCAATGCTTCCCACACCTATCCCCAGCAGAACCATTATTCCCATGGTTGAGAATGCGTAGGTACTGTTGCCCAGCACAAAAGTCAGCTGACGGGTCCACACCATTTCCCAGGCGAGAGCAAGCATTCCGCTCACTGCATAAACCACAAGGAAAAAAGACCCCGGCCTGGTTCCGGAAGCTGACTCGACAACAGTTTCGATACTTGATCGAGGACGATTGATCATCATTATGGAGACAACTGTCAGCACAGCTCCCAGAACAAGTGTGATTGTGATACCCGCTGCTTCAAGAAGCACAAAACCGGCAAGAAATCCGCCAAGAGCCGAACCCAGAGAGTTTAAACCGTAAAGCCTGGAGACCTTTGCCGTTCCACCCTGCCCCTCTACCAGTCTCCCCATGGCCGGCACTATTCCCCCGGCAAAAAAAGTGGCAGGAAAAATCAGCAGCAGAGCAACCAGGAACCTGGCATAAAACTGCAAACCAGAACTGTAAATGATCGGATACAGACTCCTAACTGCAGGGGCCAGAACAACGGGAAGAAAAGAAGCAGCAGCAGCACAGCCTGCAGCAATCCGGAGAACAGAAACAGGGTTCTTCGACACCTCGGCTCTGCGGCCGAAAAACCGCCCTCCAAAACCCAGACCCAGCATGAATGCAGTAAGAACAACTGCGGTTGCATCCACACTTCCCCCTGTTACAAGAAGAAGCTGCCTGTTCCATGCAACCTGAGCAAGAAGAACACCCACACCGGACAGAAGAGCGAAAGCAGACATGGATACTGCCCTGTCGTTTACCATAAAAAACACTTCCCGGTAAGCAGTGTGTGGTCCCCGGTAAGGGTAACAAAGTAGAGCCCGGCAGGGTACACACCTTTGCTCAGACTGGTGTGTACAAAAGAGCCATTGCCTGTTCCCTGCCACAGCGATGCAACACGCCTTCCTGCAAGATCATAGATACTAAGTTCCGCAACTTCATTCGGCGGGACAGAAAATGTAATACCGGTAATTCCACCTGAACTGGTTCCGGAATTCAACACCCATCCTGAACCCTGCTGCCCGCTCCCACCAGTGGCCAGCGTAAGCAGACTTGCCGCAACTCCCGGCATGGCGGAGTAGTCCAGTTCTATACCGGAACCTCCTGCAGGATTGACAAGCGCCGGTACATAGCCCTCTGAAGAAACTATCTCCGTAGCAACGGGAAGTGTGCTGAAAACTATTCCCGGATCAAATGGAGTTTCAGATGTTGATTCATTTACCGCAATAACCAGAATTGTATCACTCGTGGAGTTCTTCAACGCGATAAAGTTAAGAAGAGTGTCTGCCGGGGTACGGTTGTACGCCTCACTTTGATCGAGAACAGTCCAGGTTGAATCCACCAGCGCACTGAGGTAATCTGTTTCGCTGTCTCCGTTTCCAGTAAGGGAAGCTACAGCTCCGTGTACTGTTCCCACCATGTCCACATTCTGTGTATCTCTGCTGGGGCCCCAGTTCTGCAGAACAAATGGAGCCCTGGACACTCCGTCATCTCCCCCGTTACCACTCATCATAGACACATCAAGTGCGTAGAAAACAAGTCCTCTGGCCCCTGCAACAATCGGAACTGAAACCAGATAAAGCATTGTATCCGGCGACATACAGTAGGTGGGCAGCGCAAAACCGTGTCTGCCGAAAGACTGAACCACGGCAAAAAGCGCATTTTCCCGCGATGTCTGCTGAACACCCAGCGACAGCCCAACCTGCTGCGCTTCAGGGTACCACTGGAAACGCCACTGATCTACCTTGTCACTGTAAATTTCGCACTGGGGCATGTAGTAGCCGTCATCAGAAGGGGCAATTACACTTCTTATTGCGTCTCTTGTGTGCATGGCTCTGATTCCGGTGATCAATGTATCACCGCTGCAGTAATTCTCCCGCTTGACGGTTAACTGACCGTTTGACACACCGGTATCCATTCCAGCGGTGCCTATATACAGGTCCCCATTCTCCACGGAGAACACCGGTCTGTCAGCATACCGGTGATCGTTACGGAGTAAATCAAACCCGGTTATCTCTGACGGAAGCCCCTGTACAAAAACAGAATCACACCGGTTAAGATCACCCCCCTGATATTCGGATCCGGCGGTTACAAGCATTTTCTCGTTTTTAAACCACCCGACAAGGCAATCTATACCCGAAAAGAATGGAG
Source organism: Candidatus Fermentibacterota bacterium (assembly GCA_003646025.1). Classification (GTDB taxonomy): domain Bacteria; phylum Fermentibacterota; class Fermentibacteria; order Fermentibacterales; family JCC-6; genus Sabulitectum. The sequence continues at coordinate 12,398 of QNDR01000018.1, forward strand.
GATAGATACCGTCTGTTCTGGAAACTCGAACCATGTCAGGCATTCCCTCGAAGCCAAACAGGTTTGAGTACTGTATCGCCCCGTAGCCGGGAAACAGCTGCCAGTGATCCCGATTTATCTGGTTCAATGTAACATAGTTACCACATTCATCTGCAATGACGAAACCGTTGTGGGCAAGGGTCTGGGTGGTTCCAGCTTCATACCATGCGCCCCAGAAGCTTCCCCAGAAGGCGGTCTCAGCCATGAAAAACAGCTTCACCGGCTGCTGAAATACCGCCTCAAGATCGTTTGGTTCTGAAGCCGATGCGGTGAAGAGCATTATGTACCGGATTCCTGTCTGGTCTTCCATTCCTGCAAGCACCGCCAGCCTTCCGTGGCCGATAATACCTTCTGCATCGTCAAGATCCGACCAGTAATCAGTCTGTCCAACGGAGAAAAACAGTGGCATCATGGTGTTGCATTCCGGGAACTCCGGCAGAGTTCGGAACGCAGGCTCACCGTGGTCGCTGACCACAACAACAGCCTGGTTAACAGGCTGGGAATGCTGCCACAAAACCACAGCGCTGTTTACATACCCTGTACCTGAATAAGCAGCGTATCCTGCTCTGAAATCTGAGGAGGATATCTCGTCTGGAAGGAACGGAAGTTCACCGGTCCAGTGTGTTTCAAGGTCAAGATCAACACCGTCCCATACAATCTCATCCACAACAATCTGAGCTGAATCTCCTGCGGTAAACACTCTTATCAATTCATCCCGACTGTTCATCGCCTGTATCTGTTCCTGATCGGTCTGGACAAGGTCTGTAGCCGCGATAAAATCAGGCTCTTCGTCTGAAGTCTGAAGAAGGTCTGTTCTTCTAAAGTTGTTTTTTACAGGGTACATGTCCATACCCACCATGTCAGTGAACCGGGCCATCCTGTTCAGAATTCTGGTGGTATCCGAATAGTAAGACATCTGACCATCCGGTGTCGCGTCAGCGAACTTGGCAAAGTAACACAGTACCGGAAGATCCAGCTCAGAGCTGCAGACTTCGTTCCAGTAGGAAACAAGTTCGATCCACTGGTCACCCTGGGACGGATTCTCAAGGTACTTTACATCCGGTTCATCGAAAGCGAAAATGCCGATCACATCACCGGCAAAATCTCCGGCTGTAAGCGGTATGTACAGCTTCAGATAGTCTATCACCGACTGGTTGTGTTCATCTTCATCGAGGCTGGTTCTTATACCGCCGGCAATGATATTGAGACCCATCTCTCTTGCCTGGCAGGAAATTGGGAAAAATTTGTCTCCGTAAGCGCCGGGCTGCGGGGGAAACCACTTGTCAGTAAGCTCTGCCCTTACAACTGCGGTGTTAAAACCGTTTTCCATAGATTCTCTCAAAATTGCGTAAACGGGATTTGCCTGGTAAGGACTGTACAGTTTTTGCCATGCGTTCAGCAGACCGTTGGCGGATCTCACATCCCAGGCAACAGGAAACATTACTTTCTGCTCCCCCGAACCGAAGGGGGAATAAGAAAAATTGTGACCGTGGGTTTCCCACATGTTTTTCCCGAAAACAAGCGTGGTCAGCAGAAACAGAGAAGAGAAAAGGTATCTTTTCACTACTCTCCCACTCTGGGCATTCTGCCCAGCTGAACCATGAGAGATGCCTCTGTTTTCAGTGCGGTTACCCTGGCAGATACAAAATTCGCTTCTGACTGCGCCAGGTCAGACTGAGCATCAAGCAGATCCATCAGAGACAGAGCTCCCATTTCGTAAGACATAACAGACAGCCTGTACTGTTCCCGGGCCTGTTCCAGCATCAGCTCTGAATCACTGTAGTACTGAATATCGATCTTCAGCGAATTACTCAGTGATTCAACAGATGTTCTCACGCTGTTCTCCATTGTTTCCAGTGCCGCATGGGAGGCAAGATCGGATGCTCTGGCGGAGTTTATCCTTGATTCCCGGATAAACCCGTCAAAGATGTTCCAGGAAAGGTTAAGGCCAACATTGTACCCGTCGTTATCGAACATTCTGTCGATGTCATCAAGGGAGTTATCACTCCAGCTCCATCCGGCAGATGCCCGGAGGCTTGGCCAGTATCCTCTGCCTGCAGCGGTTGACTGAAGCTCCGCAGCCTGCGCTCTCAGAGAAGCGGCAACCAGTCCTGGGTTCTCGGAGTAATCAAGAGAAATACTTTGAACCGATTCCATTGGAAGGGGCTCCAGAACTGCATCCAGTTTGATAGAGGTATGAGACAGATCATCCGAACGATCCACTCCCGAAGCGTTGTACAAACTGCTGTATGCGGCAAACAGAGACTGATCCCTTCTGCTCACAGCCAGTTTGTCACTGCTCTCCTGAACCTGTACCTGAAGCAGTTCCAGTGTTGTTACGCCGCCTATGCGGTAAAGTGCTTCCGTTCTCTGAAGCTGGCTTTCAGACCTCTCATGTGCCGCTTCTGCAGCCTTTTTTAGCTCCATGGCTTCAAGAACATCATAGTAAGCGTTTATTACATCAATGGTCACAGCGAGAATATCACCTTTGTAGTCTGACTCCGCTGCCTGAAGAGTCAACTCGGATGCCTGCATGTTCAACCAGTTCTGACCGCCTGATTGAAGCAGTTCCTGTGACAGGGAAAGCCCGGTTGAATAGAAATTGCTTTCAGTGTTCGTTGTTTCCCCGCCGGGAAGTGATACACCTGACCAGTTCTTTGTGACGCCGGCAGACATGGTCAGTGTAGGCCACAGAAACGATCTGCTGCTGGTAAAAGACGCCTGAGATGAAAACAGAGAAGCATCAGCAGAGGAAACAGCAGGTGAATTCTGATATGCAAGTGCCACCCATCCTGCAAGGTCAAGCTCCCGTACCGGAACATCCCCTGTCTGAGCAGTAAAAAAAACAGCAGTAACCAGTAGTAGTACTGTCATTATCCTCCTTCACCCCCAGGGGGAGCAATGAATACCGGAAGTGTCAGTAAAAGAACTCCGAACAAATATACGGTCCAGGCCAGTCTCTGCCCAAAATCAGTGCTTTCTCCCCACCCGGTGGAAAGCCCCCTGCCCCATAGGTATACGGTTACCAGAGAAGCAATATCAAGTCGGGAAGAGAACACAACGACAAACACCGAAAGCCTTGTGACCGGAAGATTCAGCATTCCCTCGGCAGGGCTCCATGAAAACCCCGGTGGAAGTGAGAACAGATACGACAGAAATGCCAGAAAGGCCACAAGCAACATGAAGGCCCCCATGGAGAGAAAGCTTGTTGTAACCGCAGGCCAGAGGGGCTTTCTGCCGCCTATGGCAAACGAGAGAATGTACACTGCAAGCCCGGCGGCGGAAGCCAGAATAACTCTTTCCACCAGAACAAGAACCGGAATCATCAGATCGAAACTGAAACTGCCCCCGCTGAGCAGAAACGGGCTGAAGCCCACAATGAGTATCAGTGCTGCAGCACCGGCCAGCGACCTGTTCTGATGAATCCCTGTAACCATCTCATACGCCGTATCAGGCGAATAGAACTGGATAAACACCGCAAGAAAAGATTTCAAACTGCTACACCTCCAGAGCTTTCCGATAAACTTCCAGGTAATCGGGAATTCTGTTCTCCCAGGAGAAGTCGGCTTTCATGCATCTTCTACGGAACCATGCCCAGCGTCTGCGGTTGTCCCATGTCTCCAGAAGTCTGTGTGCCGCGGTCAGAAACTCACTGCTGCCACCGGAAAACTGAAATCCTGTATTACTGGATACACTGTCGGAAAGCCCTCCCACCGATCTGACGAGAGGGACAGTCCCGTACCTCATGGCCATCATCTGTCCCAGGCCGCATGGTTCAAAAACCGACGGCATAAGAAAGACATCAGCACCTGCGAATATCTGTCTGGCAAGCCGGTCGTTGTAGGCAACGGTCAGCGATATCTTTCCGGGATATTTCTCTGCGGCCTCTGCAAGAGCTCTTTCAGCCCAGCCCTCACCGGTACCCAGAACAACCATGCTGAAATTCATTTCCACGAGTTTGTCCATTTCTGAAATAACAAGGTCAATCCCTTTCTGGGAGGTAAGCCTTGTTACCATTCCAAGAAGCGGCGAGCCATAAGAAAATTCCAGCCCCTGTTCTGTACAAAGTGCTCGTTTACAGATTTTTTTGCCATTCATGCTGCCTGAAGAATAGTTACTGGCAATACTCCTGTCTGAGGCCGGATTCCAGAGAGCAGGGTCAATTCCGTTGAGAATTCCTGTGAGCTTTCTGCTGTGTTCCCTGAGAACACCATCAAGATCACAGCCGTACCGGGGTGTTGTTATTTCCCTGGCATAACCGGGACTCACCGTTGTTACCTGATCGGCAAAAGTAATTCCCCCCTTGAGTGAATTCCAGTCTCCCCAGAATTCCAGCCCGTCCACATTGTACAGGGTATCAGGAAGAAGTGTTACTCCGAAATCAGCCTGGGGAAACCTTCCCTGAAACTGAAGATTGTGTATTGTAAGCACCGTTGCGGTATCCACTTCCCGAAGGTAAACGGGAACAAGTGCTGTCTGCCAGTCGTGACAGTGTATTATGTCCGGCGTGAAACCGTCTATGCTGGACAGAGATGCCACAGCTCTGCTGAAAAACGAAAAACGAGCTGCATTGTCATCCCACGAAGATCCCGGGGTCGGCCCGTAGATACCTCTCCTGTGGAAATACTCGTCCTTTGCCACAAGAAACACATCCGTACCTGAAACGCTGATACGGGCAACACCGAATTCTTCACCTGCAAAGGTCTTCTGCGGAGAAAGCCATTCCACTTCCAGTTTGTCTGCAGCGATACTGCTGTAGTATGGAATAATAACCGCGGTATCTACGCCTTTAACCCTGTTCAACGCCTCGGGAAGAGCTCTTACAACCGAGCTTAAACCGCCGGTACTTACCAGTGGATAGAACTCCGATGCCGCATGAAGAATTTTCATTTTTTCTGCCTTTTCAACCTGATCAGAAAAACAGCTCCGCCTGCAGCAACTGCCGCAAGAACGGCAATAAGAAGCACTGCGGTAAGATCCGACATAAACTCGGAAGCACTGTTCAATTCTGCTCCCAGAATGGTTCCAGCTGTGACCATAAGCCCATACCACAGAACAACACTGGAAGCTGTGAAGCCAAGAACCGCAGACTTTTTCATACCGCTTGAAGCAGCAGCAACAACCAGAAGCGACCGGATCCCGGGAATAAAGCGACTGAATACAAGCAACCACGCTCCGTGGCGTGCCAGAAGCTTCTTTGATCTGTTCCAGCCGTTTTTTCCGGAAGTTCTGACAACCAGAGACTCCAGTTTTTCGAGTTTAGAGCTTGTTCCCACACGGTAAAGCAGCAGCGTAGCAACCATACATCCCAGAAAACCCGGGATCCACAGAAGAACAGCAGGAATGTCTCTGGCTGCACCGAGACCGGACATTGCAATGTAAAGAATATCCCCTGGAAAAGGAGGAAAAAGTGTTTCGATAAAAGCAATAAGACCCATGAAAACAGAGTGCCATGCAGTACTGACTTCCTGGAAGAACTGCCAGACAGCTTCTGTCACGGGGATCTCCGGACCAGTTCGGTCAGTACGCTGCAGCCAACACCCATTCCCCTGGCAAGGTCACCAATTGTGTTGGTTGTTGTTCCCTTGATCCAGATTTTCCCAGTGGAAATACCTGCTATCTCCGCCAGCCTGCGGATAAGCATTTCCCTTACAGGTGAAATCTTCGGCCTCTCCCCTATTACCGTAACATCCAGCCGCTGAATTTCCCATCCAGCCTGTTTTACCATTGCAACGCAGCTGCCGAGCAGCAATGAACTGTCAGCATTTTTCCACCTGCTGCCTGAAGGAGGAAACAGGGTTCCAATATCGCCCAGCCTGGAAGCAGACAGAATGGCATCTGCCACTGCATGCAGAACCACATCACCATCGGAATGCCCCATAAGACCATCTGTGTCTGACAGCCTGCAGCCACAGAAGTAAAGCGGTCTGCCGGGATCAAAAGGATGGAAATCCAGACCGGTGCCTGTTACCCTTTCAGCTTCCCCTGCCAGCAGAGAAACAAGCTCCCCGTCGCTGCTGTCGGTAATCTTGATGTTTTTCCAGGAACCTTCAACTGTACTCACCTCTCTGCCCGCTTCTTCAAAGGCAGAAGCCTCATCGGTTATCTCGCCTGCAGCGGCAAGCACTTCCATGAGCTCTGGAAGATGAAAGCCCTGGGGAGTCTGGCTGAGCCTGAGTTCATCTCTTGGAAGTGTTTTCTCCACTGTGTTCCCGCTTACCTTCTTCACAGTATCGTGAACTGGAATTACAGGTATCACTGCCGCATTCTCATTCAGGGCTTCCATAACTCGCATTACACAGTCTTTGTCCGCAAGGGGTCTTGCACCATCATGAATCAAAACCCGGCTGACACCCCTGGAATGAAGAAACTTCAACCCGTTCATAACCGAATCCTGCCTTCTGCCGCCTCCGTGAACTGTGTTTACGCCAGGTGGCGGTGTCCACCAGCGCTGCCAGTCATCACCGGCAGGTGTAACCACAACCAGATGATCTACAAGAGGTCTGAAAATACTCACAGAATAGTCTACCACCCTTTTACCCCTGACAAAGGTAAACTGCTTGGGTATGTCTCCGCCGAACCTGCTGCCGGACCCTGCAGCTACAATAACCGCACCCCACAGGGTATCAGTCATGATCGTTGTCTCCGCTGCCTTCCGGCGCAACTTTTCCAAAGACCATTGTTCCACCCTTTGCACGGAATGTGGTGTGAGCTGTAACGTTCGTTTCTTTACCTACCCGTTCGCCTGCCTCATCCACAACAACCATGGTTCCATCGGAAAGAAAGCCGACTCCCTGGGAGGCAGTTCTGCCTTTTTTCTGAATTCTCACAACAAATGAATCTCCAGGAAGAACCACTTCACGGGAAGCCGGACCAATTTCTGAAAGCCGTATAACCCGAATACCCTCACGCTCTGCGGTGTCTGCCATGTCGGTGTCACCTGTAAGCAAACACACCTTTTCCTTGCGGAGCCATGCCAGAATTCTGTGCTTTTCTCTCTCGCCTTCACCGAAATCACGAAATTCCACCAGACCACCGGACTTTCCTACAGCCTCCTCCAGTCTCTGAATAGTCTCAGTTGCCCTTCTGGCCCTGCCGCGTTTAACGATGTTTCTGCCCTTCTGCATTTCATCGAGACTGTTCTTGACAGACAGCGGAATGGTGAAGGGACCAGGCAGAAGACCGGCAAGGGAAAGGTCGGCAACTCTTCCGTCTACAGAAGCGGAGAGATCGACAAGAACAGGCATGTTCCACTGCTGACCAATCTCTTCTTCAATACTTATAAGCTGCAGTTTTCTGCCCTTGTTTACGGCGACAACTGAAAAAACGTAAGCGAGCGCCACTGGAATAAGTACCAGCAGATCAGACCACGGAGAATCTCCACTGATCCCTATTTTCAGAATCAGAATAAACAGAATACCAACTACAAGGCCAACAGTTGCCCCTGTAACCGAATAAACCAGTTTGTCGGCTGAAACCTGTACTATCAGCTTCTCAAGAATGGCTGCAACGATACCGATACCCAGACCGATGAATCCTATGATCAGATCTCCTGAAGCCAGTGTCCCTGCAAGACCGAGGGCGAGAATAAATAGAATACGCACTTCCCAGCCTTTCTTCAACTTAACCATTGCTCTCCTTTTTCCACCAGAAGCCCGGAAATCGCAGCAGAAAGTGTGCTGTACCTGAAATCAGCTCCGGTGTTTTTGTCACGGGCACAGGCCAGGTTGGAAAATCCAAGGTTGCCTGATTCCGCGAGTCTTCTGTCCATTCCGGCCACGGGTCTGATCTCGCCACCAAGACCAACTTCCCCGCTCAATGCCGTGTTCTTTTTAAGCGGTCTTTCCAGACGGCTTGACGCAACAGCAAGGCAGACTGCCAGATCCGCACCTGGATCTGAGATTGTAAAGCCTCCTGCAACATTTACATAAACATCCTGATTGCCCATTTCTATACCGCACCGGCGCTCCAGTACTGCAAGCAGCATTGCCAGCCTGCCTGAATCAAAACCTGTAGCCCTTCTCTGTGGAAAACCGTAGTGTGTGGTACTTGTAAGAGCCTGAATTTCCACCAGAAAAGGTCTTGTTCCTTCCATAATCGCGGCAACCGCTGAACCTGCCCCAAGGCCACCGTCTCTCTGGAGAAAATAACCCGATGCGTCGACAACCTCTCTCAATCCTTCCTGTTTCATTTCAAAAACACCCAGTTCGCTTGTAGATCCAAACCTGTTTTTAACCGCCCTCAGTAACCTGAACTGATGGAATGAATCTCCCTCAAAGCTTACTACCGTATCAACAAGATGTTCCAGAACCTTGGGCCCCGCCAGGGAGCCTTCTTTGGTTACATGCCCTATTACAAAAACAGTCAGTCCCAGCGGTTTTGACAGGTTTACCAGACTCGATGCGCACTGTCTGACCTGTGAAACAGATCCTGCCGTACTGGAGAGCATATCCGTGTGAAGCGTCTGTATGGAATCAACAACAACAACCTGGTAGTTGTCTGCTCTTATTCTGTTCTCCACTGCAGACAGATCCGCTGTAGGTAGAAGCATCAGCCCTTCAGGCGGATCTCCAACCCTTCTGGCTCGGTCCGCCACCTGTTCAGGTGATTCTTCCCCTGTCGCATACAGCACCTTCATACCTGCTGCCGCCATGTTCATTGCAGCCTGTATCATAAGAGTGCTTTTCCCTATACCCGGCTGACCACCTATAAGAACAACAGAACCCCTGAAGGCTCCCCCGCCAAGAACCCTGTCAAATTCACCGATACCTGTTGATAATCTCTCCCCTTCCTCACGGGCGACATCTGCTATACTGACAGCCTCAACTCTGGAAGAACCGCCTGACGAAGCAGATCCTGGGGATCCTTCTACAACCTGCTCCACCATGGTGTTCCAGCTTCCGCAATGGGGACACTTCCCGGCCCACACAGGTGATTCACCTCCGCACTCATTGCAGAAAAAAACAGACTTCGGTTTCTTTCCAGCCATTAAAAACCGCTGTCCTGTGAATCATCGGGCCAGAATGAGGTGGTATCCGGTTTGAAGATCAGCCGGATATCTCCCCGCTGCCCTTTTCTCTGTTTCGCTATTCTCAGAAGGATGGGCCGGTCTATGGTCAGCGAACGATCTTCATTCTTGCCTGAATCGGCATTTTCATCGTGAAGAAACATCACCACATCGGCATCCTGTTCGATTGCTCCTGAGTCGCGGAGATCACTGAGCCTTGGAGGGCCTTCGCGCTTGGCAGCTCCCCTGCTGAGCTGGGAAAGCACTATCACCGGAACCTTCAGATCCTTTGCCAGCCCTTTGAGATCGGCAGAGTTTTTAGCTACCTTAAGCTGGTGGTTTTCCACCCCGTCATCTCCCTGCATCAGCTGAAGATAATCTACAAAAATAGCCGCGATGCCCTGTTTCTCACGGTGGGCAAGCCTTCTGCTTTTGGCTCTGATCTCCGCAGAAGAAATTGATGGAGTCTCATCAATGTAGATCGGAAGATCTTTGATTTCCTCTGCTGCCCTTTGCAGATCATCGTAAAACCTGGGTCCCAGCGTGCCGTCAATAATTGCCTGAATACCCACTCCGGCGGTGGAACTGACAAGCCTTTTAGTAAGATCATGGGCAGTCATCTCAAGACTGAAGAAAACAACCGCTCCCCTGCCCAGCCCGGCAATATGACGGGCAATGTTCAAGGCAAGACTGGTCTTTCCTACCCCTGGTCTGGCAGCAATCACATTCATCTCGCCTGGATGGAAACCGGTTGTCATTCTGTTCAACGGTTCCAGCCCTGTTGAAAGACCGGTTACTCCATCTTTGGCCTCTCTCATGGTCTGAAAGTCCTGAATGGCTCCTTCTGTGAGATCACCTACTCTGTAAAAATCACTCTGAGAAGAGGAAGTACCAATATCAAACATCTTCTGGCTGACACTGTCAAGAAGCTCATGGGCATCAACATTTGTTGACAAAACCCTTTCTATCCCATTTCCGGCCACAGACAGAAACTGCCTCAGCAGGGAATGGTCTTTCACTATCCGGCAGTACGAGAGAACCTGGGAAAGAACCACATAGTCGGTTAACATCGTATCTGATATAAACTTAAGGCCACCAACATCTTCCAGCTCATTTGTACGTTCGAGTTCGTTTGAGACCGTAACTATGCTGATTGGTTCTCCTTTTGAATCAACCGTTTTTGCCGCCAGGTAAATTCTGCTGTGCCTTCTGTCGTAAAAGTCATTTTCCGAAAGACAGGCAAAAATCTCAATGGCTATCTCCGGATCCAGAAGAACCCCGGCAAGCACTCCCTTTTCCGCGTCAGCATTCCAGAGCTGTTTTTTAATCTCAGCCATTTGTTTCTCCTTCGGTACGCGGAAGCCCGGTTTGTTCCATAAAAGATTTCAATCTTTTCATATCTTCCCACACTGGTCTTTTCAGTGCCGGTGACCGGAGAAGAGCCGCGGGGTGGTATGTAGCCAGAACAGGAGTATCCATATACCGGTGAAACTCGCCACGGAGAAGACCTATTCCCTTTCTTGTACCCAGCAGAGTTCTTGCAGCACTTGCACCCAGAGCAACGATGATACCCGGTTTCATTATTTCAATCTGCCTCTCGAGATACCTGCCGCAGATCTCTGCCTCCCCGGCAGACGGTGTTCTGTTGCCAGGCGGGCGGCACTTCACAATGTTCGCGATGAACAATTTGCTTCTGTCCAGCCCTATTGAGGCAAATATCCTGTCAAGAAGTTTTCCCGAACGACCTACAAATGGTCTTCCTGTTTCATCTTCAGTTGCACCGGGACCTTCTCCTACAAAAAGAATCCCCGACTCCGGGTTTCCCTCTCCGAAAACGATGTTTTTCCTGGCTGCACCCAGAGAGCACTTCATACAACCGGTAATTTCCTTCTCAAGTGCTTCCATATCACCTTTTATACCTGGAGAAGAAACGCTGTTCTCCTGAACTTCCTGCTGTATCCATTCAGGCAGTACAAAAACCTCTTCCACACCAAAACTGGCAACAACATCCCAGAATGGATCTCTGCGTTCAGCCATTCTGAAGCTCCTTCATTTCCCGCCCTGCTGCTGCCGCAATGCCGAAAGCGGCAAACTTCTTTGAGCCATAGGGAATTTCTACTCTTTCCCGACCGGAAGCAAAAAACACAGTACCGGCGTTACCGTCTGTTTCCATACCCACTCCAGGCCTGTCTCCTCTGTTAAGAAAAATTGCCACAGCTCCTTTTTTCTTCATCTTTGCCAGAGCCCTGCTTTCCGCTCCATCTCCGTACTCCAGAGCGAAAGACAGCACCGGGCACAAAGCGGACACAGACCCGGTGAGGTCAGGTGTGGGTTCAAGAGTCAGGGAAATATTTCCCTTCCCCCGTTTCAGCTTACCTGATGATCTTGAGGCCGGTTTAAAATCCGCCACTGCGGCTGCCATAACGAGAAGATCCGCTGAAGACACCTCCGTTTTCAAGGCTGTGAGCATTTCCTCTGCGTCAGTAACCTGTACCAGCCGGACAGAGCCAGGCGGGTCTACATGGAAAGCAGGCCCGCTTACAAGAACAACATCCGCCCCTGCGGCAAGAAAAGCTTCTGCAAGTGAAACACCCATTAACCCGCTTGAGCGATTTGAAACAAACCGTACATCATCAATCATCTCTCTCGTGGGACCTGAAGAAACAACAACGCGTTTACCCTGCCAGAAACTCAAACCCTCAATGTAACCGGGATGGTATTCAAGCGCCTGTTCCGGCCATCCGATGTTCTGAAGCTTCGACTTCTCTGCTGTAAAGATGCTCTCAACTTCAGACTGTGACTTCTCAAGCGCATCGTTACAGATGAAATAGTCAAAAGCACCCATGAACGACACCTCGCCTGCAGCAGCCTCCATCCGCTTCTCCACGGTTTTACCCGAGTCGGTGTTCCGGTGTTCAAGCCTGCTGCGAAGCACATCCATACCGGCGGGAAGAACGAAGATCAGAACAGCTGAGGGCATGGCCTGTTTTACCTGTACAGCACCCTGCACATCAATGTCCAGAACAACATTTTTCCCCTGGCTCAGCTGTCTGCGAACCCAGCTGCTTTCTGTACCGTACCTGTTACCGTGAACCTCCGCCCACTCAAGAAAGAACGAGTTCCCGACCCTGCGGGTAAACTCATCGTTATCCACAAAAAAATAGTCTTTCCCGTCAACCTCTGTTCCTCTGGGTGATCTGGTGGTTGTTGAAACAGAAAACTCTGTGTCTTGAAATCTGTTCACCAGGAAATGGGCAAGTGTGGTTTTCCCCGCACCGGACGGGCCGGCAATAACAACAAGGATGCCGCTACTGAACATTTGCAACCTGTTCCCGGAGACCACCAAGGATGTCCTTCATCTCTATAACGCTGTGAGCCGCATCAACACTGTCGACTTTTGATCCCATTGTGTTCAGCTCCCTGTGCATTTCCTGCAGGATAAAACCAAGTTTCCTGCCGCATCCATTGTCTGCAAGAACGGAAAGACCTGATTGAATATGAGCCAGAAGCCTCTGGGTTTCTTCGGCTATATCGATTCTGTCAGACAGCAGTGCCAGTTCCTGAACAAGCCTGCCTTCGTCGACAGAGACACCGTTCATAAGCTCTGTTATCCTTCTTTTCCTCTCACCGAAGAGATGTTCAATCCTTTCAGAGTGCGCTTCAGCAACAGGACCGGAGAGAACACCTATACTCTTCAAACTTTCTCTGAACATGTCAGCCAGACCATCACCCTCTCTGCGGCGGGAAACAAGCAGCTGCTGCAAAGCCTCTTCAACTGCGGAAATCAGACTCTGATCAAACCCTTCCCCGTCAGACGGGTCGGGAACACGCATTATGCCCGGCAGAGTAACCATCCTGAAAGCATCCGGACTTGAAGTAAGAAAAAACTCTTTAACAAGTTTATCGGCTCCATCCAGGTATGCTCTGGCAAGAGTCAGATCAGGTTCCGGCAGGGAAACTCCTGTTTCGGACTCCACGGTAACGGTAATATCTATCCTGCCTCTTGAGAACAGTTGTTTCCCGTGGCGGTAGAGAACCTCCTCAAGATGGGCAGCCTCCCTGGGCAGCCTGAAATGCAAACTGAGCCCTTTGTTGTTCACCGACTTTGCGAGAACTGTAATTCTGTGCACGCCAACAACCTGAGAACTACTTCCAAAACCGGTCATAGATTCCATAAAAAACAATCCCCCCAATAAAAATAAATCTGTATTCATCTAATTATCTATACAGCCGGGTCGATTGTCCACTAAACACGCCTGGATTACATCGGCTTGACCCTGCGCTCCGAAAATTGTGATACTAAGCGGGAGAATTGATTTCACAACCACAGAGATTGGACAAAATGGAAGGCATATACCTCAGTTCCCTTGTACCGCTTGTAGAGGAAAAACTCCGCCATCGTTCATGCAGAGCCGTGGGAATGACATCTTCATCCACTCTGTCACTGGGGTTCGGTCCAGGCTGGCTTCATCTGCACGCAAAACCCGGCTCGGCAGGTCTGTGGTGGACAGACACAGCCTCAACTGTTCCACCTGACTCTCCGTCCTGGGAACACCACCTGAAGGGAGCACCTGTAGAAGAGATAACTCAGCAGGGAACAGACAGGGTGCTTGAGATCCACTTCGCAGGAAGAAGCCCATACGACGCAGGCGGCACAAGACTTGTTTTTGAAGCAACGGGACGAAATGCCAACATTATTCTTGTGAGAACAAAGGACGACAGAATCCTTGCCTCCCTCAGGAAAGTACTCTCTGGTGTAAACCGATTCCGAACCATCTCGCCGGGCGTTGTTTACAAATCACCTCCAGCATCCGGATTCCCACTGGAGGAATGGGGCTCAGACAAAGTACAGAAACTGCTTCGGGGAGAGGTAACGCCAAAGCTTCTTTACAAAAACCTGGAAGGTGTGGGACCTGCCGCTGCCCGGTCAATCATCGCCGGTTCAGGCAACCCCGCAGAGTTTGTAAAGGAACTTGCACACAAGCTTCTTGAAAAAGAATTCGCACCCTGGCAGACGGAATTCGGAAAAGTTCCAGTCATTATTGGAGAGGGCTCCGCAATACAGAGACCCCTTGCACCTCCTGCGGAAAAGCCGGAAGATGAAAAAACAGGGGAATACCGTCCCTCCAGAATTCAGCTGGGATCCATACTCAGAAAGCGTATTTCCTCGGAAAACAAACGGGTAAGAAGCTCGCAGAAATCACTCAACCGCCTGGCCAGCCCGGATGAACTCCGAAGCTGGGGCAACCTTATACTGACCTTCAAAAACAATCTGAGGAAAGGCATGAAAGAAGCAGTGCTTACCGACTGGGAAGGTACACAGATTTCAATAAAACTGAAACAATCACTGAACCCCGCGGAGAACGCTAACAGGTATTTCAGGAAAGCAGGCAAGGTTCATCTGGAAAAAAACCGTCTTGAGCAGCGAATGCTGGCGGGAATGGAACGGATGGAATACCTCTCAGACATTCTTCAAAAACTGGAAACAATCACTGACAATGAAGTAACACTCTTCCTGGAAAAACTGGGAAAAACCGAGAAAAAGGTTACAGGTGCTCCCCTGGAATACATCCTTGAAGGCGGGTGGAGATGTCTGGTGGGAAGAAACGCGAAGCAGAACGATCATCTTACCTTCAAAATAGCTGCAAAAACTGATATCTGGCTGCATGCGAGGGGAGCCACCGGCGCCCACGTTATCCTTAAACGGGACGGCAGAGCTGACAATCCTGCTGCTTCAGTACTTGATCAGGCAGCACGCATTGCCGCAAAGCACAGCAGCACCAACGGTATGGTTCCAGTAGACTGGACCCTGGTAAAGTACGTAAGACGAATGAAAGGCGGCGGTCCGGGCCAGGTTATCTACGTAAGAGAAAAAACCCTGTTCGCCGAAGCCTGAAAACCGGTCGCGGAGCCGTTACGATGTTTGGGATAACTTCGGTGCGACCGTGAAACTCCAGTTCCCTGATGTTCAATCTGCTAAAACAGTCTCGGAAGTTGCTCAATCAAATACAACGGCAATGAGAGCAAATCATATTCAACCTGCACAGTAGCACCAGCTTGAGCAAGCCTGTGACTTATGTGCTGTAGAGATGGCGGGTTAAGATCGAAACGCACCGCCCTGGTACAATTCTTTTGAGAGACAAACTGAAGCAGAGATTTCAAAGATCCGCTTTTCCCAGCTTTTACCTCAACCGGTACTATTGACTGGTCAAGCTGAACCAGAAAATCAACCTCTGCATTTGCTGTTCTTCCCTCTCGCAGCCAGTATGTTAATGACTTGAAACCAGTTGCTCTACTCATAATGCAAAGATGCTGGGCAATGAACTGTTCTGCAATTTTCCCTTTGTTTATAAAAGTCTGCAGGTCTTCCAGTGATATTCTGGTTACTCCGCACATATGGTTCACTAAACCGCAATCCAGAAAATATGTTTTGAATACTCTCTTATTGATCGTGGCTCCCAGAGGTAATCCAGATCCATCAGTGTGGTATGCCCTCACTATCAGCTGAGCCTTCACCAGCAACTCAAGTGCTGCGCGTACGTCCCGTGCCGGTGAATCAGGACTAACACTGGAATACTTGAACTTTTCACCGATTCCAAGAGGCACATACTCAAAGACCCTGTGAATCATCTGCAGGGCCGACCTGCTGGAATACCTGGCAAAGTCGTCTTTGTATGTCTCCGTGATAGAGGAGTGAACATCAGCTACACAACTGAAATCCCCATCTGATTCAATAAATCGCTGTACGGCTTCAGGCATGCCACCTGTAAGAAAATACTTCCTCTGCAACTCCAGAAGCCGGGCATGTGCAGTACCGGGAAAAGTATCGTCAAGCTTGTATGTTCTCAGGAGGGAAAGAAGGTCACCCTGAGACATTGCTTCAAGCACTTCTTCAAAGCTCATAGGATACAAAAAGAGATACTGTATCCTTCCCACAGGCATGGAAAAACTGTGTTTTGCCAGTGCAAACTCAAGAAGAGAACCTGCTGCAATCAGAGGGATATGAGGGTACTCCTCAAAAAAATACCGCAAAGACTGAATAGCCTCCGGAATAGCTTGAATTTCATCCAGAAAAATGAGATCTTTTTCAGTGCGAATACTTCCCTTTCCGCAGAGATATTCCAATTCCCTCATGATTCTGCCGGGATCATTTGTTTTGAAAACAGAAAGCAGAGTAGGATACCTTTCAAGATTCACCTCGAAAAGTCGAAGTCCATTATTCTCTGCAAATTGCCTTACAAGAGTTGATTTACCAACTTGTCTCGCTCCACGAATCACAAGTGGCTTTCGGTGGGGTGTCTTCAACCAGCGGGCCAGGTTTTCCTCGGCAAACCTTTTCATTCATCTCCTCCCGCGATTACATCAGAACATAACATACCCCAACTACCACCACATGATGTATATAACATACCCTTATTATATACACCCTGCATCGTGATGAGGCAACTAACTGCAACGTAAATAACTTGTGAAGCAGTGCACTACTTTAGAACAAGCAGCGACGCCGTTTCAGGTGTTGTGCCTGAATTGTTTACAATGAGATACACACCAGTACTCAGGCCGGTTACATCAGCTGTAAACAGACCCTCTGCCGTCTGACTGAAGCAGACATCCTGCTTTCTTCCACTTACATCAAACAGCACAAGCTCATCTGTACTGGAAGCGGATACCGCAACATTAAGCACACAAGAGACCGGGTTGGGGTAAACCCTGAGCTGTGCAGTCTGAACAGGTCCGTCTTCCATGCCTTCAGGATCATGGTTGGGAAACAGGTCCGACCACTCGATCCACTGTGGGTCTTTGCTGTATGACGCCACCCCGGAAGAAGCAAGAGCCAGCCCGATTCTCCTCTGTTCCGGCATGAATATCATGGTCTGCAGTGTACCCCCCACGCCTGGAACAGGCGGGCCGCCTACAGCTTCCATAAAACCCCACAGGCGGTCAAGTGTAACATCTGGATTGGTTTCCAGTGAATCAAGAAGTCTGCTGTACCTGTAGCAGGATACAGGAGGGTAAAGCACCCTGTGATGGTTGGACATTATCATTCTGTCCGGTGAGATTGACGGTTCATCTGAAGCGTATCTGAAAGCATACCCCGCGTAGTTATTGATCTCCGCCACAACTGCAGGATTGCTTCCTGTGCCCAGAGAAACCGGAGAAGTAATGTGAATGTCGTAGGAATTAGACCGGTTCCATGTAGTGGCGGAAGACATCACATCGGTGATATCGCAGGTTCCACTGCTGTCAAAGTCTTCGCTGAACAGACCAATTGCAACAGCCATACAGATGGGAACAAATTCCGGAGAGGTCTGTGAAGTACCGGCGTAGTTACCCATGTTGAGTGTTGCATTGAGACCTGCCTCATTCATCCCGGACAGGCAGCCCATGAAACCCGGGAATGAAACAGATATCCAGTCCTGCCCTGTGTCGGGGTCGAAGACCACAAGCAGACTGGCATCAAGAATGGTCTCAAGTGTGTCTACATAGTAATCCAGATTCCGCACGACCGCAGGGTTGCCAAGCAGTACAGGATCTCCCAGCGTCGCATTTCCCCATGCGCTTGTACTGGTGCACAGAAGATGGGGAAAGTCGACTGCTGCTGAAAGATCCGGTACCGAGCTGGAAATAAGAATGTCCAGAGCATCGATGTTTCTTCCGTACACGGAAGAGTATATGGAAACTGTGTCTGAGGCTCCTGATATAATTCCGTCTGCGAAATCAGTAAACTCGTCTGGAACGGAAAAGTAAACGGGAAAGTATGCCCTGAGAATGTCTACGTTCTCTTTGCTGCCAGCAAGCTCCAGGAAGTACCCCTCGTAGAAACTCTTGAGGTCGGGACCTTCAAGATAACCATAGGCGTAACCCATCTCCTCCCAGGTTCCCCAGAGGTTAAGCACCTTTATCTCACCGATCGTTTCCACTGAACCGTTTAACGCCATTGCTGAAGTTACAAGAACAGCCAGACTGAAATAGATAATTCTCACAGCATTCCCCTTCACAATAGAGCTGCATCAGATCCTGTTCCGTACGACAGATGATAGTGAATCCTATTGCTTCCGCAATACAGCTGCCTGGATTCCTCCTGCAGTGAAAGACCCTTATGTTTGGTACCGAATGGAGGTCGTTTTGAAAAAAGCTGTTGTTCTTGTTCTTGATGGTGCAGGCATCGGTGAGATGCCGGATGCTTCTAATTACGGCGACTGTGGCAGTGATACCATAGGCAACACCGCCAGAGCTGTTGGCGGGTTGCATCTGCCTGTTCTGCAGAGTATGGGTCTTGGAAACATACATCCCGTTCAGGGAGTCAAACCTGTTGATTCACCAGTGGCTTCCTGGGGAAAGATGAGTGAGATGTCTGTGGGGAAAGACTCAACCACCGGTCACTGGGAGATGATGGGGCTTGTCTCTTCAGTGGCAATGCCGGTGTTTCCAGAGGGTTTTCCAGCTTCTTTTATAAAAAAGTTTTCTGAATCGTGCGGCCATATTATTCTCGGCAATGAAGTCGCGTCTGGCACAGAGATAATACAGAGGTTCGGAAAGGAACAAATTCGCACACACGGATTGATCGTGTACACTTCTGCGGACAGCGTGTTTCAGATTGCGGCACACGAGTCGGCTGTTCCTGTTGACGAGCTTTACAGGTGCTGCCGGATAGCAAGAGAAATGCTTGTTCCCCCTGATCTGGGTGTAAGCAGGGTTATAGCC
>QNDR01000019.1 GCA_003646025.1 Candidatus Fermentibacterota bacterium
GCATGTCAATAGTTACAGCTACTATTTACATGTGTACATATATACACAACATATGAAGATATCATGTTGCTGCAACAGAAGTTCAAATGAATTATGGGCCGATTCTTCTGAAACTACAGTCTAGAAACAATAACATCCCCATTGGGTTAATATATATCCGCAGCACCTTTGTTCCAAACTGACACAACTGGTAATTGATCACACTGCTATGCTTGATGATCTGCGTTCTTTCCTTACAGAGCAGTGAATTCAGTTGTAACGGAAATTAATCGCACTGCTACCGTAAAAACTCACGAGCTCAGAATGAGTTCCCCCTGCAGGTCTGACTCCATGCGGTAAAAGGGAACAGATGATCCGTCACTGATTGTAACGGAACCCTGGCCGGTAACCTCAAACCCGACACTTGAATAAGCTCTGATGGCTCTCTCATTTGCTTTGCGCACGGTAAGCCTTACACTGGTGATTCCCAGGATGGTAATCGCCTCTCTGATTGCCATCGAAATAGCAACACGGCCGATTCCTCTTCCCAGAATGTCCGGTTTACCAATGAGTATCCCAAGAATACCCAGTGTTTCACCGGGACGGCGTCTGTCTATCCATACACCGCCAATGGGTTCATGGTTCCTCATTATAACAAACCACACAAAATCCTCTCCCCATTTACTTAGATCGGAAGGTTCTGAGTAGTTCAACGGTGTAACCTTCTGCATGTATCTGTACGAGCCCACAGCATGGCTCCATTTATCAAGATGCAAGAGGTCTTTCTCATCAAATCGTCTGAGGGACAAGCTCATACAATTCTTCTTTCTTTTAACTTACTCCCTGGTAAATTCCACGGTTGAAAGGTATATATTCAATTATTCCCCGATTGGTCAACTTCTTTACGATATTGTAGATTATCAATTGCATCATCAGGGAGAAGAAAATGACCCGATCATCACAAAGATCGCACTGGGATAAATTCTGGGAGAGAGAAAGAGACCTCTCCGAGATATACGATAACGACGACAGAATAAGAGTCGAGGTTCTAAAGAGACTGAGCCTGAATAACATGCTCACGCTCGAAGTAGGAGCAGCCACTGCCCGTGACAGCGTTGCCCTGGCACATGAGGGGGCACTGCCTGTTGCTCTGGATTACTCTCACTCCGCTCTGAAGCTTGCTAAAAAAGCAGCACGCAGCAAAGGCAAAACCCTTCTGCTGGTCTGCGGAGATGCAAACGAGCTTCCGTTTAAATCAAACACATTTGACCTGGTTTTTCATCAGGGAGTTATGGAACATTTCAAAGACACAGATCCAATGACCGACGAATGCGTAAGGGTAACAAAACCCGGGGGAAATCTGCTTGTTGATGTACCTCAGACCTTTCACATCTACACTGTGATAAAGAAGTTAATGATCGCCATGAACACATGGTTTGCGGGATGGGAAACACAGTACACACAGAGACAGCTAAGCAGATATCTTACCAGCCGCGGAGTGGAACCCTGGTCGGTTTACAGCAGGTACTTCTCACCATCTCTCGCTTACAGAATGCTAAGAGAAGTTCTGATGAAAGCAGGTGTAAAACTGCCTATGCGACCTGTGATAATTCCCCCTGTTCACAGACTTAGATCAAGGATCAGATCGACTGTTCAGCAGAGCTGGCTTGGGCCTAAAACCGCTGTGATCATAGGCATTTTTGCCAGAAAGCCAGCAGACCAGTGAGAATTCTTGCTCTTAACTGGCGTGATCCTCACAACCCGGAGGCTGGCGGCGCAGAGATACACCTCCATGAAATTCTCAAACGGGCAGTAAAGGCGGGTCACGAGGTTATTCATGTATCGCATGCAGTGCAGTGGCTGTCGGAAAAGGAAGTGATTGACGGGGTACAGATCCATCGCCACGGAAAGTGGTACTCCTACAATTTCACCCTGAAGAACTACTGCAAATCCCTCGGTCTTGATTCTTTCGACCTTATCATTGAAGATATATGCAAAGTACCTGTTTTCGCACCTCTATGGTCGGAAACGCCAGTACTTGCAATTGTTCCCCACCTGTTTGGGACAACGGCTTTCAGAGAAGTGTCTGTACTGAAAGCCGTATATGTAAATGCGATGGAAGCAATGATTCCGGTGGTATACCGGAAAAGCAGTTTTGTAGCCATCAGCGAAAGTACAAAACAGAATCTTGTAAGAAGAGGGATAAAAGCAGAGAAGATCACTGTAATTCCATGCGGAATCGACACCGACTTCTATAAGAAAAATACAAATTTGAAACCAGAAGCGGGAAGACTTCTGTTTGTGGGGCGACTTAAAAAGTACAAAGGTGTTCAACACCTGCTGAAGGCAATGAAACTGCTTCAACAAAGAAACATAGAAGTAAAACTTACAGTTATAGGACAGGGTGACTACTCACGCAGTCTCAAACTGCTGGTGGGTAAACTCAACCTGCAGGATAGTGTTACATTTGAAGGCTTTGTATCGCAGGAGGAGAAGCTCCTGTGGTTTCAGAAAGCCTGGGTAGCTGTATTCCCTTCCGCAAAGGAAGGCTGGGGGCTTACTGTAATAGAAGCCAACTGCTGCGGTACTCCAGTTGTGGCAAGCAACTCTGATGGTCTCCGCGACTCCATTATTGACGGCAAAACCGGTATCCTGGTGAAACACCAGGACCCGGTTGCTCTGGCCGATGCTCTTGAAACTATTCTTACCAGCCCGAACAAAAGAGAAACATTCTCCCAAAACGCCATTCCGTGGGCAAGAAGTTTCAACTGGGATCACACAGGAGCCAGGATGCTGGAGATCATGGAAAAAGTCGTGCAAAACAACAAACCCTGAGCTTCCGGTAACTGGTTTCAGCCATGGAATTACCCGCACTGTCTATTGCCGTATCCGTCTGACAGGTGTATCTTAAATTCAAAGCCTGTTTAGGAAGTAAAAATGGGAATTTCTGCAACAGATTCGGAGTTTCTGGAGCGTGTTCTTGCCGCTGGAACCATACTGGTGAACATAGGTGACATCGACATACTCCTGGAGCAGATTCTGACAGAAGCTCGTTTCTTCACAAATGCCGATGCAGGTTCAATCTACACGGTAGAAGGTGGTGTTCTCTCTTTCTGCCACTCCCAGAATGATACAATCACCCGGAGAGGCGATAGAATTCCCTACACCCGCTTCAGCATCCCACTCAGCAAGTCCAGCATGGCCGGTTACGTAGCAAGCACAGGTGAGATACTGAACATAGATGATGTACGCAAAATACCTGATGATGCCCCGTACTCCTTTGATGACAGTTATGACAAAGCCGCATTCTACAGAACCAGATCAACTCTAACCCTTCCGCTTATTAACAACAGAAAAGTTGTAGTGGGAGTTCTTCAGTTGATAAATGCCAGGTCCGACAGCAGGGAATTCATTGCTTTTCACAGCAGGATGGAACTTCTGGGCAAATACTATGCAACGCTTGGTGCTCTCGCCCTGGAAAGAGCCATGATGACCAGAACGTTGCTCATGCGTATGGTCAACATGACAGAGCTCCGTGATCCTGGTGAAACCGGACCCCATGTAAACAGAGTTGGCAGCTACTCAGTTGCCATATACGACTCCTGGGCAAAGGCAAACAGAGTGGAAGAAGCTGAGAGAATTCATAACAAAGATGTTCTTCGTATGGCGGTGATGCTTCACGATGTTGGAAAAACCGGAATAAGTGATGTAATACTGAAAAAGCCTGCTGCTCTTTCCCCTGATGAGAGAAAGATTATGGAAAACCACTGCATAATCGGGGCGGAAATTCTCCGAAACTGTGAATCCCCTTTCGACGAGATGGCAAAAGATATAGCTCTGTGTCACCACGAAAACTGGGACGGAACAGGATATCCCAGAGGACTCAAAGGTAATGAAATCCCATTTATGGCCAGAATTACATCAATTGCCGATGTATTTGATGCTCTGAGTTCCAGCAGAGCGTACAAAAACCCGTGGGCCACCAATCTTGTTACAGACGAGATGGAGAAACTGTTTGGAAGTAAGTTTGATCCCGATTTGAAAACACACTTTGTGTCTCAACTTGAAGTTCTTCAGGAATTGAAAGAAAACTATCCGGAAAATAGAAAAACTGAAGAGGGAAGAAAAAACGATGATGAAAAATAGTGTCTTGCTACTGGTGGTAGTATTAAGTTTGTTCATAGCCGGATCGGCTTCTGCACAGTGGAGCCCGGACTCACTGCAGAATCTCCAGATCTGCGACCTTACCGGCGAGCAAGTTCTCCCGAAGGTGTCTGCCACTTCCGACGGCGGATGTTTCATCTCCTGGTTCGATTCCAGAAGCGGACAGTACTGCCTGTATCTGCAGAGACTGAATGCGCAGGGAGAGTTTCAGTTTGCCGCAGATGGCCTGCTGATAAGCGATAAACCTCAGCAAAGCTGGCTTGTTGACTATGACATGGCAGTTGATGGAAATGACAATGCTGTTCTTGTTTTTTCAGATGTAAGACATCCAGGCGGTGATCTGGATGTTTCCGCCTACATGATAGACAGCGACGGTACTTTTGTGTGGGGTGATGATGGTATCTGTCTGTCTGACACTACAGTACCCGGCTTTGAACCTGCACCAAAGGTAACAGTTACCCCCGACGGCAACAGTGTGTTTGTCTGGGGCAAGTCAGATGCGGATTTCTTTCTTGTTTTTCAGAAAATTTCACCTGACGGGAACAAGCTCTGGGGAGAATGGGGTATTACGAAAACCAGTGCTGCCACTGACCTCTCATCGCCTGATGTTGTTTCTTCCGGTGCCGACAGCGTAATTGTTCTGTGGAAAAGTTCAACTGGAACCTACCCCTATCAGACCACTTTCCTGTACACACAGAAATATGACGACACAGGAACAGAGATGTGGAGTGACACGGATGTACTGATCTACAACTCAGGAGCAGTTACCGCATGGAACTATCCGGAAATCATTCCTGATGGAGAAGGCGGAGCGGTGTATGGATGGTACGATGCACCCAGCAGTTCCGTGTTCAATGTGTGGGTTCAACATATGGATTCCGGTGGAAATATGCTTTTCCCCATGAACGGGGCACAAGCTTCCACAAACTCCTCTGACAGGTTACACATGAGCCCGTCTGTTGTGTGCGGAGAAGACCAGATTTTTGTTTTCTGGACAGAGGAAAATGGAAATCAGAACCAGTACGGACTCTACGGCCAGTCGTTTTCCCCCACAGGAAACCGACTTTGGACCGACAATGGGCTTGAGCTGATTCCCCTGGGTGGTGAACAGATTTCTTTTGTCAGAACGCTCTCTCAGGCAGGCGGCATATACATCGGATACTTAATCGGCAGCCTGGATACAGCAGTTAGAACTATCAGAACAGATTACAGCGGAACGGTTGTCTGGGGTCCTGCTACCCTGTCTGCGGCAAGTTTTGGGGGAAAGGATGATCTGGAAATCTGTCCCGGTAACGCACAAAGTGCATACTTCGCATGGAATGATAACAGAAACGGCAGCGGTATCTACGCTCAGAATATCAACATTGACGGAAGTCTTGGGCCATTTCTCGGTACTGGAGACGGAGATTCCCGGATTACTTCAGGTTCAATGGAGATTCTGCCCAATCCCTCCACCGGACCTGTGAGCATCAGTTTTGTAACAGGGGAAAGCGGGATTACAACTCTGAAACTGTATGATATCAGCGGAAGACTGGTTAAAACACTTGTCTCCGGTGATCTCAATAAAGGCACACACACGGTGTGGTGGGACAAAACAACCGATTCCGGGAGAATCTCATCCCCGGGAGTGTATTTTGCAAGGTTGAGCACAGGCGGCACGGAAGCTTCAACCAGATTGATCTTGCTCTAACTGGAAGGTGTAACAGATGAATTTAATCAGGCTCACAGTATCAATTTGCGTTGTGGCCTTTCTTGTTTGCGGTGGGTGCTCGGGCAGTGATGTGGAGGGGCCACCTGAGGGGAACATCAATTACAGACAGGAAATGCGCGACTTTGTTACAGACATAGGGAACTACGCCAGGGGTGTTAACGGTTCCTTCATTGTTGTACCGCAAAACGGGCAGGAGCTTGTCACAGATACTGGAGAGGGTGACGGAACCCCTGTGTCAGCATATCTGAATTCAATTGACGCCACAGGCAGAGAAGGCCTTTTCTACGGCTACGATGATGATGACCAACCCACTTCTACTGAAGATCTCCAGCACATGCTAAACCTGTGCCTGGTTTGTGAGCAGTACGGCGTGGAGGTTCTTACAACAGACTACTGCTTCACTCACAGCAAAATGGACGACTCATATTCCCTGAACCAGCAGAACGGATTCATATCGTTTGCCGCCGACCACAGAGATCTGAACAACATCCCTGACTACCCGGCACAGCCGTACAATTCAAACAGTGATGATATTTCAGACATATCACAGGCAAAAAACTTTCTGTATCTGATAAACGGAGAGAACTACGGTACAAAACAGGAGTTTATAGATGCCGTCTCTGCCACAAACTACGATGTGGTAATCATGGACCTGTGCTTCAACGAAGTGATGTTCACCCAGGCAGAGGTACAGCAGCTTAAAACAAAGCAAAACGGTGGAACCAGGCTGGTTATATGCTACATGAGTATCGGAGAGGCTGAGGATTACCGGTTCTACTGGCAGAGCGGCTGGACCACAGGCAATCCGGAATGGCTTGGAGCTGAAAACCCGAACTGGGCCGGTAACTACAAAGTCAGGTACTGGTACCCGGAATGGCAGGCAATAATCTTTGGGAGCAGTAACTCATATCTGGACAAAATACTGGATGCAGGTTTTGACGGTGTTTACCTCGACATAGTTGATGCATTCGAATACTACGAAGACCTCTGAAGAGCCTGCCTGAGAGTACCGGATTAGTGTGATTCCACCCGGTTTCTCCCGTTGCGTTTACCCTTGTAGAGTGCCTTGTCTGCAAATTGAATGGCATCATCAACTGGAATGGCACCACCCTCTGAAACTCCGAATGTCAAAGTGATATTCAGGGACTTATCGTTCCACAGAACAGGGGTGTCAGCTATGAGAGCTCTTGTTTTCTCCGCAACCTTTACCGCCCCTCTGAGTGATGTTTCAGGTAGAAGAATTAGAAACTCCTCCCCTCCCCAGCGTGAGGTAATGTCCTGCTTTCTGAAAGCCGATTGAAGTCTTCTGGAAACTTCAACCAGCACTTCGTCTCCGCAGGCATGTCCGTAACGATCATTCACCTGTTTAAATTTGTCTATATCGGCCATTATAAGACCGAAACTTTTTCCGGTTCTTGACGAACGTGTCTGCTCTGAATTGATAGTTTCCATCATGGCTCTTCTGTTAGCCAGCCCTGTGAGGGTATCGAGCTGAGACAGTTTTTCCACCCTGGAGTAAGCATCTGCAAGCTCGCGGTTAGCCCTTTTTCGAAAGCGTACATTGCGGAAAGCAAGAACAAGAGAAATGCCGGCAAAAACAAGCCCGGTTACCGCTCCTTCTATCATTCTCCGCTGAACAGTTCTATCTCTTCTTAACTGGCCTATCTCCAATTCTTTTGCCTCTGTTTCATATCTGACTCTTAGAATGTCAAGCTCACGAATACGCTTTTCGGAAAGAAACTCTTCCCGGAGTAACTGATAAGCCAGGCTGGTTTCAAAAGCCTGCTTGTATTTTCTCAAGCCTCTGTAAATCAGGGCTTTTTCCATCAGAACATCAGCGTGGTCTCTGCGGTTCTCCAGCTCCTTCGCCAGCTTCTCTGCTGATTTTGAGTACGCCAGAGCCTGTTTCAGATTTCCCTGCATTCTATTAAGGTGAACAAGCTTCAGAGTTGCAGAGAGAATCCCTCTTTTGCGATTGGATTTCTCTGCTACGGCCAGAGATCGAATAAAATAATCTGCGGCTGTATCTGGTTCTTCTGTGTCCATATACACGGAGCCTATGCTGCTTAGGGCCATGGATGTCAGATAGACATCTCCAGCTGATTCTGCTTTTTCAAGAGACTGCATATACATTCCAAGAGCTTCCCCATAGTTGCCCTGTAACTGAAGGATATTTCCTGTGTTGTGAA
Source organism: Candidatus Fermentibacterota bacterium (assembly GCA_003646025.1). Taxonomy (GTDB): domain Bacteria; phylum Fermentibacterota; class Fermentibacteria; order Fermentibacterales; family JCC-6; genus Sabulitectum. Next base: position 8,044 of record QNDR01000019.1, read on the forward strand.
GAATCCCCGGTATCCCTGCTTGAAAACTCTCTCGTATGTAGATTGAATGACACCTGCGATAGTAGTCAAGTGAACCCTCGAGGTCGCCGGAATCCCTGAGTACATTACCTATTGTTGCCATAAGATGACCACAGTTGATCTTTGCCTCCGGAGAATTCTCTTTCTTCGAGAGCTCCTCAAATATGCGTAGGGCATTTAGATAGTGCTTCAGTGAAAGGTTCAAATTGTTTACATAAAACTGTACATCGCCAAGTCTGCGGTAGCACCGACCCATTTGCATGGAATCACCAAGTACTTTGAAGTCACTCAGTGCCTGGACATACTGCTCAAGAGCCACATGGTATTCGCCAGCGAGCCTTGCCGCCTCGCCCAGTCCGAACAAAGCACATGCTCTGCCGGCTCTATATCCTTGTGTTTCCGATAAATCAAGAGCCTGAGAACTGATCGCTCCGCCTTCCCTCCGGTCTTCCTGCACGACAATGGCGGCAAGTTCGTTTAGAAGATCAGCCCGGTGCCTTCCTGTAGCAGTTTCGAGAAGCTTCCGTACCTGAAGCAGTGAGTGCCTTTCCGGTTTCCCGCTGGTTTTCATGAGTACTCTCCAAATCTCAGCCGGTTACTGCCGCATATTCCCTCTGTCCACCTGTAGACACCTGTTGCACAAAAATCATAATGCTTGCTGCGTGGTTGGTCAAACAGACAATTCGCAGTAAACACCGGTCTGTCTTCAGTTGCACTGCTGCCTCTTCAGTTCATCAAGAACCTTTTCCAAATGCCAGTCCACTTCTACTTTCAGCATATCCTCACCGCACTTCAGACATTTCTCCAGGGTATCTGCATCTCCGGTTGCAAGGTACAGTTGATGCAGAAGATTGAATCTATCAGTGGAATACGAATAGTTTTTCAATCCATCTGTTAGAAGCTTTACCGCATCCTCCTTTCTGCCCTGAAGCTGAAGCAGCCTTCCTCGGGCCCAGACAATGCTGTACCCGTAACCGCTTGAAGCTGAACGCTCCTCTATTTCATCAAGCACATCTTCAGCTTCCTGAAGCCTCATCATATCCATAAGTATGTGGGCACTTTCGTAAGCGTAATCAATTTGATGAAGAAACAACTCGTTTTCCCTGCATATTTCTAAAGCGTCTCTTGTGAACTTAAGTGCTCTCTCGAGCTTGCCTGCTTTCTGATAGGTTCTTCCAAGGTTTGCCAGCGATATTGAAAGCGCTTCCTTTCCTCCGTACTTTCTTGACAGACTCACCGCTTTTTCAAGAAGCTTGAATACTTCAGGGGTTGATGCTTCCAGCTCCATAAGAGCGCCTAGATTACCCACTGCCTGCAACTCCAGCAGTTTATTTCCTGTTCTCCTGGCAAGTTCCAGATGCCTTTTTGTCATGCTTATCGCTTCAGCATGCCTTCCAGAGAGATACTTGTATGTGAGCGCCAGATTGCCTACTGCCAGTGTTTCCATTATCAGATCGCCTGTTCTAATTGCAAAAGCAAGCACACGCTTCAGCGCGGGTACAGCCTCTTCTATCTTTGATAGACGCAGCATACATCCGCTTGCGTTTCCCAGTGCTTTAATGGCTAAAAGTTCTTCCTCCGGAGACCCATCCTTGAACTCATCATAAACATCAAGAAGAAGATTCATGGCTTCTTCAGTTTTTGCCTGGAGCATAAGTATACGACCGCGAAGACTGAGTATTCTGGGTCTAAAATCCGGGTTTGATGTCTCAAGACCCTCAAGAAAGCCTTCGGCTTCTCTCTGTTCGCCTGCATTAGTGGCAAGTTTGGCGCGCATCAACAAAATTCTTGCCCGCCCCCTGGAGGTAAGATTCTCCTGTGATGCCGAATCTATAGCCTTTTCAGCTTCCTTCAGATTGGCTGTGGATATGTGTACTTCGTAGATCATTTCATGGGCATCAAGCCTCACAGCCGATTCTTCAGACAGCAACAGAACCTTCTTCATGTGTTCCAGACATGATGATAGCATCCTTCTGGAAAACGAATACTTTCCAGCTCTGAAATACCACAGAGCAGCTCTGTTATTCTGCTCTGATTTCTCAAGATGGTAGGCGATGCCAGCAGCCTTTTCCGGAAGAAATGACCACATCCGTTCCATAACCTCTGCCGAAATTCTGTGAAGCTTTAATCGCTCAGAGTGCAGCTGCAGATTGTATGCCGTCTCCCGAAGCAGAAGGTGAACAAAATTGAAAAGTCCGTCTGTGGTTCGCTCCCAGACCCTTTCTTCAACTCCCTCCTGAAGAATTGATCTAAGATCACTTTCCGGCATTACACCCTGAAGAACTCTTGAATTGAAAACACGACCCAGTACACTTGCAGTGAGAACCGCCTTTTTTAGTTCGGGCTCAAGCCTGTCCAGCCTTGCCACGAGCAAAGCGTGTATGTTTCCCGGAAAACTTTTTGTATCCGGCGGGTCTGTAGCTGAAGTAAGCATCAGGGCATACTGCTCCATAAAAAACGGGATTCCCTCTGTTTTGAGGTAAAACCACTCAAGCAGCTTTTCGGAAGGTTCTCTGCTCAAACTCCACTCAAGAAATATCCTGCAATCCTCCCTGGAAAGAGACGGTAGCTTTGTTTCTTCTGGAGTCAGTCCCAGATCGTGTATGGTCTGCTGAAGTCCTGGTCTCGCAAGAAGCAGAATTGGCACGCTGTTGTGTCCGAGCTCTCCCAGCACAGATGACAGAAGTTCTACAGAATCGGGAGCCATCCACTGAATATCGTCAAAAATCATAACAGTTTTATGCAGCAGGCAATGACCACGGATAAAAGCGGCAGTTACCGACACGGTGTTCTGGAATCTTCCTGCAGGGTCCAGACTCTGGTAGAGTGATTTTCCCCACTGTAGACCAGCCATGGCAGCCAGAACCGATTCAGCTCTGAGAAGCTCATCGGCAATTTCATCTGCTTCGTCTGTTTTAAGCCCTTCCAGAAGATCTACAAAGGCATACAGCTTTTCCCTGAAGGTGGTGAGACCATCCTCCTGCGAGTCGAAACCAATCCAAGCTCCCAGCCATCTGGTGTTGATGTCTGAGTTTCCACCGGATAGCACTTCACTGTTCACGGATAAAGCAACAACATCGCTCATACGATTGCACAACTCCGTGGCAAACCTTGTTTTACCAATACCAGAAATCCCTGTTAGAAGCACCTGTGCACTGTTGGTTCTCAAGCGGGACTCAACGCTGTCAAGCAGTTCACTCCTTCCCAGAAAGGGCGGAGACTGCTCACTTGAAACAGTTCTTTTCTGCCAGGGAGAAAGAACCACAACCTGCACCGGAAGAGATATTCCCTTAAGAACTATTTCTTCAGACCGGCGTAACTCAAGCCGGGAAACCCTGTTAAAAATAGGTCCACTGTAAACAGAGTTCCATCTGGCGGCACTGTGCAGGCGGGCTGCAAGATTCACCGACGGTCCGAGAACAGTATAGGATTCAAGAAGTTGTGTTTTAAGCAGTCCGCTGAACACAAGACCGCTTGCAACTCCTGCTTTTACCCTGCCGGTAGATTTTTCAAAAACCTGCTGCAGAAAGAAATCAGCCCGTCTGGTATCGTCTTCCATGGAAACTGGAGCACCAAAAACCACCAGTATGTGGTAGTCTTCCTTCCCGGCTTCAAGACCAGAAACAAAACCACCGACTTCCTCCGCTGTGTTAAGCACCAGTTCCTGGAATTCTCTGGGGCAGTTGTTCCCACTGCGGTTTTCAAGGGAAAGAAAAACATTGATGACCTGTCGGAACTCGTTCTTTATCCCGTCTGCAAAAAGCTCTGGAGAGATAAAACCGTTCGCCGGAAGATCTTCTGAACCCTCTGGAATGCACTCATATTTCTGACCCGGCCACGACTTCTGTTCCAGAGTGCTATTCTGACCAGACAGCAATGCCTGCCTTACAGCCGTACCCTGGAAACTGTAGAAAGTCCAGCCATTCATAGGGATGGCATCCCATACAACCTGACCTTCCCCGATTGAACTGCGCAGTGGGAGGAACTCGCCGCCAGCGAGCAGATTGATCTTCTCGACAGCTGAACTTGCATCTTTCAGACCGCCGGGAAAAACAATTGTAACCGCGTCGCCGGCAAAAGAAACCGGGAACCCTCCGGATTCAGCACAGATGGTGCTTACTGCCGACAGAGTGCTGCTGACCTCTCTGGATATAAGCTCAGCGCCCTCTGCGCCAAGCTCTTTCATCCGCTCAAACCTCGATGTGAAGCCAATAATATCAGCGAGTAGAACCGCTCCACTGAAATTTCCCGATACAACACCCTTTTGCGTCATTTCCTGGATTATTAAAGGTGCGTAGCTCAAAAGTTCCTTTCGAAAAGTGTCTGTTCCTGAATTTGCATACACAGCCTTAGAGTACAAGTGTGGTATGCTCTGTATTTCAATGGCTGACAACCACGTAAGTCATTGAAGCAACATCATGTTCACGTGTTAATTATACACAATCAAGACCTGAAGAGCATAAAACAACTTCGTACCGGTTATGCAGAAGGAAAGACTACTTATAACGGAGTGACAGTGACGGCTGCATCTAGCTCCTGGCTTTTCATCCCCAGAGTTGTCTGCAAGAGTGCGGAAAGACATATTCATACCGAAAAATTCTGTAGTAGAAATTCGTTTCTGTAAAGATCTTATCCTGTTGCTGGTCACCTGTAAGTGTTTCTGCCTGCTATGCAGCCGGAACAGTTTCATCCCAGACCATGTTTCCTGGATCACCTCCACCGGCAGGGCTGAACCTTTTTGTAATTCAGAAAACGTCTTGACACTGCAAGATTCGCTGCTGTATTGTCCGTTTCAGGCAGGGAGGATTCATGGCGTCGGATTCCATGAGGGAAAGCCACATTGTTGCCGACAAGACCATCAACAGCGGGCAGAACTTCCGGAATCTGGTTGAAAACCTGCCGGATGGTGTGGTGGTTACTGACGAAGAAGGAAATCACATTTTCGTCAATCCCGGATTTGCCCGGATAACAGGCTACAGCACTGAAGAGCTTCTTGAAATGAACAGCCATGATCTTGACAGTTCCTCAAACGGCAGAACTTTCGAACAGCTCATGAAAGATGTCATGGCTGGCAAACTTGTTGAACCCGTCTGCACGTGCATAATCTCGAGAAAAGATAGAACTGAAGCGGTTGTTGAAATATCGGCAACTGTAACGAACTGGTCTGAGCAGAAACGGTCTATGTTTGTGATTCACGATGTTTCTGAATCAAGCCAGGCAGAAGCAGCCCTTAAGGCAAACAGCGAACTGTTCCGTCTTCTGGAAGACAACACCTCTGATATTATCTGGATGGTGGATCTTGATCTGAATATCACATATGTCACCCCTGCAATACAGACAGTGCTTGGGTATTCTCCCGAAAGTATTGTTGGCTCATGTGTGAGTAAGATCGTTGATAAAGATATTTATACCATGCTCAAAAAAACAATCGCTGAAATGATAAAGAGTGGAATTGGGTCTGACCCTGTTGTGGTTGAGGCTGATATGCGGCACAGTGACGGGCGTTTTATCCCTCTGGAGATCAAAGGGCGCGTACTTTTCAATAGTAGTGAAGAGCCCATTGGGATACAGGGTATCTCAAGAGATATTACTGACCGGAAAAATGCGGAAAACGAGCTGCAGAAAAGTGAAATGCGGCTGAAGAGCATGTTCAATCACATGAGCAGTGGTGTTGCCGTTTTCAAAAGCGTTAGTGACGGGGAAGATTTCGAATTTACTCAGCTGAACCCTGCCGCACAGAGGATGAACAAAGTCACTGAAGAATTTGTTGCAGGGAAGCGTGTTACTGATGTGTTTCCCGGAGTGATCGGGAACGGGCTTCTTGATATGCTCAGAAAAGTCTGGAGAACCGGGGAGTCATGTCTTAATGAACCGGTGTTTTACGGGGATGACAGGATATCGGGGTGGCGTGAGCACTTTGTTTACAAGATTGATACCGGAGAGATCGTGGCCATTTTTAACGATGTTACATCACACAAAGAGGCAGAACTTGCCCAGGAAGAAAAAGAACTGTATTACCACACCCTGCTTCACTCGCTGCACGACAATATTATTGTTATTGACAGTGATTACAGGGTTGTGGATGTGAATAACTCTTTCCTGGATAATACAGAATACAACCGGAAAGAGGTAATAGGGCGGTTCTGTTACGAAGTAGCCCATTCAAGCAGCGTTCCATGCCATGAGAAAGAAAACAACGATTGCCGGTTGCTGGAAGTGTTTGAAACCGGTGAACCGATTTCCAGCAGGCACATTCACATAGATTCAGGCGGTATTGCCCGGTACTATGATGTTCTGCTCTCCCCTTTGAAAGGCACAGACGGCAAAGTTACCCATGTTATAGAAGCATTGCGTGATGTTACTGATATAGTAGAAGTGCAGAAAGAAAGAGAGTTGCTGGTAACTGCCATCGAACAGTCAGCAGAGACCATTGTAATTACAGATATTGAAGCAGTAATACAATACACAAATCCTGCCTTCGAGCAGATTACCGGGTACACCAGAGCCGAGGCTTATGGTCAGAATCCCAGGGTTTTACAAAGTGGAGAACATGATCCTTCCTTTTACAGGGAATTGTGGAACACTCTCACCGGTGGCAATACCTGGAGCGGTCGATTCGTCAACAAAAAAAAGAATGGAACACTGTACACCGAAGAGGCAACGATCACACCTGTGCTTGATAGCTCTGGCAAAATTATAAGCTATGTTGCAGTAAAGCGTGATATTACAGCGAATTTAAAACTGGAACAACAATACAGGCAGTCGCAGAAAGAGGAATCCATTGGACGCCTTGCAGGTGGGATTGCCCACGATCTTAACAACCTGCTTACTCCTATTCTGGGATACAGTGAACTGCTACTGGGTGATTTTGGCCCTGGGGATTCGCGAAGAGATTCTGTAAATGAAGTAATACACGCAGGGCTTCGGGCAAGAGATCTGGTTCATCAGCTTCTGGCTTTCAGCCGAAAGCAGACCCTGAACTACAAACCCCTGAACATGAACAGAATTATTTCCGATCTGGAGAAGCTGCTTAAACGAACAATTCCGGAAGACATTAAGATTATTTTGAACCTTTCTGATCACACCACACCTGTTATGGCAGATATAGGTCAGGTAGAACAGGTACTGATGAACCTTGCGGTAAACGCCGCAGACGCCATGCCGGAGGGAGGATCTCTGACTCTTGGAACTGAAAGTGTTCTTCTTGAAGAGGAATTCACCAGTCGATACAGCGGGGTTCTTCCAGGTTCCTTTCTTTTGCTTTCAGTAAGTGATACCGGATGCGGAGTAAGCGAAGAGGTGAAGCAGCACATGTTTGAACCCTTTTATTCTACCAAGGGGGAGCACGGAACAGGGCTGGGGCTGTCTACGGTACAGGGCATTATCAAGCAGCACGGTGGCATTATCGAGGTTCAGAACAGACCCGGGGGAGGCACCGTTTTCCTTGTCTATCTTCCAGCTGCAGCTGAGCCAGTCCGCTCGAACGATGGCGTGAAAGAATCTGTATCACTGCAAAAAACAGGTACCGATACAATTCTTCTGGTAGAGGATGACGAGCGGGTTCGGGCTCTGACTCTTGCTCTTCTCAAACAGCAGGGTTATCTTGTGGTTCCTGCTGAAGACGGGACTGAAGCAATTGCTATTGCAGGATCTTTCCAGGGAAGGATAGATCTGCTGCTTTCCGATGTAGTAATGCCCAAGATGAATGGCAAAGAGCTTTTTAAGGAAATTCATAAGATATCTCCTGACACCAGGGTTCTCTTTATGTCTGGCTACACCAACGAAATTATTGCTCAACACGGCGTTCTTGAAGAGGGGCTGGTTTTTATCCAGAAGCCTTTTACCATTCACGCCCTTGCAGGCAAGATCCGTGAGGCTCTCGGGGGTAAAGGAAACCGATTGCCGCAAGGCACTACTGCTATGGCTGGATCAGTAAAGAGGGAATAAGCTTATTGTTTTTCCTTTCCTCTCTTTCGATTGATCAGCAGCTGGCGTCCTCTACAATGTCCTGTGGAAAGAAGAGGTGTAGTCAATGACAGGTAACGGGCTTGTCGAATTGAGACATAAATTACACAGACTACCGGAAGTTTCCGGTAAGGAAGTCTTTACTTCAAATATTCTCTTTGAATTCCTGTCAAAACTTCGCCCTGCCTCACTTTCCCGTAATCTGGGCGGCCACGGCATAGCTGTGAAATACAAAGGTAAGATGCCAGGCAATACTGTTCTGCTTCGATGCGATATGGATGCACTGCCAATCCCGGAAGCCGAACAGGCTAATTTCGGGTCTCAAAATCCCGGAGTTTCTCATAAATGCGGGCACGACGGTCACATGGCTATAATGTGCGGTGTAGCCGAACAACTTGCTGAGGCAGAGCTGGCTCGAGGCACTGTTGTTCTTCTTTTTCAGCCCTCAGAGGAGAATGGCGAGGGGGCCTTGAGTGTAATAACACAGCTGAATTTTACACCAGACTATTGCTTTGCTCTGCATAATCTTCCAGGATTTCCCCTTGGCTCTGTGATAACAAGGCGGGGAACTTTTGCCAGCGCTTCAAAGGGTCTGGTGTTGAACATATCCGGTCGCAGCTCTCATGCCGCTCTTCCACAGGAGGGAATAAGCCCAGCCAGCGCATTGTTCTCCATTGGCCGCTTTCTTGGAGAGATCTCCAGATACAAGGATGGTGTTTTCGCAACTGTTGTTCATTTGCGGCTTGGCAGCAACTCATTTGGAACGAATCCTGATAACGCTGTACTGATGGCCACCCTTCGAGCTCCTGCAAACAGAGAGCTTAACGAACTTTCAGAAACTGTTGTGAATGAAATAGCTTCAATATCAGGCCGTGAACAACTCAGTTACAGCATCCGCTGGACAGACGAGTTTCCTGCCACTGTGAATTCAGATATCCCTTCTTCAATGGTAAAAGTATCAGCAGAACAGTTGGGATACAAAACTATTTTCCCAGACAAACCTTTTACCTGGTCTGAAGATTTCGGCCATTTTACCAGTCGCTATCCCGGCGCACTGTTTGGTCTCGGTGCCGGTTTGGATACTGCACCTTTGCACAGCCCCGGATATTACTTCCCCGATGATCTGATCCCCTATGGTGTAAAAATGTTCATGAAATTAGTTGAAGCATCACTGGAATTATGAAAAAGGAAGAATACACTCTCAAGCAGTACCAGCGTAGCGCTCGTGATCTTGCCTCCAGGTACGAGACTGCAGATGTGAGAGAGCTTCACCTTCAGCTGCTTTCCGCAGTGGGCCGGTGCGAAACTCTGCTTGAGCTTGGCTGCGGTTCAGGGAGAGACGCTGCGTTTCTGTTAAGCAACTCCAGAGTAAAAACATTTACTGTAACAGACGGTAGCGAAAACATGCTTGCCCAGGCGGCTGTTTTACACCCCGGGCTTCAAAAGCATCTGAAACTGGTCAGGTTACCTGGTGGCATTAAGAAAATGGGCACAAAGTACCACGGCATATACTCCATTGCTGCGCTTATGCATCTTTCATTACCTGGTATAGAGAGAACAATCGACTGTATTTCAGATGCTCTTTATCCAGGTGGTATCCTCTTTATTTCCATTTGTACAGAAAGGGAAGAGCAGCCAGCTTCTGATTCCAGACTATTCACCCTCAAGAGCATAGACTGGTGGGTTGAACACATAGAGAGTAGTGGTTTAACGGTAATATCAGTAACTAAAAGTACAGATGGCCTTAATAGGATCAAAACTGTCTGGCAGAATGTTACAGCGGTAAAACCCTTCTGAAAGCCTTTTCAACGGCCACTTGACGGCTGGTCGCATATACTCTATTATTTAGAGTACTCTGCATTCAGAAAGGACATAAATGACCAGTGAAAAAATTGAAGAGGATCTCGGATATGTAAAAAGCCTGGTGGATAAGTCTGAACGGATAATGAACCCACCCTCTGTGTTCATTTTGTGGGCTGCAATTATTGCCGTGGGATTCTCTCTTGTTGATTTCGCTCCAAAGTATGTGGGATTCTTCTGGATGATTGCTTCGCCTCTGGGTGGATTACTCAGCGGTTTTCTAGGTCGGAAAACCGGGAGAGCCAGAGGACAACTTGATGCCGGAACAGGAAAAAAACACGCCATCTACTGGAGCGGATTGCTTACAATCACAATTCTGGCTGTTCTTCTGGGAATTCGAGGTTTTATACACGGAGCTGTTATAAGTCAGGTAATTCTTCTGGTAGTGGCCATGGGCTGGTGGGGAGCGGGTGTATTGTTCGACAGATACTTTCTGTATCTTGCAGGAATAATGATGGCCGGGTTTACCGCAGCCCTGTTTCTAGACAGATATGTATGGACTGCAATGGGTATGCTTCTGGCAATAACTCTTACAGCTGTGGCTGTACACAAAGGTAAGAAAAATGCCAGCGGAGCGCAGTGAACAAATAGCAGATACACTGAACAATCTGAACAAACTTCTCGGGCACAGGTCAAGGCTCGGTATCTGCGTGCTGCTTGCCAGACACACAGCCCTCTCGTTCAGCAGGCTGAAAGAATTGCTTGACGAAACCGATGGGAATCTTGGGGCTCAGCTCCGAAAGCTGGAGATTGAAGGTTTTATAGAAGTAAACAAAGAATTCAGAAACCGCAAACCCGTAAGCTGGTACAGACTCACAAAAAATGGAAGGCTTGGCCTGATGAAACATCTTGATGCAATGACACACCTTATCAACCTGAAAAGTTGACAAATACAGAACTGACACGATATTTCAAAATCTGGAACCTGGTTTTATGAAAAAAGAAAGGATACTTTAATGAAATACCTGTTACTACTGCCTCTGGCTCTGCTGCTTATCACCGGATGCGGTTCACCGCAGCCATCAGAAGACACTTCAGACGGCGCAGATACAGTAGACAATTCAACCGCCGAAGACGATGTATATGTTCTTCCAGATGCCGATGAGTACCTGACTGTAACGGACTCAATCGGCATAGAACTGGGTGACAGCAACTTCGTGTTCGGCACAATTGCTGGTGCAGAATTCACAAAAGACGGAGATATAGCGATTCTTGATGCTCGGAAATCAGCAGTTTCCCTGTTCACCCCCGACGGTGAGTTCATCAGAAGGATCGGAAGAAACGGGAGCGGCCCGGGAGAATTCCAGTTACCTACCGGAATGACTTTCATGCCTGAAGGCGGGCTTGTGGTATCAGATGGAGCAGGAGGAAAACTGGTTTACTTTGATGAGAACTATGACTATCTCGCTGAGACTTCAGGGTTCATGCCCTCTCCCCCGACTGTTATCACCGCAATCAGCGGTATGGAAATAATTGGGATGAAACCGGATTTTGAGCAGAATGAGGACGGTATGTTCATGGGATTCACCGTTGGTAAATGGAATATGGAAAGCTCTGCTCCCGTTGTCGTTTACTACAGCCAAATGTCTGCTTTTGATCCATCAGACCTCAGCACACTGAAAGATGACATTGTTCTGTTTACTGCCACAGAAGACGGAACCGTATTTACTGCTCCCATGTCTACAGAAGATTACTCATTCACCGCCTGGACTGCAGATGGTGAAGAGATCTTCACCTTTGAAAATGAGGACTTCCAGAGGGTACAGAAGACACAGACCGAGATCGAACTTGAAGCGGAGCTGGTTACCTCGAGGATGATTGCAAATGGAATGCCTGCATCTATGGCTCACTGGGAACCGGATCCGTACAGAACTTCAATCAGTGCGATGTTTGTTGATGGTTTGAACAGGCTCTGGGTATCCAGGGGAACATCTGCAACATCTGCGTTTGATGTGTACGATCTTGATGGCAACATACTGTTCACTGCAGCACTTGACGTCGGGGCGAGAGCAAAAAACTGGACAACCATCATATGCCGGGATAGCTTCATCTGCTTTGACGCGGACCCGGAAGACTACCCCAGAGTGTTTTATGGAGAACTTCCCGGATTTGAATAGTTGCATAGCGTGCAGGGGCGGGCCTCCCGCTCCTGCTGCTACAGCGTAACTTCTACCCCGTCACTGTCAAAGAAATGCTGTTCCTGAAAGTCACCGTTCTCGCCGTAAACGGTTACAACCCTGGCGTAACCGGTTAGCAGATTCACCAGATTGTACGAAGTATCGAGATACCTGTGTTCAAGACATCTCCCAGAGTCATCGTAAACAAAACTCCTGGCATGGCAACCCAGAGTGGAGTTGACAGCAGGCAGCCCTCTGTGGTCGTAGTAGGAAATCAGTTCGGGCTGCCCGTTGTCAGTATAAGAAAATCTGGTATACGCAAATCCTCCCGGGAACTCCGCAATTTCACCTTCTGCATTGTATGTAGATGATTCTATCACCCTTCCGCGCTCGTCGAACAGCCTTCTGGCAATGCAGATACCGTTTATCTCTGTTCTGGCACCGTTGAGATCAAGCCACACAGATTCAGAAATTCCACCGGACACATCTCTTCTGTATACAACTGAAGCCACACCCTGGAGATTTTCTGTGAGTTTTCCGCTGGTATCAATGTATCTTTCAAGAATACAAAGTGAATTCACATCAAACTGCCGCTCGATGTATGCAACCACTACCTGATTTTCTACAACTCCATTCTCATCAAAACTGTAATTACCAGTCTCGGGAGCAGAGTAATTATAGGGTAGCAGTTCTCCATCAGCATTAATAAACCGAGTGGACGTCATGTTTCCAGCATTGTCGTAGGTGTGTTCTATAACTGCCACGCCATCTGATGTTACAACCGTCTCACCGGTATGGCCGACTGCCCTTTTAAGCAGTATCCTGTGATTGCTGTCCAGATTGTACTGCCATCCCTCAGCTGTCAGTGTTTCATACCTGGAGTATTCAAGAGTTCCAGTGCTGTCCAGCCGGAGTACTGCACCTGAGTAAACTGGATCAAGCTTGATTCCAGCTCTGTTTCCTTCTGAATCCAGAGGGAAAGAAATCATTGTAGAATCATTCTCCCAGATCAGTTCCTTCACAGGTACCCCGTCCTGTCCGGTGAGCAGAACCGGCTGACCTGCATCGTTCAGATCTATTCTGTATCCCGATAAACTGTCTTCGATGCCCTGCCACACAATTACAGAATCGCTGTAGACAACTGTTATGCCCCCCTGAAATCCGAATGCAGATACAGGAATTCCGCGGTCAAGTTTCAGCACTTCAAGAGAGTCGCCGAACGTTGTAAGCCTGTAGCAGACCATCCGCCCGGCTGGCACAGAGTCTACCTCTGCCCTTGGCAGGAGGTCTATAGCTGGAGAGAGATCCACATACCGATAGTAGGAGGTACCTGAAACACAAATTCCGGCTGCAAGTATCAGTGGCAACAAATAAAGCATCACAGTTCCTCTCGTAACGGCGTATACGCACGCTCCCTCAAGACCGTATAATAGAGGCAGGCTGAGCGGAAGGAAACCATGAAATCACTTTTTTTCATACTGTCAGCGTGTTTTACACTTGCCTGCTCCAACCCTTTCGATGCTTCGATAAGCGTCAGGTACGAGGTTACCGGAAGTGCCGGTTCTGTTGATATATCTTTTGATAACGGAGAAGGGGGAATATCACAGATGGCCAATGTGTCTCTGCCATGGTCTTACACACTGTCGGCAGACCCTGGAGACTATGTGTACCTCTACGCAAAAAACAGGGAAGAAACAGGTACAGTTACGGTAACCATATACAGCGACGGAGAGGTTTTTAAGAGAGCAACAAGCCAGGGCGGTTTTGTTGTTGTTTCCGTAAGTGGTAATCTGGAGTAACAGAACGCCATACAATACGGATTTCAGCTGTAAGCACTGGCCTGGGCGGTGTACATTTTGCAGTATTTACCGTCTTTTTTCAGTAGTTCGTCGTGGGTACCGTACTCTGTAATACTGCCGTGATCCATAACGGCGATTCTGTCTGCCATTCGCACTGTAGAAAACCTGTGCGAGATTATTACAGATGTCCTGCCGCGGGCCAGCTCCCTGAATTTTTCGAATACTGCCTGTTCCGCCTGTGCATCCAGAGCACTGGTGGGTTCGTCCAGAATTACCACAGGGGCATCACGGATAAAGGCCCTTGCGAGGGCAATTTTCTGCCATTCTCCAATTGAAAGCTCTTTGCCGTCTTTGAAGGATCTTCCCAGAACAGTTTCATATCCCTGTGGCAGTCCGCTGATGAGTGCATCAGCGCCTGCTGCCTGCGCTGCTGTGTGTATTGCAGAATCATCGGGAGAGTTTTTTATGTCACCCAGTCTGATGTTTTCTTTCGCAGTAAGATGGTATTTTGCATAATCCTGAAAGATCACCCCTATGTTCCCTCTGTAATCATCTACCGCGAAGTTCCGTATTGGTATACCGTCAACGCTTATGGTGCCGGACGACGGGTCGTAAAGCCTGCACAGCAGTTTAACCAGTGTTGTTTTGCCTGACCCGTTCTCCCCTACAAGAGCAAGCATTTCACCTGGCCTGATAACCAGAGATACATCGTTAAGAGCCTTTTCATTTCTGGAAGAGTAACTGAAGTCTACATGATCAAGCAATACACCCTGAGTAATTTTTTCGGGGAATAACTCCGGATCTGAAGGATCGGTTATGGACGGCTCTATATCAAGAAAGTCAAACAGGTTGGACAAAAACAAATTGCCCTCGTACAGGCTTGCCAGGCTTCCCAGAAGCCCTTTGAGAAAACCCAGCCCTCTCTGAAATGCCTGGAAGTACATCACCAGCCCACCTATGGTGATCAGCCCTGCCAGGGCCTGTCTGGCGATAAAAGCCAATGAACCGTATATGAGAGCTGTTGCGGCAATCTGCGAGACAAAATCGGAAACCGCCCGTTTTTTCGCGATTCCAAGAACTTCCTTTCGCAGAATTACTCTCAGGTTCATGTACATCGCTCTGAAATGCTCTCCCAGTCCAAAAAGACGAAGCTCCTTGGCGTGACTAACAGAGGTAAGCAGCCAGTGTTTGTACCATGCTTTTCTCTCTGTTTCGGTTCTTTTTCGCTGCCACAGCCAGTTCACCTTTGAAAACTTGAGTTTTACAAATACGCCAGGCAGTGCAGCTGCAAGAAGAATCAGGGCGACCGACCAGTGAAACGACAGAAGAAGCCCTATCATCGCCAGCAGCGAAATACTGCTCTGAACTGTTCTGATCAGTCCGTTAACGATACTTGTAGGTCTGTATGGCGCCTCACCCTGCGCTCTGTGCATTGTGTCGTAAAACTTTGAATCTTCGTAGTAGGCAAGGTCAACTTCAATAGACTTTCTGTGCAGAATGTCCTGCATGTAATCTGTGACCACTCTGGACTGGGTCAGTTCAACAATTCCGGAAACAGACTTGACAAGTGCAGACACAAGAGCTGTACCACCCATAATCGCAACAAGAACACCTATATGGTAAAAAGAGCCGGTTCCCCCTGAACTTACAGCCGTTTCAATGGAGTCAATGAGCAGTTTCATCAGATACAGAGGAACCAGTGGAAGAAGTCCCTGTACAACTGTAAGAAACAGGCTGGCTACGGTCAGCTTTCTGCTGCTTCGCCACACAAGCGATACTGCTCTTCCAATCATCACTCTTCTGCTGGTTTTGTCTTTCATGACTGTAATCTAAATTGCATTTCCCGCAGAGCCAAACTGGAGCGGACAGCACACAGAGGGTTGTAATATCCTGCCCTTTGAAGTATCCATTGCAGTATGGAAAAAGCGGCACAACCTGACGCGGTCACAAAAGCAGCCTGCAGATGGCTTCTCTCCGGGGCCATCAAAGGAGATTACTCAGGACCTGACCCCGGGGAATCTCACGGTCTTACCTCACTGCTTGCTGAGGAAACGGGAAGAACGGAAATCAGCCTGGCAGGCGCTGCAATGTGGCTTCGTCTTGAACAGACCCTGAAACCGGTTCTTCAGAAACTGAAAACAGAAGGAATAACAGTCTGGGCAGTAAAAGGCTTTGACCTGGCCAGAACTGTCTACCCGTTTCCAGGGGGAAGGCCTATGTGTGATGCGGATCTTTTCGTGACAGAGGAAAATCGCCACCGGACTCTCAGTATCTTTTTTGAAAACGGATGGCGAAAAACTTCCCACGGAGATGGCATTTTCACCTCAGGTATTGTTTCCGAAATGAAGATGGTCAAACAGGGAGTTTTAGCTGAACTGCACACCCATATTTTCTACTTCCCCGCTACTTTTCCCGGCAGGCTTCCGGCAGATCTGTTCCTGAATGCAAGGCCGATCGGGCCCGGTCTTTCAGGTTTTGCCTGGCACAATGCCCTTCTGCTGGTAATAATACACCTGCTTACAAACAATGCATTGCGTCCTGTGTGGTGGACGGACATCAGCCTTCTCTGTTCCAAAGTCAGCGAAGCAGAAAGCTGGGATCAATTCACTGTGAACGCTTTCAGAACCGGTCTCGGGGCGGCTGTAGCAACTGTTCTTTATGTAGCACGTGATGAGCTGTCTGCTCCCGTTCCGGGTGTGGCAATTCAGTCTCTGAGAAACTGCGGTGAAGGTAGAGGGACCATTCTAATTAACCTGAGGCGAGGCAATAAAATACCGACAATACTCAACCTGCGATACCTCACAGGCTGGAAGAGAATTTCCTGGATAGCTGCTTTGTTTCAACTTGTTGTTTCCGGCATCCGGCCGGTTACTCACCATATCTCAAAAGAGTAAGAGAATCCTTTGTACCATTGAACTGGTAATCGAAACTTCTTATCAGCACAAGAACATCGCCATTTTCTGCAACCTCCATTGCAAGCGGTCTGTTCTCGCGAGGATACTGGAAGACAGTACGCCACAGCTCCCTTCCTGCTGGGTCCAGCTTTATTAAGAAAACATCAGAATCCTGTGGAGGCAGAAAAAATCCGTCATCTCTTTCACATCCGGTGTAACCTGCAAGATAGATACTGCCTCCATTGTCCAGTTCAATGCTTTCCGCACCGGCGTGAAAACGAAGATCCTCCTTCAACTCGATGAACTGCCTGCCGCTGCCGTCAATTCCCACAAGAAAGGCAAATATGTTCATACCCAGGTTGTCGGTAGTTCCGCTTATGAGAAAACTGGAATCCGCGGTTTCAACAACATCTGACACACCGATAACAGGCCCTCCCTGCAAGCGGAATTCGCCCTGCATAAGCACATCGCCTGAATCACTTAGACGGTATACCTTCCAGTTAAAATCCCGATCCGGTGGAAAGACGGCAAAGCAACCTCCCCCTGCACATGGTATGATCGATGGAGGTATGTCTTCCCGTTCTTCCAGACTGTCCAGCATTACTGTCCACAGTGTATCGCCTGAAGCATCAGTTTTCGTTACCCCTGCGAAAGTGCAGGGACTTTCAATGTCTATCGGGAAAGGCACAGCAGTGTAACTGTCTTCTCCAGATGGAACGGGAAAACCGTACAGTTCTCTGTCTGCCGGTGTGTAGTTTTCTTCCGCATCCACAACTCTCAGGAAAGAACCTTCAGCAACTTTTTCTGTAAACTTGAAACAGCAGTTCCCATTCTCATACTTTCCCGACTCTGAAAACTGAAAACTGTCCGGCAGTCGGCAGAGAACTGTCCACCCTGCCCCATACACAACAGAAACCAGAAATACACACACCAGTATACCCTTCACTTCGCCCTCCCTGAAAGAACACTGATAACCTGTTGCACATTGTACACCGCGAACTGCTCTTTATTCAGTTTCAACTGCAACGGGAATTGTTTCTGCTTTCTGACTGAGTTTCCAGAATGAAAAGGACCATTTTCTGAAAAATGTACTTTCTGCTGTCAAGAACAAGCCTGCACCGCCTGAACAGGCGGTGCAGACCAACTGAAACCCTGTAAAACAGGGGATTCATGGAAGAGAGAGGTTGCGTTGCCCCCCAGTCAGATTCTAGAAAAGTCCTTTAACTTTGCCATCGTTGTCAACATCCATATTCTCTGCCGCAGGTTCTGCTGGCAAACCCGGCATCCTCATAATGTCTCCTGTTATGGGGACAAGGAATCCGGCACCAGCTGAAATTTCTATTTCCCGTACCGTTACAACAAAATCCTTGGGTCTTCCAAGCAGTTTTGGATTGTCTGAAAGGGATTTTTGCGTTTTAGCGATACATATAGGAAGTTTGTTATATCCGAACTTCCTGATCGTCTTCAGGTCTTTTTTCGCCTGAGCGGTGAAGTCTATATGCTCTGCTCCGTAGATTTCCTTCGCGATAGTTTCGATCTTGTTCTCTACCGTATCATTCCAGTCGTACAGAGGCTTGAATGTTCCTGCGCAGTTCTTTGCATTATTCACAACCAGACGGGCAAGATCTTTCATGCCCTCTCCGCCCTTCGCGAAACCTTCACCAACGGCCACATTAATACCCAGCTCTTTGCATCTCTCAACAACCAGCTCAATTTCTTCATCTGTATCTGTCGCAAATTTGTTAACACACACAACAGCGGGCAGACCAAATTTACCAATGTTCTCCAGATGTTTTTCCATGTTGGGAAGTCCTGCGGCAAGAGCCTCGATATTGGGAGTTTTAAGGTCTCTCTTTTTAGCCCCACCGTGCATCTTCAGGGCTCTGCATGTTACAACCAGAACAACCAGTGAAGGGCAAAGATTACCGTATTGACACTTGATATCAAAGAATTTTTCTGCTCCAAGGTCGAAACCGAACCCTGCCTCTGTTATCGCCCAGTCTGAAAAAGCGACAGCCATCTTCGTGGCAAGAATGGAGTTACATCCATGGGCTATGTTTGCAAAAGGACCACAGTGTACAAATGCCGGTGTTCCTTCAAGGGTCTGCACCAGATTCGGTTTGATAGCATCTTTCAACAGCATGGCCATTGCGCCGGTAACACCCATTTTTTCTGCGCGAATTTCTTTTCTGTCGTAGGTAAGACCAATGAAAATTCTGTTAATTCTCTGCTTTAAATCATCAAGGTCGTTTGCCAGCGCCAGTATTGCCATTATCTCGCTGGCTGCGGTAATATCAAAACCTGTCTCCCGGGGAACACCCTGAGTTCTTCCACCAAGCCCGATAACGGTGTTCCTGAGGGATCTGTCGTTCATGTCCATAACGCGGCGGAAACTTACGGTTCGGGGATCAAGCAGGCAGCCGTTTCCCTGATGCAGATGGTTGTCTATCGCTGCGCACAGCAGGTTGTTGGCAGCAGTAATAGCGTGCATATCTCCTGTGAAGTGAAGATTTATATCTTCCATGGGAATGATCTGAGAGTACCCACCTCCAGCAGCCCCTCCTTTTATTCCGAATATGGGGCCAAGGGAAGGTTCGCGAACGGCACAGCACGCATTCTCACCTATTTTTGCAAGCCCCTGGGTTAAGCCAATTGTTGCAGTAGTCTTTCCCTCACCTGCAGGTGTCGGGGTAATAGCCGAAACAAGAACAAGTTTGCCCTGCCCTTTTCTTCTTTTCTGAAGAGCATCCAGATGTACCTTGGCCTTATCATCTCCGTACAGGTCAAGGTCTTCCGGTTTCAGCCCCAGCTTTTCAGCTATCTCCTCAATCGGGCGAGGTTTAGTCTTGCTTGCAATATCAATGTCACTTGGAAATGAACCCATTGTGTCCTCCTGTAGAATGTAACAACAACCAGGGATGCCCATCCAGCGCGACACCCCCTCGTTCGTTGCATGTAGTATCATCAGCGAATCCATCGCAGGCAAGGGATGAAGTGCGAGTTTATGAACGACTATGCCTTATACTGCAATTGTACACCGGGTCTTCTATGCAGTAAGCAGCAAGCAGCAAGCACTAAGAATACTGCCTGTAATTCGGAATTCTTTTCCCCTTACAATAAGATACCAATTAAGTATATTATTATTGGATTCGACTCAGTTGATTTGTTTCAGATGAAAGGATGTACAATGAAAAACTGGAACCTGGTAGCTGATTCACAGATTGTCTGCTACTGCAGGCAGATAAACAAAGGAACCATTGTAGAAGCTATAAAGAATGGCTGCAGTACACTGGCACAAATTCAGGATGAAACACAGGCTTGCACAGGAAACCAGTGCGCCGAGTTGAATCCATCAGGCAATTGCTGTTCAGGTGACTTGCTTGAACTGCTTGAACTGCATCGCGACAGAACCACCGACCAGGAGCAATGCGGTTGCTGTTGTTGCTGAAATGACCTGAATCGAACTGTGCACGAATTCTGGAGTTCAGTCGGTCGTACCCACGATCTGAATTCTTATCTGTCTGTTTCTGGGACGGTTGTCGTGATCGATTACAACAACCTGCTGCCATGTTCCGGTTAACAGCTTTCCGTGCTCAACCGGAAGCGTGGTTCCCGGACCCATAAGGGTTGCTCTCATGTGGGAAAATCCGTTGTCATCACCCCATGTTTCCGAGTGCCGTGACCTGATTGTTTCAGGAACGAGTTTGTTTAAGAGTTCCTGCATATCAATGACCAGAGCAGGCTCGTATTCGATGGTAGTAACCGAGGCCGTGGAACCAATTGCAGTTACATTCACGATTCCGTTCATGATTTCTGACTCTGTTATCGTGGTTTGAACCTGTTCCGTAATGTCAACAATATCAGAAAAACCCTGTGTCTGTACCGATATGGTACTTCCGAATGTCACTGTTGCCCCCTGCGCCCGGATTCCGTAAGTTCAGCAGCTTGCCCTGTCCCAGTCTACCGGTATTTTGTCCGGGAAGCGCCACCGGTTTATGTGAGTTTGATCTCCAACATACAAGCCACCCTCGGTGTTGTCATCATAGCCACACCATGCCCTGAAGGGAACTTCGTTTATACAGTCGCCGGATACGATGGTTTTTGTTTTCTTTTCCGGATTGGTATTGATTTCCTGCTGTGCATCAACAAAACGGCTCTCTGCGGCAAGCCGTGACTGCACGCTTTTAAGCTCGGTAAAAATAACCTGACGGAACACCTTTCCCGGCCTGTGTGTGGCGTACCAGGCATACTCCACAGGAGAAAGGTTTGAAAGCAGAAGAAGCTGAATCGGGCACATCACCAGGTAGAGATGACTGCGTCCTGGTGAATTATCAGGATAACCTGTGGCTTCCACCACTTCGGGAAGGGACATCCCTTCGTGGCAGTCTTTCGTTTTGAAGGTATGAAGCAACCCGGCATTCTCCATTGCCATTACATGACCCGCAGTTTTTACAAGGAAGATGTTCCTGTACGCCTGTATTGGAGTACATGAGAAAGCATTGTTCGAAAGAGCTGTTTTTGTTCGATTACCGGCATCTGCGGCTGCCAGGGCAGTTACAGAATCCGTCTCCGCATCCCGCCATCCACCGTCATCCAGGTATGCAAAATCAGGCTGACCATCTTTGACTGCCAGTTCTACAAACAGTTTTCGACCTGTAAAGTGTTTGCCGGAACCCGGGCTGTAGTGCCTTGCAAGGCCCTCAATACCAAGTGAAGTAGCTGTGGTTATTCCCTGCGGGATTGATAAAACAAGCTTAGAATCCGGCATAGATAACTCCTTTGTTTGTGTTTGTACTTTCTATCGAAACAGAGCATAACAGCTTGAATTATATTCGTCAAGAATTTTTTTCTGCAAGTTTCCTGAAAAAAGAAGCGGAACATTACCTGCGTTCCCAGATACAACCGTTTATGTTTGCAGTCACGATACATTTTACGGAAGGAATATTTTGAAAATAGTGCTTGTTCTTCTTGCTGCGGCTGGAGTTGTTTTTGCTGGAAACCCCGAGCAGGACTTCGACACACTGCTGGATGCCGTGTATTCTGCTGATGCCGAAAGCTTTCAAAACTGTATTTCGACTGAGTCGAACGGCCTGATCGGAATGATGCTGATGATGATAAAACTTCAACCGGAAGATGCCGTTGCGCAGATCTCCAGTGAGCTGGGTGTTGAAATTACCACGGAGCAACTGTCAGCCTGGAATTCCACAGATTTTATAGAGACAATCCTTACCTCCCCAGCCTTCGCAGCTGAACTCCCGCCCAGACAGAATGTTGTTGTGTCCGGTTTTGAAACGCAGGGAGACAGCACAAAAGTGTTTTTCAATGTCACTGATCTGCCCCAGCCTTTCGAACTGCTTCTGGTCAAAGAAGATGGAACCTGGAAGCTTGACCAGAGCGTAATACAGGCGGAGTTCTAACAGGCGGTTGTTTTAATTCCGTGTAAGTCTGACTGGTTTCCGAAACACCACAAACTGTGTTTGCCGGTATTCTGTGTTTTCATAATAATAGACCTTATTGCTATCCTATTACTCTGAAAAGGCGGATTGTTATGGGCAAACTGATTTCCCTGATACTTGTGGTGTCTGTCTCTCTTGTGTTTGCAGAAGAACCGGTTGTAACCATCCTTGAGAACGGACTCACCGTAGTTACACAGGAACTGCACTACGCCCCTGTGGTTGCA
>QNDR01000020.1 GCA_003646025.1 Candidatus Fermentibacterota bacterium
GAAATGCGCAGGGCGTTCAACCTGGGTGCAGGTTTTCTGATTGTGACCCCGGAACCGGAAAAGGTTATCGAGCTGCTCAGACAGGCAGGGGAGAAGCCATTCCATGCCGGTGTGATAACACAGGGCAGTTCTATTGAATACGAAGAGGAGGGTGCATAATGGCCTCTGATCTTGCTTCTCAGCTCGCTCTGAAAAAAGGGGGGAAAATACTGCTGGCGGTTATGGACGGCGTGGGTGATCTCCCCATTCCTGAATTTGGCGGCTTAACGCCTCTGGAAAAAGCTGAAACCCCGAACATGGACAGCCTTGCGGAAGGTGGAGCCCTTGGGCAGCAGTTTCCTGTTGGAAGAGGTATCACGCCAGGCAGCGGCCCGGGGCATCTGGCTCTGTTTGGATACGATCCGGTAAAGTACCTTGTTGGAAGAGGAGCTCTAGCTGCTCTGGGTATTGGTTTTCAGTTGCAGCATGGTGATCTTGCTGCAAGAATAAACTTCTGCACACTGGGGGAAGACGGTGTAATTCTGGACAGAAGAGCAGGAAGAATTTCAACTGATCTGTGCGTTGAACTTGTTGACCAGCTTAAAGCGGTGTCAGTTCCCGGGTTTGAGGTGTTTGTGGAACCTGTGAAAGAACACCGGGCGTGTGTTGTGTTCCGTGGCGCCGGTCTTTCAGAGCACATACACGACACGGATCCCGGTCTTACAGGCGAGAAGCCAGTTCCGGTAACAGCTACAGATTCAGATGCCGCTACGGCAGTAAAGGTGGTTGGCGAGTTCATAGACAAGTCCATGGAGATACTGAAAGACAAGTCACCTGCGAACGGGCTTCTTCTACGAGGGTTTGCCCTTCATGAAGACCTTCCCACCATGCAGGACAGGTACAGGCTGAACCCTGCAGCTGTTGCTCTTTACCCCATGTACCGCGGTGTGGCTTCTCTTGCCGGTATGGAACAGTTCCAGTCAAACCCGGCAGACCTCACCGGGGAAGTTGTGGCTGTGAACAACGCGCTTAAAGCAGGAAAAGATTTTGTTTTTCTTCACCACAAGTACACCGACAGTTCAGGTGAAGATGGTGATCATGAGAGAAAAGTCCGGGAGATAGAAAAATTTGACGCTGCAATTCCTGAACTTGTTAAGTGCGGGTTTGATGTTATATGCATAACAGGTGACCACTCTACTCCCTGCCCAATGAAACTTCACAGCTGGCACCCGGTACCGGTTCTTATCCATGGCGGGCCTCAGAGAACCGGATGGAGCCGCAGGTTTACAGAGAGAGAAGCCGCTTCAGGTGCCCTTGGCACATTCAAAGGCAGTGAACTGATGCCGCTTCTTCTGGCAGCGGCAGGAAGACTGGCAAAGTTTGGGGCCTGACTCCTGCAGTTCGGCTCTGGTGTGTCTTTCCGGCGGTGTGGATTCCACCGCGGCCCTGCTGCAATGCAGCAGACTGTTCAGTTCAGTAAGGGCTGTTTACGTGCAGACCGGCCACAGAACCCCACCGGAGCAGGCGTATGAATCGTGCCGACAGCTTGGAATAGAGTTTTCAGTTGCCGACGCCAGGGTGCTTTTCAACACGCAGATAAAACAGTTTACCCTTGATGCCTACAGGTCCGGCATAACTCCCAATCCGTGTGCCCTGTGCAATGCCAGGGTCAAACTGGCAGTTCCATTCTCAATGCTTGGCCATGGAGAATGTCTTGTTACAGGGCATTACGCCGGGAATTCAGTGAGTACGCTGGAGAGGGGGATGGATTCCACCAAAGATCAGTCTTATTTTCTCTCTCTTGTACCCGGGGAAATACTTGATCGCTGCTTTTTCCCCCTTGCAAAAAGTCACAAAGGTGATGTAAGAGCAGAAGTTCTTGAAAGCGGGCTTCCTTTCCTGGAAAGAGAAAGCCAGGACCTGTGTTTCCAGAGGGCAGGTGCTGGTGTTCCAGGAGATGTGGTGGACACAGATGGAAACACAGTGGGCAGACACAACGGGCTGGACAGTTACACACCAGGGCAGAGGAAAGGTTTCGGAGCCCACAACGGCAGGAAGTATGTGGTACGGCTGGACATCCTTCGCAACCGCCTGATAATCGGTGAGGAAGAATACCTTTACAGTGAATACTGTATTCTGAATAGTATCAACTGGCTGAACAAACCGGTGGAAGAAAAGTTTACATGCATGGTTCAGATCCGCTACAGAAAGACGGCTGTGCCTGCAGATGTTTTTCTGAACGGAGACGGTACACAGGTTGTGGTGAAATTTCACCGTTCGCAGAAGGCTGTAGCTCCAGGTCAGGTAGGGGTTATGTTCCTTTCAGATTCCGTCATTGGAGGCGGTATCATAGACAGATACGAAGGAGATACTTATGCCTAACAGAATAAAGCAGGAGATAGACAGGCTGAAGAATGATCGTGGTGCTGTCATTCTTGCGCACAGCTACCAGCCGGGCAACATACAGGACATAGCTGATTTTGTGGGAGATTCTCTTGAACTCTCCCGTATCGCGGCATCTGAGTCCGCGGAGCTTGTGGTGTTCTGTGGTGTTAAGTTTATGGCGGAGACCGCCAAACTGCTCTCTCCCGACAGCACAGTTGTGCTTGCCGCGCCAGACGCAGACTGTTCACTGGCCGCCTGTATGAGCGGTGACGATCTCAGGCGGATGAAGAAGCGTTATCCAGGTGCAGAGGCAGTTATCTATGTGAATTCCACCATCGATCTTAAATCCGAAGCCTGGTCGTGCTGCACAAGCGCGAATTCAATTGAGGTCGTTGAGGCCGCTCCTTCAGATGAAGTTATCTTCGGCCCTGACAGAAACCTGGGAACCTGGGTAGCCGAGAACACGAGCAAGAAGCTTCATATCTGGCCTGGAGGCTGCCATGCCCACAGCGGTGCTGATATCCGGGATTTGAGGGAGAAAAAGGCGGAGTGGCCCGATGCCAGAGTTCTGGTTCATCCGGAATCTCCTTCCGTATTTCTGTGGGAGGCAGATCAGGTTCTTGGAACAGGAGGAATGATAAAGTATGTGAAAAACTCCGCTGCAGACAGATTTATTATAGGTACAGAGGAGGGTATGATCTACCGTCTGGAAACTCTGTTTCCCGGTAAAGAATTCAAAGCTGCCGGGAATATTGTCTGCCCCGACATGGGCTACACTACTCCCGAGCTGGTTCTCAAAGCTCTTGAGTCCCGTGGTAATGGAATACAGATTCCCGACGAACTGGCAGACGGGGCTGCTGCGGCAGTGAGACGAATGACACAGACGGGGTAGGTGGAAATTGCTGAAACTGGCGGTAACTCAGGTCTGGTACGACAACGAACCCGGTATAAGCGGGGAATACGGTCCATTTCAGTACGGCCTGAACCACAGTTACGCCGCATTGCTTGACCGCTCTGATCTTCTCCCGCTTGCAGTTCTGCCGGTGGACAGTATTACCCCTGTGGAAATACTTGCGGAGTTCGATGCTCTTGTGCTCACAGGCGGCGGAGATCCTTCTCCATATCTGTTCGGCAGAACAGACCAGGGAAGCAGGAATCCAAGACCATACAGGTCAACCTGGGATTTAAAGCTTTACCGTGCCGCAAGAGAACTGGATATGCCCATTCTGGGTATCTGTCTTGGTATGCAGCTTATGGGCATTGCAGAGGGAGTTGCTCTGATTCAGGATATTCCTTCAGGAGAAGTGTTTCACGATGGGTCTGCAGACAATCCGGTAAGACACACTGTTACTCTTGTGCCGGGCAGCCGGCTTTACTCTATACTCGGCAAAACTGTCGATGTTGCCACTTCTCACCATCAGGCACTTGAAGAAACTCCCCCGGGGTACACAGTTACTGCCAGAAGTGAGGACGGGCTGATTGAAGCTATTGAAAGCACAGACGGACTGGCTCTGGGTGTGCAGTGGCATCCGGAAAGAGACACTACCGGAGGGCCTATTGTAGATACTCTAATGGAACTGGCAGGCAGGTAATGATATACAGGTGCATACCCGAGAGGATCAGCAGAATATGGGGTTCTCTTCCTCCGGAAAAGCAGGGGGCTGAACCAACCGGTGAGATCTGGTGGTTTTCCGGTGAAACGGTTCTGGCTGGTGAAAACGGTACAACCAGAAAAGCTGGTGAATTTTTCCCCGGGAACTCAGTTCCACTGGTGGTTAAAACCCTGCATGCCGCAAGAAACCTGTCGGTACAGGTTCATCCCGGCTGTGACGGAACCGAACCGGTTAAAGACGAATCCTGGGTGGTTCTCAGCGGCAGGGGAAAGATACTCCACGGAACTGCAGACGATACCACACCTGATCAGTTCAGAGACGCTGTTCGAAATGGATCGGTGGAAAATATCCTGCAGGTGATCCAGGCTGAACCCGGGCTTGTCGTTCACCTGCCTGCAGGTACCGTTCATGCTCTGGGAGCAGGGCTCACTGTGCTTGAAGTTCAGCTGAACTGTGACGTTACCTACCGCCTGTGGGATTACGCGAGAAAAGACATTAACGGTAACCTGAGAGAGCTTCACATAAAAAAGGGTCTGGAAGCGGTTAACTGGGAAAACATGGGCAGGGCTTCAGTGGTATCCGGTGATTATCTGAATGCAGGCAAATACTATATGAGAAGATCAGTACCGGGTGTTCTGAATCTGAAGCCACTGGAGCTGGTGTATATACCAGGGGAAAACCGGTGCCTTTTTGCCGATGGGGAAGGCGGAACTGTTTCAACACCACACCACTCATGGATATTGGGGATGACAGATGAGTAACACGGGAATCTTTGCGGTAATAATGGCTGGTGGTCGCGGAACCAGGTTCTGGCCTGCTTCAACGAATGCCAGGCCCAAACAGTTTATGGACCTGCTGGGTGGCGGTACCATGCTTCAGAAAACAGCCGGCAGATTTGCGGGTATTACAGGTTCTGACAGAGTTCTGGTGGTTACAGGTGTCTCACACCGGAGACTTGTAAAACAGCAGCTTCCTCTGCTTCCGGAAAGCAATCTTCTTCAGGAGCCTGTTGGTAGAAACACTGCTGCCTGCATAGGGTGGGCTGCTGAAACCCTGAGGCGGCGCGGGTACGGTGAAAGTATTATGGTGGTTGCCGCAAGCGATCACCGGATAGAACCGGTTGAGGGGTTTGAAGAAACTGTTCGTAATGCCGTAACACTTGCTGAAAAGGGTTATCTGTGCACCATTGGTATTCCTCCGGATTACCCGGCAACAGGTTACGGCTACCTGCAGACAGGGGAGGAGATCAAACCGGGTCGGCTGGTGAAAAGTTTCCGTGAGAAACCGGACGAACAAACTGCCTCCATGTACCTGAAATCAGGGGATTACCTGTGGAACTCCGGTATGTTCATCTGGAAAGTCGACAGTTTTCTCGAAGAGTTAAAAAACTACATGCCGGAACTATACATGGGAATACAGCAGTTACCTGATACCACATCTCCTTCCAGGGAAGTATACAGCGCCCTTCAGTCTCAATCTGTCGACTACGGCGTTATGGAGAAAACCCGCAGGGCAGCAGTAGTACCTGCTATGTTCCAGTGGAGTGACATAGGAGACTGGCCCGGTGCAGGGAGGGCAGGAGTTTCAAAGGGCAGCAGCATGCTGATAGATTCAGAGAATGTTCTTGTCTATGATGAAACCGACAGATTGACTGTGGTGGTAGGATTGAACAATGTCAGTGTGGTTTCTACCGGAAAGGCGCTTCTGGTGATGTCTGACTCTGATGCCCAGAAGGTGCGCGAAGTCGTCAGCAGGCTTGAAAAGACAAGACCTGATCTTGTTTAAAACACGCAGATGCAGAGTGTAATGAACTTCACACTGAAACAGATTGGAACAATACACACTCCGTACAAAGACAGCGCACCGTATCAGCCTGTTGATACAGGTGAGGATGTATTCTTTCTTGAACTCTTTGACGGTTATTCAGAAGGGCTTCAGGATCTGTCCGCGTTCAGTTACATGTACCTGCTTTACTACGCTCACAGGGTTACACAAAAAGCTGATATGGCTGTATCACCTCCATGGGCTGGCGGAAAAGAGGTAGGTGTGTTTGCAAGTCGTTCACCGGTAAGACCGAATCCAATAGGGCTGAGTGTCGTTCAGGTTAAGTCCGTCGCTGAAAACAGGGTATATACTTCAGGTCTGGATGTGTTTGACGGAACTCCTCTGCTGGATATCAAGCCGTACATAAAAGACCTGGATGACAAACCGAAGGCCAATTACGGGTGGCTTTCAGACCTGGATGACATGGAACACCTCACTTTACACATAAGAGGTATTCCACATGAACACTGAGAGCAGGTGCGTTACCTTATTGTAACCGGAGCTCCCACAGGAAGCCAGAAGTAAGCCCATCTGGCTGTGAAGTAGCCAAGACGCACGCACCCATGGGACAGGGGCTCTCCGAGCCGGTGTTCCGCAGAGCGGGAAGCCTGATGAAGACCTATTGCACCGGAATCTTCTATGGCCTGCCAGTATGGCATATGAACTCTGTAGATACTTGAAACCGGGCTCCATCGTTTGTAGAGAACCTCGAAATCACCGCTTGGGGTTGCTCTGGATGGCCTTCCCGTGGAAACGAGAGCTAGATTTGCTTCCCGTCCGTCTTCCAGAAATACTATGGTCTGCATCTCTTTGCTGACTATTGCAAGTCTTGTCGCCGACCCGGTGTCGGCGAACAGAATCTGAGCGGGAAGCACAGACACAATTCCCCTTAGAAGCAGGAAAGGTACAATGAAGCAGTTCAGTGCAAACCTCCATCCGGTAATCAACACCAGTCTGTTTTAAAGATAACCACTTACTCTGCTACGAATTCCGGCTGTAGTCAAGGGCGGAAGAGTTGACTTTCAGGTTGTATTGAAGCAGATTTCCATCTGTATGCCCTGAGGGCGTTCTTTGATAATTCCAGAATTATGTCTGAATGGAGGATTGATTTGAATCTCGCGAAAATTTTGGTTACTCTGGCAGTTGGGCTTCTTGTCGTCGCAGGTTGTTCATCTCCGGCAGTTACCGGTATCAAAGTTCACATACAGAATGGTGAATATCAGGATGCTGTGGTTCTTGCCGACAGCGTTATAGCAAACGGCGAGGGATCCAATGCGGAGGTGTGGTACTGGAAGGCCAGAGCGTACAGCATGATGCATGTCTGGGACGAAGCTGCCGTATCCTTTGTTAAGGCCTATGAACTCGATCCTCTAATGGCAGCCGACATGGCATCCTACTGGCCTGCCTTTTACAACACTGCTGCAGGTTATGTTTCCGAGGGAAACAATGAAGATGCGATCAGCATGCTTGAAACAGGCAGTGAGATCGTCCCTGACCGTCCTGAGTTCGACCAGATGCTTGGTGATATTGCTCTGAATGAGCAGAGGTATGAAGACGCAATTGACTATTTCGAAGCATCGATCAATCTTGCAGTTACGAAAATGGACGAAATCCGCGAAAGCATTGAAACATCGCTGGATCCGGAATACACAGAGCAGTTGAATGATGCGCTGGACAACATGGTGCACAGCGTTGTTCTTTCCACCTACAACACAGGTGCTATTCTTAAGAACCGTTACATGAATTCTGAAGATGAAACGGAAGCTGCAGCGATTCTCGATGAGGCTGTAGCAGTGTACACCAGAGGTATTGAGATAGACCCTTCAAGCGCGGATCTCATGACAGGTCTTGCGGAATTCTACATTCTTTCTCAGCAGTACGATGAAGCCATCGCAATCTACGACAATGCTCTTGCCGCCATCGAGGCCGGTGTTGAAGAGGGCTGGATTTCTGAAGAAGATGCAGCTGAAATGAGAGCTGAGGTTCTTCTTACAAGAGGATTCACTTTCATTGAAATGGACAGATTCGACGAAGGTATTGCCGCACTTGAGGAGTGCAGGACTCAGATGGGTGATACCTACATGGTGCTTGAAATGATTGGTCACGCCAACTTCGTTATGGAAAACTACGACGAGTCTCTCGCGGTTATGACTCAGCTCACCGAGACTGAGGGGCTCACAAACGAGCAGTATGCCAACGCTTGGTATATGGTGTACGCCAACTATATCCGTCTTGAGCAGGACAATGATGCCCTTCAGGCGATACTGAATGCCATCCAGTACGACGGCAACAATGCGGATTACTACGAATACCTGGCCCAGACCTACAGTACCCTTGGCAGAAACAGTCAGGCAATGGAGGCAATGGCCAAGTCTCAGAGCCTGCGTTAGAAGTATAGTACTACGCAAAGAGCCCGGCATTCAGCCGGGCTCTTTGTATACGTATCAGGTTATTTCAGGCGAACAAGAAGCTGATTCTTTTCCACTCGTTCTCCAGCGGAAACGGCCACAACATCAACGGTGCCTGAAACAGGTGCAGTTATCTCGTTGTACATTTTCATGGCATCAAGAATGAGAAGAACATCGCCTTCTTTCACAACAGTGCCAGCTGTTGTTTTTACCTCTACAACTGTGCCGGGGATAAAGGCGTTTACAAGCCTGATATCCGGCGGGATCCATCTTTTGTTGAAGGAATCCGGTACCTCTGTTTCGTAGATGGTTTCATCTATGTTCAGTTTTCTAAGCTCATTTTCATTCTGCATTGTTTTCCCCCGGAATCTAAAGAGGAATGTTGCCGTGGCGGCGGAACGAGTTGCCGTGGTCCTGCCTGCCGGCGTATTCAAAAGCCTTTATGACTATTTCACGTGTTTTACGGGGTTCTGTGAGAACATCGACATAGCCTTTAGACGCCGCAACATAGGGGTTGGCAAATTTGTCTTCGTACTCCTGAATTTTTTCCTGGCGGGTTGCTTCCGGATCATCGCTGGCGGAAATTTCTTTCCGGAAAACAATGTTTGCGGCACCCTCGGCACCCATTACTGCGATCTCAGCCGTGGGCCATGCAACAACACTGCTTGCTCCCAGATGGCGGCTGCACATTGCTATGTATGCTCCGCCGTAAGCCTTGCGCATGATAACTGTAACTTTTGGTACAGTTGCTTCGCTGTAGGAATACAGAAGCTTTGCACCGTGTCTTATAACTCCCGCATGCTCCTGATCGACGCCTGGAAGGTAACCAGGGGTGTCTACAAATGTAAGCAGGGAGATACCGAAAGCATCGCAGAAGCGGATAAACCTGGCGGCTTTGTCAGATGCATTCACATCTAGAACTCCTGCAAGATATCTTGGCTGATTGGCAACAATGCCTACAGTTTTACCGTTCAACCTGGCGAACCCGACAACGATGTTTTTCGCATAGTGTTCATGTACCTGCATGAAGTCACTGTTGTCTACTATACCTTTGATTACACTGGTAACATCGTAAGCTTTTCTGCGGTTGTCCGGAATGATGTCATCGGATATTCCCTTTACAGGTTCGGCAGGCTCGTGAACAGGTGGTTCTTCCAGACAGTTTGCAGGGAGAAAGCTGAGAAGTCTTTTGATCTGCTGGAAGGCTTCCCTTTCAGTTTCTGCGTAGAAGTGTGCATTTCCCGTAACCGAAGTGTGTGTTCTGGCTCCGCCGAGAACCTCTGGAGAGACATCCTCACCCAGAACTGTTTTGATTACCTGCGGTCCTGTTATGAACATATTGGATATTTTATCAACAACAAAAACAAAATCGGTGAGCGCCGGAGAGTATACAGCACCTCCGGCACACGGACCCAGAATAAGAGACAACTGTGGAATAACACCGCTGAAAGTTGTGTTTCTAAGGAATATTTCACCGTAACCGTAGAGTGAATCAACACCTTCCTGAATTCTGGCTCCTCCAGAATCATTGATGCCGATCAGAGGTATTTTCCTGGTTCCGGCACCGTCCATTACTTTGACGATCTTTGCCGCATGAGCTTTACCCAGAGAGCCTCCCGCAACGGTGAAATCCTGCGCGAAGATAGCTACGGGCCGGTTATCAATCTTACCGTAACCTGTTATTACTCCGTCACCTGCAAGTTTTTTTCTGTCCATGCCGAAATCTGTTGATGAATGTTCAACGAACAGGTCGGTTTCCAGGAAAGAGCTGGTGTCAAGAATCTCGTTCACTCTCTCTCTTGCTGTAAGTTTTCCCCGCTTCTTCTGTTTTTCCTGAGCCACATCTCCGCCGCCCTTGAACAGATTCTGCACTCTGGTGCCAAACTCGGTTAACCTTTTCTTGATAGACATCTATGTTCCCTCCCCGCCAGACGGCGTGTATCTGTTTTCCAGTTCTCTCAACAGCAACAATCTCTCTGAGGCGTAATCAGGCAGCACAAACCCACCGTCCTGAAGTCTCCTGTACTCAGTGCCTGCGTCAACGGTATTACCCATGTCCCACAGACTGTTGGCAAGAAGCATCCTTGCCTCAGAGTAAAAAGGTGATACTGCCAGTGCCATTCTGCACAACTCCACCGTTCCCGGAAAATCACGTGCCCCACGGCAGACTCTGGCTGCCCTCTCAAGTACCATGGGACTATGCGCTCTGGACAAGGCCAGAGTGGAAAGTTCGCCGGCACGCACCTGATTCCCTGACAGGGAATATAACCATGCACATTGGGCAATGCCCCATGGCCGCAGGGAGTCAACAAAAAGATCTGCTTCACACAGAGCTGCCGTCTGCTGTCCTGTAATCCATAAAGCTGTTATGTGAATGGCTTTTCTGTTCCACCTGGTTTCGGCAATTTCTACCGGTATTCCGGCAATTCCTTCATTTTCTGCAAATTCACCGTTTTGCAGCCAGGAAACAGCTGACTGAAGAGATAGATCGCCTGTTGCTGCGGCACTTGCAGCTGCAGCCTGCAGGTTGCCGCTGCGACAGTTTTCCCAGCAGCGGATTGTTTCCGCCCAGATACCGCGATCATTTTCATCGAGTTCAGGTGTGAACGAGGTATCACTGCGGAATTGGAGCGCTTCAACAGCGTGGTTCAGAACCCGGGAACCCAGCTGGTCTCGCTGTATCTTAAGTTCACTCAGTGCAGAAGAGGGAAGCTGGTACAGAGGGGTTGAGATAAACTCTCCCGGATCCAGAGGATCGAAGTACCGGAACGCAAGGGATTCAAGACCAGTCTCCTCAAGAAGCTTCCATTTCGCGTATGTACTTGTGAGGCTGCAGATCTGTATGGGAACCCACTGGGGAAGTTTTGCCGCAAGGTAAACTGAAGAGCTGCTGCTTCTGGTGTTGTAGATCAGAAGATTGAATCCGTACCTGTTAAACAGATCATTCTGCAGCCCGATGAACTCTTCACCTGGAGACTCTGCAATCATAAGGTAGTCCCAGTAGAGACCTTCCGGGTACAGCAGACACCTGCCGTCCATGAACAGCGGGAATCTTTCTCCAAACCGGAACTCCAGGTAACCTGATATCTCATTGGTGTTGAACACCACGGCATTTTCCATCAGGGCAGGATTTTCCTCAAGCAGGCTGGCCAGTTCTACTGGATACACGCTCCAGTCAACACCGGCTCCAAGCTGTTTAGGCGGTCCTATTTCCCTTGGAATACCGTAAACGAACGGCACTGCCGCAAGCACCACCGCGAGAACCGCAGCGTACTTCGCGGTGAGCTTCAGCCGCAGCATACCTGGAATCCAGGCCAGCATCGCCGGCGCAAGAAGTTCCCCGTTGCGGGCAGCAAAGGCAGTAGCAGCAACAAGAACTGTCAGAGCAGCAACTCTTCCACGGTCTATTGCTTTTTTGAACACAAGCAGCAGAACTGCTGTGCCAAGGGTAAGACCGGAAAACAGCAGTGCTGTGCGGGACAAGGTTCTTTCAGGTGCGTACCTGGGGTCAAACGGGCTCCACCATTCACGGATGGACTGCTTGAACAATGGATGGGCGAGAAAGGAAGGAAGGTATTCCAGTGTTCTGAACCCGTTGGGGTGTATACCGCTTGCGAGAACAAGAACCGCAGGGGGAATAAGCCACTTTAGAAATATTTTGTACCTGCCTGAGAACAGTTCCCGCATTGCAGGTACAGAGGCGAGAAAAATACCCATCACAAACCCAGCATGCACATTTACCCACAGAACCTGCAGAGGAAAAAGAAAAAGTGTAAGTTTCCATGGCTTGTGTGTCTTGAAGGACAGTATGTACAGGTACAGTGAAAAGAAGAAAATGCTGAAGAAGTGCGGTCGGCTTATCCAGCGGGGTTGAGCCAGAGCCAGCCACACAGCACCGACAACAAACGCGGTCCCCGGGGAAGCACCGTTTTTCAGTGAGGCTTTGAAAGCAAAAAGAACGGACAGACCTATGAACAGAGCTTTAAGCAGTACCGGACCGGCCTCACCAAGGTGAATCCAGGACAGAGCCATGGCAGTTTCTGCCAGCCATTCATGTTGTATCCAGTAAGCACCATGTCTTGTCCAGGTAAAAGGGTCCGCGGTTCTTATTTCTCCAGTTTCAACTATGTCAATTCCGTTGCGGAGGTGCCAGAAAATATTGCCGTTGTGTATCGGTGTTATGGAATACAGTACGGCAATCAGTGTCAGCAGCCAGCAAAGTACGGCTGTTTCAGTAATTCTCTGCGATGCTTTCAATTCTACTCCGGGTAAGTGGGGTTGCGGAAAACTCCAGTGCTTTCAGGTAAAAACTGTCTGCAAGGGCCGGATCCTGTTCCTGGATCATTCTTCTCATCCAGGCTTCGGCAACGATATCCATAGCCATTGGATCCGGCGACTCTCCGCAGAACCTGAATATAGCCATTTGATCCAGATCAGGGGATTCCTGCGCAGCTCTTACCGGGCTGAAGATAAGTCCCTGCAGGGAAAAGTCTTGAGCTCTGTTCCAGGCTCTCGAAATGTGTACGGTTCTCCCTCCGATTTCCGGTGGAATTGGTGGAGGGGGAGAGAACTCAAAGTAGTTTCCGTAAGAATCGGATAGAACGACATCCGGTCTGAATCCAAGAGTGTGCTGTGCGTATGCCGCATAGAACGCGTCGTGTGCAACAGGTCTGTAGACAGACCCCGGCTGCAGAGAAGACATTACATCGGTTGTCCACCTCATTGCAATATCGTCATCTGTTCTGTCTGCGGATACAACGCCGCTTACTGCCGCTGCAGCTACGACCACAATCGTTCCGATCTTTATCGGTAAAGTTTTTTTGAACAGAGACTGAATGCCCCCGGTGCATCTGATTGAAAGGGGCAGAAGAAGAATCCAGAGCTGTCCTGCAGGGTCCGGCAGGCTGTATGAAGCCAGGAACAGCACAGCGGCAATTATTGGAAGGTCTTTTTTTGCTCGGAATCTGCCTCCTGCTGCAGCAAGCAGCGTAAATACCGCAAGTGCTGGAATGCCGATGAAACCAAGCGCTGTTGCAAGCCTTGTAAACGATGGAACATTCAGTCTTCCGGAATACATGGTAAAGTACGAGAACAGTGACTCCAGCGTGTGTGGGTGACCGTAGTGTGCTATTCTGCAGGCTCCTGACCTGAGTGGTATGTAGAGATACAGAGTGGCTGGCACGAGAATGAACAGCAGAAAGGGCCAGTTCTTTTTGAAAGAGAGAAACAGGGAAGCTGATAGAAGTGAAACAGGGTGTCCTCCGAACAGAGCCATTCCGGAAACATATGGCGATACAACAGAGTCTTTCAGGTAAATTGCCAGCAGAACCAGTACCATGGCCAGCGGATAGATCTCCAGACTGTTGAACTGGCTCAGCACAGGAGCAGAAGTAAGGAAAAGAACTATGCCGACAGAGGCTGCGGAGAAGCTGTAGCCCGCTTTTCTGAAAGCGGCTGTTCCGATTGCAGCAGCAGCAGCTCCCAGAAAACAGTTCAGAATTCTCAGGTGTCCGTAAAGCGGTGAAAACACAACAGAGAACAAGCGGATCATCATAAGGAAAAGAGGATAGCCCGGGGCATGGGCTATCTGAAGCTCGGAGCCGCACACAGCGAATTCCGCACCGTCAGTGGCGTCAAACGAAGGAGGTCCGGTCAGCAGCGCAAGCACAAAGAATCCAGCAGAAACCCCGAAAATCAGTAGTATTCTGCTTCGCATACAACAGATTCCAGTGAATCACAGAGATCTTCAGCCCATTGAATTCCAGAAAAAGATTCCTTCAGCAAAGCCGATTCCGCAGTGTCTCCCCGAGCCTTCAAAATACCGGCGAGAATGGCTCTGTTTCTGACTATTCCCGGATAACAGTAAGCCGCATACCTGGCAGTGACAGCTGCCTCGGTGTAGTTTCCGGTTTGCAGTGCCGCGTTCAGAGCGAAAGAAAAGGCTGCCGGTGACGGGTACAGCTCGCCGGCGATTGCCCTTGATGCAAAAACAAGCGTGCTGTCTGGTTTGTCTTCCGCAGCAAACCACATTGCCGCGGTCTCAAGAACTTCGTTGTTGTCAGGTTTTATCAGAATGCACCGGTGAAGCAGATCGCTTCTGTCACCCTGGCCAGTTGCTATTACACAAGCTCGAAGTCGGGCAAGCATAACAGGCAGACAGTAACCGAATCTGTGTTCTGCCTCATTGTAAAGAGAGTCCCAGTCTGCTTCTCCTGTGACTGCGGCAAGGGTTATTGTCATTGCCCAGTCTTCAGCTGCAGCAATTGGAGAGTCGAGGAAAGCCATTGAATACTGAAGTGAACGCAGAGTGTCACCCATGGTCAGGTGCACAGTTGCCATTGATCTCAGAACCATCGGGTTCATCCCGGTTCTAGAGTGTATGTAGTTCAGCGAGGCAGTATCTCCTGTGAGTGAAAGGAATGAAACTCTCATGTTTACAGCACTGCTGAGTTCCGATTCATCTGCAACATCAGTATAGAGTTCGAAAATCCTGTTGAATTCTGAGGTATCCTTCCTGGCAAATGCCAGGTTCATCATAACTTTCATCAGAGAAGCGCTTGAATCACCCCTTGCAATCGCGGTTTCACACACGTACCTCGATCTTTCATTCTGACCGGTCAGGTGGGTGGTTTCACCCAGGGTCAGCCAGGGACCGCCGCCAGCTGCAAGCCTGGCTGCTGATTCAAGAGCAAGTCCTATCCGGGAGGATCTGGCGAAAGTATCCGTTCTTCTTGCAAGACCTCTTTCCCATGCGTTTCGATTCGATGACGGAGGGGAAATCAGCACAGCTGCAAGTGGAATAACCAGAAGAGCAGAGGCAGAAGTTCTTTTGTGTGCCAGAAATACTGTCACAGGAATGAGGAGAAGAGACAGTACCGCTGAAGATGCGGAAAGAGAAAAACCAGCAGGTGAGAGGGCAGTTACAAACAGTGCCACTGCAAACACGGCGTGTCTCAGCCTCTTCGGACCCGGCAGGCCGGATACTGCGAATGCAAGACCGGCGAAAACAAGAGTTTCCCAGCCGGATGCCCACGCAAGGGTCAGCGCCGTCAATGAGGCTACAAGACGGAAATACCCTTTCCACGAGGCTGCAGTCACCAGCCACAGGGATGCCATAAGAGCTCCGGTTATGGTTATGGTATCCGCCATTGTCAGACCGCCTGCGGGTACAACTGCGAAAGCTGCCACTGTTCCCAGTACAGCTGCAAAACTTATGGGAATGTTGTCTCTGGCAGCCTGCTTAAATTCCATCCAGTGTTTTTCTGAGAGCTCTTTCACGAACCACAGCGAAAGCAGCGAAACCGGAATCATGTCAACAAGGTAAACTATAAAGTGTGACGCTCCTGTTACAGGAGCCTCAGTTGCCGCATGCCACTGGAGAAGTGAATGTGTTACCCCGTCACCGGGAAAAAGAGGTTGAAAAATCACACCGATGAGGTAGGGCCATGTGAAGAATGACAGAAACACCGGGGCGAAAACCAGGGTGTTCAACACACCGCGGAGAATTCTTTTATTCGGGGCGACAGCCCATGTAAAAACACCGGCAAGAATGCATCCTATTGCAGCTTCAACTCTGATCCCTGTGGTTGTTCCATTCAGCGTGACTGCGGGATTGAAAAAATTCAAAAGGAACCATGCAGCGTTGCTTCTTTCCAGAGGGAAGTAACCTATTGCGGATGTTGTTCCCGCCAGTTTGTCTATTATCGGTGGAAGCAGAGTGAGGATCCAGGCCAGAACCATTATTTTCAGCAGTTTTGCAGTCTGGTATCCGCTGAACATTCTCATCACAAAAACAAGCATCAGAAGTGGAAAAATGTATGCCACAGGGAAGTGAAGCATGAATGCCGGAGCAGGAAATATCAATCCCAGCGTAATTGCTTCAAGCAGATTCCGCATAATTACTGTAACTGCAAAAACAGCAGCAAGCTGCCAGGGTGAAACAGGAAGACTGTCTCCCCAGTTTATTACCCGGTCTATCGGTGTTTTTAAGTTCATTCTCCCTCCACAGGGTAAAATGCCTGCATGGCCGGGTAACCGTTACCCGGGGTATTCCATTCCAGCCCGGATATCATCCTCACTGTGGCTGCAAATCCGCTGAGATCCATTCCTTCCAGAATCCGGTTCTCAATGCCTTTTCCAGTGAAAGCCCCCCATCCTCTGTACTGGTCTTCAGAAACCGGTGAAACATAGACAGATACAGTGATGTTGTTCTGCTCTGCGTTCTCCAGCCAGAACCTGATGATCCCGACACCGCTGCCAGCTTCAGGAGCAATCTGTAGAATCATGTCCGGTTTCAGGAACAGAATCAACTGCAGAATCGTTTCCTGTCTGATAACCGGATCATCCCACAGTGAATCCTCCAGCATTTCAGGTACAATGTCCGGCATCACGGCCACGGGAAGACCGTTTGAATCTATCTGTATTACCAGGTGGTCACGCGAACCAGAAAAGCTTTCGCCTTCAGGAAGTACAAGTATCATAAGTTTTCCCGCACTGTCGGCCTCGGAAACAACAGAATAGAATAACTCAAGAGCGCTCACATCACATGGAAGAAACTGCCCTGCGGCAGTCGACGGAAACTCTGTCACCGCTAGAGGTACTGTGTTATCGTGCTCATCGCCCGGGCAGAATACAACCATGGAAACATCGCCTGTCTCGGGTAAAAGCTCTGTACTGCGCGGGACACTTTCATTTCCGCAACCGGTCTGCAGTCCAGCAAACAGCGTGGTGACCAGCAAGAGAAAAAAGTGCCCGGCATGAAACCGGGCACTGTTGTCAGTCATACAGTAGCTACCTGAGAATTGATACTCTGGCAGTTTCAACTGAGTTCTCATGTCTGAGAACCACAAAGTATGTACCAGACGAGAGTCCGCCCTGGAATTCTACGGAATGCAGTCCCTGATCGGCTTCGCCTGAGAAAAGTGTTGCAACCCTGCGGCCCGTCATATCCACAACTGACAGGTCGGTGTAACCGGAAGAAGGCAGGGTGAAACTCAATTCCGATCCTGCTGTTACAGGATTTGAACCTGGGTTAAGTCCCAGGTAGCCCGGGGTTTCGCCTTCCTCGATACCTGTGGTGAATGACAGATCGAAGGTGTAGTTAGCTGTAAAGGATGTATTGGTCATAAATGCCGGGAAGAAGATTGCGTAATCCCAGCCCTCGGTGGGAACAGCTACTGTTTTCTGTCCTGATGGTTCGGCACAGTCGTACCATGCAAACTGCAGATTGTTGTCGTTGAAGAGGATCACGCCAAGATTCCACTCGAAGTTGTCTCTGCCGTCGAAGTCCATCTGAACCCAGCCGCCCTGATAGTCTTCAAGTTTCACCTTTATCCAGGCTATTCCGTAGGTGTCCATGAGATACTGAGAGTATGAACCCTGGTCTCCGCTGAAGGGAAGAGTAGTAACATTGTGCCAGCTGAACACAAGGGGGGTTCCCCATGTATCTGCTTCTTCGTCGAAAAGATTAAAGCTCGCATACCACTGAGGGCCAACCATGTAGCGCCACAGACCGTAAGCCATGAAACCGTTCTCGAAAGAACTGCCGTGGGCTGTGAACATTTCATCAAGAGCATCCCACATGTTTGGTCCGATCGTGGCGGCACAGTTTTCCCATACCTCTCTTACCGCCTCGTATCCGTACATCAGCCCCATCATTCTGGGCCAGTAACTGGCTCCGTACCAGTACATGGCTCCGTCATCAATTCCCCTGTAGGGTTTTCTCATTGCTCCGCTTGAATAGTAGCTGAGGTAGTCATTGATGTCGTCCCAGAGCTGATCTTCCACCCAGACTGCGCAGTTTTCCATGAACCATGTTGGCTCCTGATAGTCGTAAGACATCTGTATGGCGTGCTGAAACTCATGAGCAGTGGTAACCTTCTGATGGTTAACACCAAGATCGTTGCCCATGACAATATGGCTGGCGCTGCATGAGTGGGTGGAGTCCGGTGGCTTGTATTCTCCGCCGCTGGATGTGTACCCAAGAGTACCACCGGTAAGGTGTGCTATATAAATATCGTAGAGATTGTCTCCGCCAACGTTGTTGTCTGGAGGGGGGGTGATGAAGTTCATGGTTCCGCACTCTTCGCTCCAGGCATAGTCCACGTAGTCGCCGATATCCTGTGCGTATGAGAGTGCACAGGCGTCAACACCGGTTAAGGTGTAGTGTACTCTGAAATGTCCACCTGTTGTTACAAAACTCTGGGGACTGCCTGAAAGTGACGGTCTGCTTGCCAGAGAAAGAATTTCATCGAGAGTGCTGCTGGAAATCTGGTCAAACAGAAGTGTGGCCTCGTGAAGGGCAGGAGTTCCACTGATGTCTGTGTCTGCCCCGGTCAGGTACTGCTGTGGAAGCCTGCTCTGGTCTACAACACTGTACACCAGGTACAGTGCTCTTTGATCAGCTGTGAGATTCTGATCGTTTTCTATGCGCTGAAATGCCGTGTCCGCGAACGCACACAGACTCAGCAGCAACAAAGTTACAAGAGCTATTTTCATTGATCCTCCAATTTTGATACGGCAACCGGAACCCGGCTCCCCTGTACTACCCAATAACTGCCAGCCCGACAGAACCCGCCCGGAGCTGCCGGACAACGCGTTCCTTCCTTCCTGCAGGAGGAACAACAAGCATCCATGCGCCTAATCTAGAACCTTTTGTCCCCTTTGTCCATAACATTCGCAGGACAAATCAGTTCCCCTGTGAAGGTTGCAGCTTGCTGTGGCTATCAACATAGTAAGCCTGTGAAGTCGCAGAACGCTACCTGTTTAAGGAGATGATTTTGAAAATTACATTTTACGGAGCCGCAAAGTCTGTTACCGGGTCACAGCACCTTCTTGAAGTGGCAGGGAAGAGAATTCTTCTTGACTGCGGTCTCAGTCAGGGAAGGCGGGAAGAAAGCGAAAGGCTGAATCATCAGTTCGGTTTCGAACCGGCTTCTCTTGACGCAGTGGTTCTTTCACATGCTCACATAGATCATTCAGGAAAACTTCCTGCACTTGTGAAGAACGGTTTCAAGGGAATGATATTTTCCACAGGTGCCACCAGAGACCTTGCCGCTATAATGCTTCCTGATTCGGCACATATTCAGAAGGCTGATGCAGAGTACCTGAACAAAAAAAGGGCAAAAGAAGACCTGCCTCCTATTGAACCTCTGTACGATCTGGAAGACGCACTGTCTGCCATAGAGAAGTTCGTTTCCATACCCTATGATCTCAGTTTTCCAATATTTCCGGGAATTACACTTCGTTTTCTGGAAGCTGGCCACATACTGGGAAGTGCACAGGTCGAATTGACCATGGAAGAGAACGGAAGAAAGAAGACTCTGCTGTTTACAGGTGATCTGGGGCGCTTTGACAGACCTATCCTGCGCGACCCGGATCTGTCTTCCAGACCTGATATTCTCATTACAGAGAGTACATACGGAGGCAGAAATCACGAAGGCCAGGAAAAATCTCTTCTCGATCTTGAACATGTAATCAGGAGAACTGTAAAAAGAGGCGGTAAAATTGTAATACCGGCTTTCAGCGTAGGAAGAACTCAGGAGGTTCTGTACTTCCTGAACCTGCTGAAAGTTGCGGGACGGCTGCAGGACATTCCAGTTTATGTTGATTCTCCTCTGTCCTTCAATGCAACCGAAGTTTTCAAACTGCATCCGGAGGTTTATGACAGCGACCTCAGGGATCTGCTTTACGCAGGCCACAGCCCGTTCCAGTTCAGTAATCTGCATTTTGTTCAGAGTGTAGGCGAGTCAAAGGCTATCAACACCATGAAGGAGCCGATGATTATTATCTCAGCCTCCGGTATGTGCGAGAACGGAAGAATCCGCCATCACCTTAAGAACAATATCACCGATCCAAGAAGCACAGTTGTTCTTGTTGGCTTTATGGCGGAACACACACTGGGACGGGTGATCGAAGAGCGCAGAGAGACTGTAAACATTTTTGGAGAGCCCTACGCGCTCAACGCGGAGGTAGTAGATATCGACGGGTTCAGTGCCCATGCGGATTCTGATGCTCTGATGAGGTTTTTCCGTGCAGTAAGTGAACATGTTGAGCAGGTGGCTGTTGTTCACGGAGAGGAAAAATCCGCTGAAGCTCTGGCTGTTCTTATAAGGGCAGAAAAAAATGTGGAGGTGGTTGTTCCTTCTCTGGGAGATTCCATACACATAAATGGAACTATCTGAACCCACTTGATTATATTTGTGGCAAGCATTTTGCGTCACAATAATACTGGAGTAACTGATGATTATACTGAGTCTGCTTTTCGCGTCTGTTGTTTCTGTTTCCGGTTTTTCCCCGGGATTTCAGCCTCCGTCATGCGGTATAGGTGCTGAAACCGCAGGCGGTGGAGTCCGGGCGTTTTCCATGGGTGGGGTTTCTGCAGGGATGCCGGATTCCGCTATGGTCTCCGGCGCCAATCCATCGGTATCTGCGTGGGCAGTCAGCACAGCTTTTTCCTGGGGAACAAAAGTACGGGATACGCGGGATAT
This sequence comes from Candidatus Fermentibacterota bacterium, assembly GCA_003646025.1. GTDB lineage: Bacteria > Fermentibacterota > Fermentibacteria > Fermentibacterales > JCC-6 > Sabulitectum. The sequence continues at coordinate 20,698 of QNDR01000020.1, forward strand.
TTCATGGTCAGGAGCATCTGCCTTTCCCGACATTTCCATGATTGTGCCAATGCCTTACAACCTGCAGTTTTCTGCCTTATTGAGCAATCGTTCCAGAATCAACAGGGAAGATTCACTTGTTTTTGAGAATGGCTCAGGAACTATCAAATGGACTGGAGGTTCTGCCGAATCATACATGGGGCTCACAGCCAGAGTATCTGAACACCTGGCGTTTTCTCTCGGTGGAAAATGTTTTTTCGGTTCTGCTCTGGGCGATGCTGTGACAACGCCAGACAATCCTGGTCATCAGGTGCCTGTAGCCACTGTATACAGAGACGATCTGGCATTTTCTCCGGCGTGGGGTGCTGTTTTCGGAGCTTTTATGAACACAGATTACCTGGCCGCCGGCTTGTCTGTCGTAACCGACAGATCAGGCAGTTTGAATATTCAGAGAGATTATGCAGGTACTTCATCGGCTGATACAACTTCAAACTATTCCGTTCCGGGGGAGCTGTACGCAGGTCTCTCTGTGCGGATCATACCCAGGCTCGCAATAGGCCTGGATTTCTACTCCAGGAAGGCTCTGCATCTTCTGGGAAAGACAACAGAAGCGGGAAGTACCGCGGCTTCCGGGTTTGAGGTTGATGCCGGCAGCGGTTTCTGCATAAGAGGCGGATTCAGGGCTATGAATGGCCTGTGGAGAGACGGAGCAATGATGTATACCGGTGGTGCCGGCTACACTGTTTCAGGAGGGAAAGCCTCCTTCGATATAGGAGCCAGTTACGAAACCTGGGGAGCAGACCAGTCGGAAACCGTTGTATTCGCATCAGTCATGGCATCAGAGAATTGGCTGGGACGGTAGTTATTGTTCCGGCCAGGATGGAGTCTACCCGGCTTCCGGGTAAACCCCTGGCGGACATCTGCGGCAGGTCAATGATTCTAAGGGTTCTTGATGGCGCATCCCGTGCAGAACCGGACAGGCTTGTTGTTGCCACCGATTCCCGGTTGATCGAAAAAGAGGTTGTATCCGCAGGTTACGAAGCTGTTTTTACCGGTGCTGCTGAAAATGGAACCGGGAGAGTTTTTCAGGCCTGGGAAAAGCTTGGCCGTCCTGGAAACAGGATCATAAATCTTCAGGGCGATGAACCACTTGTTCAACCGGAATGGATACAGGCACTTACCGGGGAGATAATGCCTCCGAACTCGGTTGTAACTCTTGCAAGACAGATTTCTTCGGAGTCCGCTGCAGATTCATCTGTGGTGAAAGTTGTACATGATTCTTCAGGGGAAGCTCTTTACTTCTCGAGAAGTGTTATACCATGGGGGGCGGATTCTGTTCTTCAGCACCTTGGGCTGTACTGTTTTACCCCTGAGAGTCTGTCCCGCTGTGCCAGTTCTGCTCCAGGGCCACTCTCCCGCAGGGAAAGGCTTGAACAGCTTGGCTGGATGGAGAACGGAGTGGTAATCAAAGTTGTTCCCGGCAACTGGAACGCACTGGGTGTAGATACACCTGCCGATCTTGAGGAGGTTCGGAAGTGGTTCGCGGACTGTTAGAAAAAGGTCTTCCTCTGTTTGTTATGGGTCCCTGTGGAATTGAATCAGAGGAACTGGTATTTGAAGTCGCCGGTTTCGTGGACGGGCTCCGTGATGAGTACAGCGACAGGGCAGTTTTCGTGTTCAAGAGCTCCTTTACCAAAGACAACAGAACTTCCTATGGCTCGTGGTCGGGACCGGGGCTTGAGGAAGGACTCAGAATACTTGAAGCTGCAGGTAACAGATACAATCTTCCGCTGATCACCGATATTCATACCGCTTCGCAGGCGGAACCAGTGGCTGAGGTCTGCCACATGATTCAGATACCGGCATTTCTGTGCAGACAGACATCTCTACTGGAAGCAGCAGGGAAAACAGGCATTCCCGTTAACGTTAAAAAGGGGCAGTTTATGGCTCCTGAAAACATGCAGGGCGCGGTGGACAAGCTTCGCGCTGCAGGGTGTCCTGCGGTATTTTTAACAGAACGGGGAAGTTTTTTCGGGTACGGTGATCTGGTTGTAGATATGAGGTCGTTAACTGTGATGAACAGGATGTGTGATGGTGTAATTATGGACATTACCCACTCTCTGCAGAAGCCGGGAGCTGCCGGCAGATTTACAGGCGGAGACAGATCTTTTGCCGTTCAAATGGCCCGAGCTTCTGCGGCGTGGGGTGTCAGGGGCATGTTTCTGGAAGTTCATCCTCAGCCTGAAAAGGCGCTCAGCGACAGTGCGGTTATGCTGAACTTCAAAGATGCCCGGACGGTACTTGATGCTGCACTGTCCCATTGGGAAGGTCTTTCCTATGGATTATAAAGCAGTTAAACTGTTCGCAGTCGATGTTGATGGAACCCTTACAGACGGAAAAATTATCTACGGTCCGTCAGGTGTTTCACAGTCTTTCAGCTCCAGAGACGGTGCCGGTATAATGCGGCTTCTGGAGAATGGTGTGGAAGTTGCCTTTGTCTCTTTCCGTGATTTTGTCAGTACAAGAAGAAGGGCATCTGATCTCGGGGTTAAGCTGCTGTGTCTTGGAAGCCGCGATAAAGCCGCTTCCGTCAAACAGCTGGCGGAGCATCTTGGAATTCCACTGGATTGCGTTCTTTTCATGGGAGATGACAGAAAAGACATTCCTGCAATGCAGGTTGCGGGAATATCGGCATGCCCCCGCGACGCGGTGGCGGAGGTGAAAAACACCTGCTCTGTTGTAGCCGACTCAAATGGTGGTCACGGGGCGGTAAGGGAGATTGCGGAACTGATTCTGGAGGCTGCCGGTGAATGATCTGTACACAGAAGCAGAGAGAGTTTTCGGTGTAGAGGTAAAATGGCTTGAAGCCACACTGCCTCTCAACAGGCAGTCATTCCCCATGGCTGTTGAGCTGCTCCACAGGTCACAGGGCAAGATTATCGTCTGCGGAGTCGGCAAGTCAGGTATTGTTGCCAGAAAAATAGCTGCAACCATGACCAGCACAGGAACGCCGGCGTACTTTCTTCATCCCGCAGACAGTGTCCACGGTGACGCAGGAATCCTGGCAAAAGGAGACACTGCTCTTGTTCTCTCAAAGAGTGGAGACACATCCGAGATTGCGGCTCTTCTCCCGGTTCTGAGAAGCCTCAGTATTCCCGTTGTTGCAATGGTGGTCAATGAGAACTCGCTTCTCGGCCGGTTTGCAGAAGTTGTTTTGAAACTGCCTGATATGAGTGAGGCATGCCCTTACAACCTCGCTCCCACAGCCAGTACAACTGCCATGATGACCATGGGCGATGCGCTGGCAATGGCCATGCTGAACCTGTCAGGCTTTACCGCGGAAGACTTTGCGAATGTTCATCCCGGTGGTTTACTGGGCAGGAAGCTTCTTATGCGGGTTTCCGATATCATGGTTACCGGGGAGCTGCCGGTAGTTTCGCCGGACACCGTTCTGTCCCGTGCTGTCGAACTGATGACAGAACACAGAGGCCTGTGTATAGCCGTGGACGAAGCTGGAGCAATACAGGGAATTTTCGTTTACGGTGATCTGGGCAGGCTGATGAAGAACAGAGTGGACATAACCGAGATGTCTCTGGGCGAAGCGATGATAGTAAATCCGGTTACCGTGTCAGGTGACCAGTTACTGGCCCTGGCGGTTCAAACCATGGAACAGCACGGAATAACGTCACTGGTAGTGATCGATCATCAGTCGAGGCCTGTGGGTGTTGTTTACCTGCATGATGCACTGGCGCTGGGATTCTGATGAGAGCTGTAAACGGGTTTGCCCTTGCTGGACTGCTTGTTCTCATGGCCTGCGGCAGTGAACCGGATCAGTGGACTGACGAAAACGGGCAGGTTCAGACAGTTGCGGAATTCAGGCTGGTGCAGGCGGAGAACGGAATCAGAGACTGGATGCTTTCAGGCGATTCCGCGGTTTACCGCGAGACAGACAGCCTTCTTTTTATTACAAAGGTAAACATCGTTTTTTACAAAGACGATGTTCCGGAAAGCTTCGTGAGAAGCGACACAGCTACTTCAGATCTTGTGAATGGTTTGACGGTACTGTGGGGAGATGTTCATGCTGAGAATATAAACGGCAGAACGCTTGACACTGATCTTCTCAACTGGTCTGATTCTCTGGAAACATTTGAAACGGATTGTCTGGTTACATTTGTCATACCGGAGAGTACCGGTACGGTTACTACCCTCCACGGCAGGGGAGTTATTCTTGATACCGGCCTCAGCGCAGTGGGAGATGTTATCGTTCGTGATTCGTTCACTGCTGTTACCACAGGGGAGCTGCCGTTTGATGAATAAACCGGTGGTAACTCTGCTTGTCGTGTTTTCTGTCTCTGTTGCCGGAGTGTTTACGGTAACATCAGACAATGCATCAACAACAGAACTTGAGAACGGAGAATCCATCCTGGAACTCAACGGAAATGTGGTGGTCACAGATGATCAGGTCACGGTAACATCCAATGCAGCCACTATATATCAGGATTCAGAGAGGGCAGAGTTCACCGGTAATGTTCACGTGGACGCCGATACACTTACCGCAAGGGGACACTACATTTCATATTCAAGGATAACAGGAGTTATGGTTCTTCAGGGTGACGCAGTTTTAACAGACGGCTCATCCACCCTTACTGCGGATCAGGTGGACTGGTTCAGATTCAGAAACAAGGCAACTGCCAGAGGGTCTGTTGTTCTTCAGGGAGACTGGCTGGGTATGGTTCAGGGGGAGTATGCTCTGTATGACAGAGACAGGCAGAGTCTTTTCGTTACTGTGGATCCGGCTCTTACGAGGATTGACGGGGCCGACACAACGGTAATTACCGCTGACAGGCTGGAATTCTTTGAAGAGGGGGAGCGGGCGGAAGCACAGGGTAATGCTGTTGTTGTTATGCGGCCCGGGGGTATGGAAAGCGCAAGTGAGTACCTCAGGTACTTCGGGGAAGAAGACAGAATGGAGTTGATTGGTTCACCTGAGATAACCACCGAAGAGGGCACTGTAGGGGGAGACTGGATGGAGGTTCTGTTTGATACAGGTGGAGCATTGAGTTCTCTCAGGATAGAGGGTGGCGCCACAGGTGATCTTGAAGACCAGGGGAGCACGGTAAGTTTTCGTTCTCAGAGGGCGGAGTTCGCTTTTCTTCCATCTGGAGAAGATCTGGACAGTCTTGTGCTTCAGGGAAGCGCGGTTCTCGATGTTGCAGGGGAGGATTCGCTAAGAACTGAAGTAAACACCATCAGTGCAGAGGAAATAGTTGTTAGATTTGACCTGGGTGAGGCGGATGAAATAATGGCCAGGGGAACGGTCCGGGGAACATACAGCTGGAGTGGAGAATTTCGTGACTGAAAACAGGGATGTTGTACAGCTGACAGTTAAAAACCTGGTGAAGAAATACAGGAAACGGAAAGTAGTAAACGGTGTTAGTCTGGATGTAAGAACAGGTGAAATCGTTGGTCTCCTGGGGCCCAACGGCGCCGGCAAAACGACTACTTTTAATCAGATCGTGGGATTTATCAAACCGGATTCCGGAAGTGTGTTCCTGAACGACAGAGAAATAACAGGGCTTCCAATGTACAAAAGAGCACGGCTGGGGCTGGGATACCTTCCCCAGGAATCAAGTGTTTTTCGAAAGATGACTGTGGAAGACAATCTGATGTGTATTCTGGAAACCATGAAACTCAAAAAGAAAGAAAGAAAGAAAAGACAGCAACGTCTTCTTGATGAACTGGGAATAACAAAGCTGGCGAAACAGAAGGCTTTTACACTGTCCGGAGGGGAAAGACGAAGAGTGGAGATTGCCCGGGCACTTGTAACGGAGCCTGCGTTTCTTCTTCTTGACGAGCCGTTTGCAGGTATCGATCCTATTGCAGTTGCCGAGATTCAGGAAATAATAAGGGACCTGGCCAGACGCGGACTTGGTGTTCTCATAACAGATCACAGTGTCAGGGAAACCCTTGCAATAACAGACAGAGCTTACATAATGTACGATGGGAGGGTACTTATCTCAGGTTCCGCGCAGGAGCTTGCAGACAACCCGGAAGCACGCAAAATATATCTTGGTGAAAGGTTCTCACTTTAGTATGCCCGAGCTCAGAACAGAAATCAGGTTGTCTCAGGTACAGAAACTGGCTATCACACAGACTCTTCGCCAGCAGCTGGAGATACTGCAGATGCCCTCTGTTGAGCTTGACAATCTTATTGCCACGGAACTGTCTGAGAATCCTCTACTGGAGGTTAAGGACGATGCTCCGGACAAACAGCAGGAGAAGGAAAAAGAGAGTGAAGAGCCGGAGAGAGAGGATTCTGAAGAACAGGATCCTCTTGATTTACTGAAAGAAATAGACGAAAGTATTGGAACTGCACCATCAACCAGGTTCCGGGAAGAGGAACAGTGGCATCCGGAAACAGCCAGTCCCGAAACTCTCAGCGGTTTTCTGCTCTCCCAGCTTGACGGGCTCGAGGTTTCAGGCGAGCTGGAGAATGCTGTTGTGTATGTGATTTACTCCCTGGACAGGAACGGGCTTCTGTCCATGGACTTTACCGAACTCGCCGCCGGGTGGGACGGGGAACTGGAAACCCTGAATACGGCTGTGGATATCGTTCAGAAATTTGATCCTGCAGGTGTTGCCCAGTTCTCGGCCAGAAAGGCTCTGCTGTTTCAACTTACGGAGAAGCTGGGAGAATCCGCGGCTGAAAGTCTCGAATACAAAATAATAGACCGGTGTTTTTCGGAGCTGGCGGAAAGGCGGGTTTTGGCTATTGCCGCAACGCTTGCAGTTACACCACATGAGGTTGAAGTAGCGATACAGAAGATTCAGGAGCTCAACCCCTGGCCCGGGGCCGAGTTTGCCGGCAGCAGCAGCACTGTGGTAATTCCAGATGTAATTATCGAACAGCACGACGGAAAGTTCATGGTGTTTCTCAACGACAACCGTTTCCCGCACCTTTCCATAAGCAGCAGAAACCGTCGTCTGCTTGAATCGCCATCTACAGAAACAGTGGAGAAAGATTATGTAAAGAAAAAATTCAAGAGGGCCAGCTGGTTCATTAAAGCCATAAAACAGCGGCAGGAAACTGTGATGAAAATTGCCCACTTCATTGTGGAGACTCAGATGGAGTTTCTTCTTCACGGAATGGAATCGCTGAGACCTCTGACACTTCAGGAGGCGGCAAAAGCTCTTGGATTCAACCAGTCGACGATCAGCAGGGCGATAAATGGCAAGTATGTACAGTCCCCGCAGGGAATACACGAAATGCGCTACTACTTCAGCAGAGGAAGTGCCGACGCATCTGTTACCGCGATTTCGGTGAAAGAGGAGATAAGAAGGATTGTAAGCAGCGAGGATAAGGCGAAACCTCTCAGTGACGAGAGAATTGCCGACATCCTGAATAGCAGTGGAACAGCAATAAAGAGACGAACGGTGGCTAACTACCGGAAACAGATGAATATACCGGGCGCCAGAAAGAGACGGCGCTTCTAAGGGGCAGGGATGAGCAAAGATGTTTTCAAGGGTTACAGGGGTGTAACCAGAGAAATGATGGAAAAGTTTGGAATAAGTGTGTGGGACGATGTGGTTCTTACAGCAGGTTCAAACACTTTTGAGGGTGTCGTTCTTCCCAGGAGTGAAACCGCCGATGCGGAGCACATTGTTATCAAACTTGCAACGGGATACAACATAGGCATTTCCGCCTCAAAGGTTACCGGAGTGAAAATTCTGGGTTCCAGGGAGGCTCACTACCAGATAGCCGAGCAGGAGTTCCCGTTTGACCCGTCACACCCCAATGTTAAGCTGCTTGGCACCGGAGGTACTATTGCAAGCCGGCTTGATTACAAGACAGGTGCCGTGATTCCGGCATTTTCTCCCGGTGAACTGTATGGAGCAGTGCCGGAGCTTGCCGATATATGCAACCTTAAAACAGAAAAGCTTTTTGGCATATTCAGTGAAGACATGGGGCCGGAGCAGTACATTATTCTGGCAAAGGCCATTGAAAGAGAAATTGAGAACGGTGTAGACGGGATTATGATCGGCCACGGAACAGACACACTCAGCCACACTGCTGCGGCACTTACATACATGTGTCAGAACCTTCCCGTTCCGGTCGTTCTAGTGGGCAGCCAGAGATCCAGCGACCGTCCGTCAAGTGATGCTGCCCTCAATCTGATACATGCCGCGCGAACAGCTGCATACTTTGATGCCGCAGAGGTAGTGGTGTGCATGTTCGGCCCTACCAGTGATCAGTACGGTCTGCTTCACAGAGGCCCTCAGGTAAGAAAGATGCACTCCAGCTACAGAAGCACTTTCAGAACCATAGGTGACAGACCACTGGCCATGGTTGACAGAGAAAAATTTACCTTCCTGAAGAAGGACTACATAAAAAGAGATCCTGCCCGCAAACCTCTGATACGTCCGGTGTTTGATGACAGGGTTGGAATGGTCTACTACTATCCCAACATGAAGGCAGACATGATTGATTCCATGGTCGACAATGGTTACAGAGGTATCATCATTGCCGGAACCGGTCTTGGCCATGTGAACAAGGCCCTGTATGAACCGATACGACGGGCAACTGAAGCCGGTGTTCATGTGTTCATGACCGTTCAGACACTGTGGGGTTTTGCACAGATGTACGTGTACGACACTGGAAGACTTCTTATGCAGAGGGGAGTTGTTCCCCTGGGCAACATGCTTCCTGAAGCGGCCTACATCAAGCTTGGATGGGCAATGGGTGTTACCGATGATCATGAAGAGGTAAAGAAAATAATGCTTACGCCTGTTGGCGGAGACATTACAGAAAGGGAGCCTCCTGATGGTTACATGATCCTTCAGGGAGGCGTGCCTGAAGTGAAGCACCTGTTCGAAGGGATAAACCGATGAATTTCAACATGGAAGCGGTGGATCTCAAGTTTCCGGAGGGCTGCAACATCATTCTCGGACAGTCTCATTTTATAAAGACTGTGGAGGATCTGTTTGAAGTTGTTTCAGCATCCATACCTGGAAGCCCTTTCGGACTGGCATTCAGCGAAGCGTCCGGTCCCCGGCTGATTCGCAGTGACGGTAACGATCTTGAACTGAAGAAAATCGCGGAAGACAACCTTCTAAGAATCGCCGCAGGTCACTGTTTCATCATCGTTCTCGGGGAAGCGTTTCCCATTCAGATTCTGGACAGGATCAA
>QNDR01000021.1 GCA_003646025.1 Candidatus Fermentibacterota bacterium
GGTAGTGGGCACTCTACGTAGAAGTAGTCGTCGCCACCGATAAGCTCGTATTCCTGACCGCAGGTGGGGCACACGATGCCGGACATACCCATCTCTTCCTGATCCCTGGGGTACCTGTCGTGAGTTGCGAAAAAGATTGCCGCCTGACTGGCAATAGTCCTCATATTGGCTCTGCAGGCATTCTGCTCTTCCTCGGGAGTCTGGGGTTCTTCAGGCCAGCTTGGTACACCGTCATCAATGTTTCCATGGTTCGGGCTGAACGGCAGAGGACACTCTATGTAGAAATGATCACCGCCACCGATAATCTCGTATTCTTCACCGCATTCAGGGCAGACAATCCCCGACATTCCCATTTCTTCCTGATCTCTGGGATACCTGCCGTTTTCAGCATAAAAAATAACAGCCTGGCCGGCCAGTGTTCTCATATTGGTGTGACACTGTCGTGTGTTGGTGTCAAAGCTGTTCTCACCACTCATACCGGTTGGGAGTGCAGGAGCTGTCAGATTGTCATCAGAAGTTGTGCATGCAGCAGACAGAATAAACAAAACTGCTACACCAATCACCGAAAAAGTACGCATTATTACCTCCCTGTATGACTATAAGCTAAACGAAATATTGGCTAAAAATGCAACGCCGTCAAGTAGTTCCGGTATTTGTATACCGTAGCGTTTCCGCTATAATAACTGCGTACGGCAGGGAGGAAAGTGTGGAGCAGACAAAAGCCATTCTGGAAAGTATTTCAGACGGTGTATTTACAGTTGATTCAAACTGGAAAATAACTTCTTTCAACAGGGCTGCCGAGGAGATAACCGGAATTTCCAGGGAAGAAGCAATTGGAAGGGAGTGCAGCGAGGTTTTCCGGTCATCCATGTGCGAAACTGCTTGTGCTCTCAGGGAATCCATGGCGTCGGGAAAACCGGTTCTCTACCGGTCAGGATATATTGTTGATTCCGACGGTGAACGAATACCTGTGAGTGTTTCCACTGCAGTGCTTCGAGATGAAAACGGTTCAGTGCTGGGCGGTGCTGAAACATTCAGAGACCTCAGCGAAATACAGAGCCTTCAGAAACAGCTTTACGAGACTTACCGGGTGGAAGACTTCGTAAGCAGAAGCCCATCTATGCAAAAGGTTTTCAAAATCATACCAGCGGTTGCATCATCTCCTGCCACCGTTCTTATTCAGGGAGAAACAGGCACAGGGAAAGAAGTGCTTGCCAGAGCAATACACTCAAGCGGTTCCAGAAGCGGGGAACCGTTTGTTGCCGTTAACTGCGGAGCCCTTCCAGATACCCTGCTGGAATCGGAGCTTTTCGGTTATGCCAGAGGGGCATTCACCGGTGCGGCTCACAGCAGGCAGGGAAAGTTTGAAGCTGCCGGCAGGGGAACCTTGTTTCTGGATGAAATCGGTGATGTAAGTACGGCAATGCAGGTAAAACTGCTCCGGGTTCTTCAGGAAAAAACGATAACACCTCTGGGCTCAAACGAGGAAATAAAGGTAAACGCCAGAATTATCTGTGCCAGCAACAAAAATCTTTCACAGCTGGTGGAGTCCGGTGAGTTCAGGCAGGATCTGTTCTACAGAATCAATGTGGTAAAACTTGATATTCCTCCTCTGCGTGAGCGTCTGGAGGATATTCCGCAGTTGCTTGAGGCTTTGCTTAAAAGGCATTCTTTTGCCCTGGGTGTTGATGTGAAGGATTATGACCCCCAGATACTTCCTCTGCTCATGGGCTACAACTGGCCAGGTAATGTACGGGAACTCGAGAATTTTGTTGAAAGGGCTGTTGTGCTTTCCAGGGAAGGGCTTGTTTCATTCGGTGATCTACCTCCTGAGATAATTCCGGAAAAAAGTGTTCACCATTCGGATGCGGGAACCTTGCGCAATGCAAGGGCAGACACGGAGAAGCAGATGATTGTTCAGGCTCTGGAGAACAACCGGTTCAACAGAACTGCTGCTGCCGCGGAACTGGGCATTCACAAAACAACGCTCTACAGAAGAATCAAGGCACTTGGCATCTCTCTTCCCAGTTCCGACGGCCGTAGCAGTAATGCAACGAATACCACTTAATACAGTATTACTAATGCTACGGTTAGTGCAGTTTCACTCTGTCGTTGTTAAGTGTATATTGTGTATTAGCAGGTAGATACTTAGAATACATGTTTCTGGCACGCAATATGCATACAGGAGCTGTGGAGGTGAACAAGGTGAGATTGGCTATCACAGTGTGGAACGGTAGAATTGCTCCTGTGTTTGATGTCGCAGGTACGCTGAGGCTTGTTGAACTCAGTGGCGGCGCCGTCGTACAGGATCAACTGCTGAGTTTTCCCAGGGATGGCGGGATGTTCAGCAGAGTAACTTCTCTGTCACAGCAGAAAATTGATGTTCTCGTTTGTGGCGCGGTTTCAAGACCTGTTCACCGGATGCTTGCTGACTCGGGAATAGAGGTTCATTCCTTCGTGTCCGGGGATGCTGAAGAAGTTCTAGAAGCATTTCTTAACGGCAGCTTTGATGATGCAGCCTATTTTATGCCCGGTTGTGGCAGAGGGCGGGGTCGTCAGGGCCGCGGAAGAGGTGCAGGAATTGGCAGACGGGGAAGAAACGGTGGTTTCGGCCCGGGATGGAAAGAGGTGTAGAATGCCACGTGGAGACAGAACAGGACCCTACGGAACAGGACCCCGCGGAGGTGTCTGCGTAGGAGCAGGTGTTAACAGATTTTCCGGTTACGGCGGTGGACGCGGTATGGGCCGTGGAGCTGGCAGAGGCGCCGGATGGGGCGCAGGCTGGGGAGCCGCTCCCGGTTACGGTATGGGTTACGGAAGAGGGTATGCTGCCGGTTACTACCCGGCCAGCCCTGAAGCCGAAAAGGAGGCTCTGGAGTTTCGCGCAAAGGAACTCGAAAGAGAACTTGCCGTACTGAAGAGCAGGCTGGAAGAAAACTCCGCTAACACGGAGAGCTAACCTGAAACAGGTCAGCCGGTATTTCTCATTGAGTATACCGGCTGACCGTTTGATATGGAGGAAATCAGAATGAAAATTGCAGTTCCAAGCCCTGGAAGAACCCTTGAATCGTCTGTTGACGGCAGATTCGGAAGAGCGGCGGGATTCATCGTATACAACACGGAAGACGGATCATTTACTCTGGCAGACAACGGGCAGAACATGAATGCCGGCCAGGGTGCGGGAGTGCAGGCGGCTCAGAACATTGCGGCAACTGGAGCCGATGTGGTTATTGCGCCAAGTTTTGGCCCCAAAGCGTTTCAGGTACTGAAGGCTGCCGGTGTAAAGATGGTCTTCAGTATTGTGGGAACTGTCAAGGAAAACATTGAAAGCTTCATTGCGGGCAAACTGAAAGAATCCGACAATGCAAATGTGGAAGGTCACTGGTAATGAGAATTGCTGTAGCATCCGGTAAAGGGGGAACTGGAAAGACCACGGTTGCCGTGGCACTGACCCTTGCCAGTCAGGAGCCGGTGGTTTACGCCGATTGTGACGTGGAAGAGCCGAATGGAAGCATTTTTCTCAGACCCGAAGTTGACAGGGTCGAGAAAGTTCTTGTTGAAGTGCCTAAAATAGACGAGTCAAAGTGCAATGCATGTGGAGACTGTGCAAGGTTCTGTCAGTTCAACGCTCTCGTTTCCTTCAACACACCTCCTCTTGTTTTTCCCGATCTGTGCCACAGCTGTGGAGGATGTGAGCTGGTGTGCCCAACCGGGGCTATCTCATGGAGAAAAGTACCTATTGGTGAGATTTCACTGGGAACCAGCGACGGTGGCAGGATCAGTGTGATTCAGGGTAAACTGGATGTTGGCGGTTCACTGGCGCCGCCTGTGATAAGGCAGGTGAAAACTTACCTGACCGATGATGTGTTCACCGTGGTGGACAGCCCACCAGGAACGTCATGTCCGGTGATAGAATCTCTGGGAGAGGCGGATTATGTGCTGCTTGTAACGGAAGCAACACCCTTCGGTCTGCATGACCTGAAGCTGGCAGTGGAAACCGTTCGAGAACTGGGAACGCCGTTCTCTGTTGTTATCAACCGTTTTGACGAAGGAGACAGCGGAGTGGAAGACTACTGCGCCAGTGAGAAGATACACATCATGGTTAAAATACCACACAGGCGGGAGATGGCAGAAGCCTATTCCAGAGGTGGAAACCTTTTTGATGCGATACCTGAATTGCTGGATATTTTCAGAAGTATTCCAGAGAGAATTGAAAAGGGGGTGGGGGTATAATGAAAGAGATCGTGATAATCAGCGGCAAAGGCGGAACCGGGAAAACCAGTATTACCGGGTGTTTCGCCGCACTTGCTGAAAATGCGGTTCTTGCAGACTGCGATGTTGATGCAGCGGATCTGCACATGCTTCTTGCCCCTCAGGTAATAGAAACAACGGACTTTATCAGTGGTCATCAGGCTGTGATAAGAGAAGATGACTGCACTGCCTGCGGTGTATGCATGGAGAAATGCAAGTTTAACGCAATCAAGCTTACTGAAGAGGGTAAATGCAGGGTTGAGCCGTACAGCTGTGAAGGATGTAAGGTGTGTGTTCAGGTGTGTCCAGTCAACGCTATTGATTTTCCGGAAAGTCTGTGCGGTGAGTGGTACTTTTCCCACACCAGGTTTGGACCGATGGTTCACGCAAAACTTGGAATCGGGCAGGAAAACTCAGGCAAGCTTGTGAGTACCGTGAGGCGCGAGGCTGCTGCCAGGGCGAAGGAACTGGATAAGGACCTTGTTATTGTTGACGGACCTCCAGGGATCGGCTGCCCGGTTATTGCATCCATTACAGGTGCTTCTCTGCTTGTTGTTGTCACAGAGCCGACTATATCCGGAAAACACGATATGAAAAGAGTGCTTGAACTTGCAAAGCACTTCTCCATACCGGCACTTGTGATAGTGAACAAGTGGGATATCAATCCTGAGATGACACGGGAGATAGAGAAAGATACAGTTGCCGGTGGTGCCCACCCTGCCGGACGAATCCCTTATGATAGGAGCTTCACCGTTGCGCAGATCAACGGAAGAACGCTGGTTGAAGAGAAAACCGGCCCGGCTGTTGAGAACATAACAACTATCTGGGAGAAAGTATGGCAGACAATAAAGTAGAGCAGAGCTGCGGAGGAAACTGCAATTCCTGTACAATAAGTTCCTGTGATGCAAATGAGCAGAGGCCTGGCGAGAGCGCGGAAGATTACGCTAACCGCCAGCTGCTTACTAGAAGAATGCTGGCTATGAAACACAAGATCGTTGTGCTTTCAGGAAAGGGTGGAGTAGGCAAGAGTACAATTGCCGTAAATCTTGCTGTTTCTCTTTCTCTTGCCGGTAAAAAAGTCGGCCTTCTTGATATTGATATACACGGCCCGTCGATTCCAACCATGCTTCACCTTGAGGGGGCAAGGGCACAGGCCAGCGGGAAGAGTATTCTCCCTGTTGAAATGGGTGCAATGAAGGTTATGTCCCTTGGGTTTCTGCTTGAGAACAAAGACAGTGCAATAATCTGGCGGGGACCTATGAAGATGGGTGTCATAGAGCAGCTTCTCAGGGATGTGGAATGGGGAGAGCTGGATTACCTGATAATAGATTCCCCTCCGGGAACAGGCGATGAACCTCTTTCCATAGTTCAGCTGATAGGTGAGATGGACGGAGCCGTAATGGTTACCACACCCCAGGATGTTGCTGCGGCTGATGTAAAGAAGTCCCTGGATTTCTGCCGTCAGCTGAACCTTCCCGTGCTGGGTATTGTAGAGAATATGAGTGGTTTTATCTGTCCGGAGTGCGGGAAAGAAACCGCTATTTTCCAGGGTAACAACGGTGAAACAATGGCCGAGGAGGCAGGTGTTCCATTTCTTGGGAAGATTCCCATTGATCCTGCCGTGGGATCCTCGTGTGATGCCGGAACTCCGTTTATCTACCACTACAGCAAAACGGAAACGGCTAAACGGGTCGAGAAGATAGTACAGAAGATTCTAGAAAGAGAATAGTCAACAGACAGGAGTAAGAATGCGTATTGCAATACCCATGGTAAACGGCGCAATATCTATGCACTTCGGACACTGCAATTCATTTGCTTTTGTCGATGTGGAGAACAACGAAATTACCGGAATCAACGAAATGATTCCTCCACCGCACGAGCCCGGTCTGTTTCCGGCCTGGGTTGCACAGCAGGGAGCAACTCTGGTTATAGCCGGGGGAATGGGTTCCCGTGCCCAGTCTCTGTTTGTTCAGAACGGCGTTCAGGTTGTTGTTGGAGCAAACGGTGCTGACACTCGGGAAGTTGTAAGGAACTATCTTGACGGTTCTCTGGAAACGACAGGAAACACCTGCGATCACTAAGAGTCTGTCCGAGAATAGACATTGAGTAGTAGCGTAATACGGTATACAAAAAAAGGGTGGCTCGATTGAGCCACCCTTCTATCGTTTACTGATTAGTAACGTCTTGGTCTCTCTTCACGAGGCTTGGCCTCGTTGATCTTGAGAGGTCTTCCGTCGAGTTCAACACCGTCGCCCTGGGCGATTGCGTTTCTTGCAGCCTCTTCAGGCATTTCAACAAAACCGAAGCCACGGCTGCGACCGGTCTCTCTGTCAGTGATAACTCTGGCGTCGGTAACTTCGCCATAGTTCTCGAAAAAGGTTCTGAGAGAGTTATCATCTACACCCCATGAGAGATTTCCTACGTACAGGTTCATTAGTATCCCTTTCGTACTATGCCATCTTATAAATAACCGAATCTTCGCGATGACACAAAAGAAGCCCGGTCGTATTCCACCTTTGGAATATTGTTGGTAATATGCACATTTATTCCGGAATGTAAATAGCAGCTTGGAAAAAAAAGCGTATTCGTAAAAAAAGGCGACTCAAAAGAGCCGCCCCACGATTTTGGTTTTATCAGATTAGTATCGTCTTGGTCTCTCTTCACGAGGTTTGGCTTCATTGATTCTGAGAGGTCTTCCATCGAGCTCTACACCATCGCCCTGGGCGATTGCGTTTCTTGCTGCCTCTTCAGGCATTTCAACAAAACCGAAGCCACGGCTGCGGCCGGTTTCTCTGTCGGTGATTACTCTGGCGTCAGTAACTTCGCCGTAATTCTCGAAAAAGGCTCTGAGTGAGTCATCATCAACACCCCAGGAGAGGTTTCCTACGTACAGGTTCATTAGTATCCCTTTCGTACAATGTCATCTCAAATAAAAACCGAATCTTCGCGACGACACAAAAGAAGCCCGGCTGTGTCTCATCATTGAAACACAAGGATAATATGCACATCTATTTCAGAATGTAAAGCCCTGCAGAATACACGGTTGAGTGAGGATGACCATGCGGTTGTTCTTTCTGTATTCTGAAATCAGAAGAGTTGTGGAAGATGTTGTACAGATTTGCTGTAACCTGCAATATTCCGTTGCCGGATGATTTCAGCCCCCAACCATTAGATTGGAAAAAATGCTGCTGTTTGTTGTTTTCGCTTTGCCTTTTCTTACAGGTCTGAACAGCCCTGACGGGCTGTCCGCTGATGGGAATGGTATCTACATCTGTGAGGAGAATGCCGGAAGAGTTCTTTATGCGGCATTTGACGGAACTGTTACCGTGATCGCCGAAGAACTTTCTTCCCCGGAGGGAATCTGCGTTACTGAAAGTGGAAGAATTCTTGTTGTTGAAGACACCGAACACGGCAGACTGGTTGAACTGAGTGGTGGTTCGATTGTGACCCTGGCCAGCGATCTATGCTGTCCCGAGGGTGTAACGGTGGATGGTTCAGACGACATCTGGTTTACAACAGGAGGTATACAGGGCGACTGTCTGTTCACGACTCTGTGGAAGTTGTCTGAAGGAGATATTATTGCTGAATACTCACTTCCGTCAGTCTTCAGCTTTTCAGATGTGGAGGCTGCTGTCGATGGAATGATCTATGTGTGCAGTGAATCTTCAGGGTTGATTGGTAATGTGGCCGTTTTCCAGTTTAACCCTGCTTCAGGAGAGTTGCTGCCGTTTGTTACCGGTGTCTCGGCGTGTGAGGGAATATGTACAACCTCCGGGGGTTTTCCCCTGTACATTACCGATGAAAGCGGTTCTGTCTACACAGTTGACTCAAATGGTACACCATATTTCTTTACAGGCGGCATGGAGACTGTTGAAGATGTAGCGGTGGCTGGCGTCAGATTGTTTGTTTCAGAAGACGGAACAGGCTCTGTGCTTGCCGTAGAGGCTCATGAGTAAGTACGCGCCGGATTCGTACCGGGGAATAATCGCTGTATCACTTCCAATAATTGCCGGGATGGCAGGCAGAACCATTATGATGTTCTGTGACAGGCTGTTTCTGGCGGGGCACAGCCAGCTCGAACTGCAGGCAGCACTTCCTGCCGGTATTCTAAGCTTTACTCTTCTATCTGTTCTGTATGGAACAGTGGGTTACTCAAGCACTTTTGTATCGCAATTCTTCGGAGCCGGAGACAGAGACGGCTGTTCAAAAAGTCTTGCTCAGGGGCTGTACCTTACAATGTTCTCTGTCCCTGTTCTTGCAGCTCTCGCCATACCCGGCTCTATGCTGCTGAAACTTGCGGGGCACGCTCCGGAGGTGCTTGCACTGGAACAGACCTACTTCAGAATACTGATGTTGTCAGCATCGGGACCTGTTTTCACAGCTGCAGCGGCCTCTTTCTGGAACGGCAGAGGAAAAACAGTTCCGGCGATGGCGGCTGTTCTCATCGGTGCCGGTGTAAACATTCTGCTGGACTACGGTATGATTTTCGGAAGGCTGGGGTTCCCTGAGATGGGTATAAAAGGAGCGGCAGTTGCTACTGCTGTATCATCATTTATTCCCGGTATTATACTGACCGTTGCCGCATATACCGGTAGAACTGCAGAGAGCTACAGAACCAGGGAGAATTTCAGGTTTTCAAAGAGACTTACAGCGAGAATTCTGAAGTTCGGTTTCCCTGCCGGGTTTCAGAACTTAATGGATGTTGCCAGTTTCACGGTATTTATATTCATCGCCGGAAGACTTGATGTAGTAGACTTTACAGCAAACAACCTGGTGTTCAGCGTAAACAACCTGGCTTTCAATCCGCTGCTGGGTTTCGGTTTTGCCACAACGGTAATTGTCGGAAGAAGTATCGGCATGGGAAGCACTGAGATGGCGGTCCGGGCAACATGGCGTTCCCTTGTTCTTGCTCTTGCCTACTTTGTTCCTCTGGCTGCAACTTTCGTTGTGTTCCCGGGATTTTACACAAGACTGTTTTTCAGCCCGGATTCTGCCTGCAGTTTTGAAGAGTTGTCTTCTACAGTCGGGAAACTGCTTGCTATCATTTCAGTGTGGGGAGTGTTCGACGCTGCCAGTCTTGTTTTCGGAGGTGCTCTGCGCGGTGCCGGTGATACAAAGTATGTCGTGTGGGTGTCTGGGCTTCTGGCCTGGCTCTTCTGGGTACCGGGGCTGTTTTACCTATTCTCAGTACGTCACTCCGGCATCGTAGAACTGTGGCTGTTTACGAGTCTGTATATTGCCATCTTCGGAGCATTCTACTTCTTCAGGTTCAGGGCAGGGAAATGGAAGAGCATAGACATTACAGGTAACTATGAAGAACAGGCCGTTTCAAGGTAGCTTGCTTTCAACCGGCCTCTTGAAGATGTTCCTGTTTCAGGAGGTATTATGATTGTTTCAACCCTGCTTATTGTTTTTCTGGTGGCTGGGCCCATAAACTCTGATACAGATGTGTATCAGCTCCCGTCAGTTCATCAGCAGGCGGTGGAGCAGTACTCTGCCGTTCAAAAGCACGATGTAATCACAGTAGACAACAGCGGTGACGCAGAGCTTTATGGAACTGTGTTCGGATTTCTTCCATACTGGGTTAATCAGGCATGGCTGCAGTACGATCTGATTAGTGTTCTTGCAGTGTTCAGTGTGGATATGGGCTCGTCCGGCACTATAACGAACTACCACGGTTTTCCGTCTTCCTTTTCAACCGCGATGGATCAGGCCCATGCAAACGATGCCATTGTGACGGTTACGGTAACAAACTTCAGCAGCTCATCTATTCACTCTATCCTTACAACAAACAAAACAGCAGCAATTTCCACCATCTGTGATCTGGTGAACAACTCGGTTGCAGACGGTGTGTGCATAGATTTTGAAAATGTGCAGGCAGGGGACTCCGGCAATCTTGTGTCGTTTATGGAAGATATAAGAACAGCCCTTCCAGATGCACACATATCCATCTGCACACCTGTTGTAGACTGGTCCAGTGCGTTTAACTACAGCGAGCTTGCAGAAAGCTGTGATGCTCTGATGATGATGTGTTACGCTTTTGCGGGAAGCTGGAGCTCCGTTGCAGGTCCCAATGCTCCGCTTGTTGGATGGGGCAGCTCACCGGAATCGTCCAGTAACATGGCCTGGGCTGTGTGTGACTATATCTGTAACGCCCCGGACATACATGACAAACTTGTTGTGGGTCTTCCTTACTACGGTCATCAATGGGAGACTTCAGGGTCATCCACCCACTCCCAGGCAGACAGCTGCAGTACGCTGTTCTACACGACCCTTGCTGACAGAGCTGATACATATGGAGCTCTGTGGGACGAAGAGTCATTAACACCGTGGTACAGGTTTTACTCCGGAGGGTGGAACCAGGGATGGTACGATGATGACCAGTCCCTTGGTTTGAAGTACGATATGGTCACCATGGCCGGTTTGCAGGGTATCGGAATATGGGCTCTGGGGTATGACGGTTCGCGAAGTGAGCTGTGGGATGAGCTGGAACAGTGCTTCGGAGACACCGTGCCCAACGATATGATCACCGACAACCTTGAAGACTGTTTCCAGCTTCACGGTCCTTCTACCTACTGGCATCCATACACGGAAGACGGGCAGTACCACACATTCTTCTACACCGGGTCTATCTCCTCCGGACCTGATGTAAACTGGGCACAGTGGAATTTTCACCTTCCCGACAGCACTGCAGCCTACAATCTGGAGGTATACATTCCGCCAACCGGGAATGCGGATGTTACCTACCGCATTGTTCACGGTTCTGTGGAAGACAGTGTAATGGTGAATCAGGCCTCTTTTTCCGATCAGTGGGTTTCTCTTGGCGGGCCCTACGATTCATCCGGCGGTCTGGCAGTTGTGGCTGGTGACAACACTGGAACTTCAGGGCAGAGAATTGTATTTGATGCTGTCCGGTTTACAGAAGCTACAGGGATTCAGGGTGGTTCAGGTATCGTTCCGGCAGGATTTACTGTATCGGCAAGCCCGGCCTGCTTTTTTGTTGTAAATTCGACTGTCGGCGGACACATACAGGTTATCGATGTTTCAGGCAGAATTGTCGCGGAAAACAGTGTGCCGCCAGGCGGCTCCTGGCTGTGGGATGGGAAAGTACCTCCAGGAGTGTATTTCATAGGTTTCAGCAGTGGTACAGGTTTTTCTTCAAAAAGGGTTGTTCTTTTGAAGTAACAGAAACTTCGGGTTAAACTCTGGTAAGAATCTCAGCGCCGTCTGCTGTAACCAGAATGGTATGCTCGAACTGAGCGCTGAGGCTGCCGTCTGCAGTGGTTACCGTCCAGCCGTCTTTCCTTGAGGTTTTTACCTTGTAGGAGCTGCCCATGTTTATCATAGGTTCAACCGTGAATGTCATCCCCTTCTGAAGGCGGATTTTGTTCGCTCTGGTGTAGTGATGAAAAACCTGGGGATCTTCGTGGAAGTTTCTTCCAATTCCGTGACCTGTGTAGTCGCGTACTATGGAGTATCCGAACTGTGCTGTGTATTTCTCAACGGCCCGGCCCACTTCATACAGGTATTTCCCGGGTTTTACAGCTTCAATACCATGGTACATCGCTTTTTCCGTACGCCTGACGAAGTCGGCCACCCTGTTTTCAACATTGCCTACCATGAAGGTTCTTGAGGTGTCTCCGTGGAAACCATCAAGAATTACAGTGACATCTATGTTGATAATGTCTCCATTTTTCAGGACATCATCCGCACAGGGAATGCCGTGGCACACAACATTGTTGATCGAAGTGCAGATGCTCTTTGGAAAACCTCTGTAGTTGAGAGGTGCTGAAACTGCACCGTGCATTTTTGTAAAAATGGCACACAGGTCATTGAGGTACAGAGTTGTTACACCCTCCTGTACAAACGGTTCAATGTAGTCAAGCAGCTGTGCCGCCAGTTTCCCGGCTTTTCGCATCTTCTCGATCTCTTCAGATGTTTTTATACCTATCATATCTTAATCACTCTGCCAACTCCCCCGTCAACGCATCTGTCAGAATAAAGATGCTTTATCTGCTCACTGTGTTTTGTGCAGTGGGCAGGGCAGATAATACCTGCAGTGTCAAGTATTCCAAAGTCATCGAAACCGTGCAGACCTCCAATGACCCCGTGGATGTTTCCAAAGCGGGAAACAGTATTCATTATGTTTTCCAGCCCCGGGTGTCCGCATCCGATTATCAGGACAAGTCCCTTTTCAGTCTCAACAGCCATGGACTGTTCCCTGCCTCCCAGTTCTCCAGTCAGGTACACCCCTCTGTGTATCTCTGCCGGCTTATCGTAACAGTGAACGGTGTTGGGATACCTGATTCCTCTGAACGAGACTGGAACATGAACAACCGCTGTGCTGTTTTCATTAAGAAAAGCTGAAAGCCCTCCGATGTGGTCGAAGTCCGGGTGAGATATAACAACATCATCTACAGATCCCGGTTTGATGCCCAGTGCTTTCATATTATCGAGAAGTATTCTTCCGTTCCCGCCGGTGTCAAAAAGAATCTTTGTGTCTGAAGTTTCAACCAGGCATGACCAGCCCCAGTCTGCTGTGAAGCCTTTCATAGCAGTGTTATCGTAGGTAATTGTTATCCTCATGTTTTCTCTATCAGTGAAAGCAGTTCAGTGAGTACCGATGTGGCTTTGCCCCGGAGAAAAACATCTGTAATGGTGTTTGTGTAGTTTGATTGTTCCACATTCACCTCGATAATTTTAGCACCGTTTCTGCTTGCGTTTACAGGGATTACAGATGCCGGCATGATTTCTCCTGTTGTTCCTATAAGTACAAACACATCGGAGACATCCGCTTCTCTGAAAGAGTCTGTACTGGCCGGTTCCGGTATAGGCTCTCCGAAAAAAACAAAATCCGGCTTCAGAATACCACCGCACTGTCCGCACTTCGGTGGCAGATGGTTCAGATCAATGCTGTCTGCGGGAACAACTCTGCCGCAGCCGGTACAGATGAGGTTTCTGGTGGTTCCGTGGAATTCAATTACATTATTACTGCCTGCACGCTGGTGGAGGTTGTCTATGTTCTGTGTAATAATGCAGTTCAGGTTTCCGTTCTTTTCCATCTCTGCCAGGGCATGATGTGCCGCATTGGGCTCGGATTTCCCTATGAAATCATAAAAGATCTGTTTGATAAGTTTCCATGATTTAAGGGGGTTTCTGTGAAAATAGTCGATGTCCAGAAACACCGGGTTAAACTTGTTCCACAGCCCGTCTTTCCCGCGAAAAGGAGGAATACCGCTTTCAACGGAAATTCCAGCACCGGTGAAAGCTGTAACATGCCGTGCATTCATGATGATATCTGCTGCTTCCGCAATCATCTAGAATTCCTTGAACACCCTGGCCAGAGATTCACCTGGAGCCTGAACATTCAGGTTAAGGAAATACCCGAAGGGTGTCTGTGATGCCTGATAACCTGCCTTGTTCAGCCTTTCCTCTGCTCTGTTAAACAGTGCCATGGTAAGTTCTTCATCTGCTTTGCTCATGGAAAGGTGGGCGAAAGAGTGCAGTATTATTCTGGTTGTATTGTTCTTCTTAGCCGCCCATTTCAGGTTCTTTACAAGCTTTGTCTCCACACCGGAAAGATTTTCTTCATCCTTCCGCTCAACCTGGATGAACCCTGCGAGAGCGTTCTCAATACTGTCGTTTTTTTCATACTCTTCAACTGACTCAAGATTTTTTATGCTGGTGCTGTAGGCAAAGGTATCGCAGTATATCATAAGCAGTTTCATTTGACTTCCTTCTCAGATGAAAGCAGGCGGATGTGGTTTTTGAAGAACAGGTTTTCGCTGAAATTACCGAACCCAGATTCGGCAAGTATCTGTTTCCAGTCCCGTTCTACATACTCAAACGCATATTTGCATTCAACGGTCTTAAAGGGTATTCTGAAGTACAGCGGAGTTTCGTCCATAACAAACTCATTGAAGTCAAGCATTATAAATCTGCCGTTGTCTTTCAGAGCGTTGTACGCATTCTCTATAATGTTTTTCTGGACCTCAAAGGGGAATCCGTGGAACACAAAGGAAATGAAAACCTTGTCATACTTTTTTTCAAGGGAAAACGGCTGGTCGATTCGTTGGTTAACCACATTTATCCGCTGGTATTTTTTTGTTTTCTTTTCAAACTGGGTGATCATCTCCTGCGATATCTCCAGTCCGAGAACTTCACCTTTCCCGGTGAGGTATCTGTTCATAAGCAGGGCGTTCCTCCCTGTACCCGCACCAAAATCCAGAATTGTATCATCAGGGCTGATGTTCATGAGCCTGACAGCCTTTCGGATAAAACTGCTGTAGGCACCAAATGAAGCGAAATTCATCAGTTTGTCATAGAATCTTGCTGAAAGACCTTGAATCTCTACCTTTGAATCCGGGTAAAATCTGCTCATACTGCTCCCTATGCAGTTATCTGCACTTCAGTTTTTTTACAAAAATCACGCTGACAGCCGCCAGCAGCGATATTATTGCAAAAGTGTAACTGTAGTCAAGAACTGATATCATAACACCGGCCACCAGTGGAAATATTGCTGGTAGAATGCTTCCTGCCCCTGAAATACCTGTGTAGGTTGCTCTGTTCTCATTGTTTGAAATTTCCACCAGTATTCCGCTCCTTGCTATTCTAAATGCGGTAACAAATACGCCGGATACAAGGAACAGGAACTGATAGGCAAGCTGATTGTTGCGGAAAACCAGGCTCAGTACAGGCAGGGATACGCCGCAGACCAGGCTGAAATACAAAAGGTTTTTGTAGTGGAATTTGTGAGATCTTTTGTACAGGACAAGGCTGGCAGAGAGCATTCCAACCACTTTGAACAGAAGAATGTTACCTATGAGATTGAAGCTGAAGTCGAAATTGTTCTTTGCATAGAGGATCATGAACGGGATAAAGCTCACAGCCAGCCCCATGAAGTTTATGATAAGCAGGTAGTTTTTAAGGTTGGAATCTCTGGAGATGTTTTTGGGGATAAGTGCAAGGAATTCGCGGAAAGTTCGCTTTTTCTCTATCCGGGTATCTATCTCCCGAATTTTCCAGAAGCCCAGAGAGGCCACAAACAGAAGGATACCTGCCGCAGAAAGCAGTGTTCCGTAATTCTGCGGGTAGGAAAGGTGTTTCAGCAGCTGTCTTACGGCAATTGCTGACACCAGAATGCCCAGGCTCCCGATTGTTTGTTTTACTGAGAAAAAACCTTTGCGATCCTTCTCCAGAATCGATTTTCCCATGATGTCCACATACGATATGTTTGCAAACGACCCGCTGAATGAAAACACCGAAATAAGAACGAAGATTGAGAAAAGCAGTGCTGTACTGCCCCCGGTTGAAGACGTGAACAGTATAAGACCGAGGAATATCAGAGAAACAACCCTGAGGTTGATTGCAGCCAGAAGCATACTTTTCTTGCTGGCCCGGTTGGAGAGAAAACTGGCGAAAACGATCTGCATCAGACTGGAGCCGCCAATCATAATGGTGGTCATTATACCAAGCATCACTGCATTGCCGCCTGCGTTAAGAATCATAGATGGAATAACAGTGTCTACATCCATGAAGTTTGAAGCAAGCGAAAGAAATATTCCGTGCCACAGAAGTGCCCTGAAGTTGTGTTTTGAGTTTTTCTGTGTAAGTGTTGTATTCATATATCTGCCTGAATATGTGTTGCCTGTTGTTCAGTCTGATCCGGTGTTTCCGAATGAAACCATGCAACCCCTATAATAACCTCTACCTGGGGAAAAGAGTGTTCTGCGCGGTGTTGCTTTCTGTGTTGTCAGTAGTAACAACTTGAGCTATATAGTTCTGCGGCAGCTGCAGGGAAGGAAGTGATACTGTGGAAGCCACGTGCGGTGGTTCGCGATAGGAGATTGCAGGGGAAAAAGATGCAGAACACATACTTATACAGATGGAGATTTGATCAATGACAACTGGGGGGAGGGTTATGACGGTGTTCTGATTTCCAACGTATGGCATAATTGTTCAGAACAACAGGTTTCATTACTGTGCAGGAAGTTTACAGGGGGTCGATAATGGCGGGTTCTGTTTTCAGCAGGGGAGAGAGCGAGTCAAGGGGAGCCAGAGTGGGAGCGAATACCTACAATCTGGTTATTGGTCTTGTACTTGCCTGGGGGTTTCTGATCAATTGGATCATGGTCAGGAAGATACCATACAGTTCAATTGCAAACATAAATCAGTGGGTATTTTACATTGGCTACTTTGCGGCCTGTTTTCTGGGCATGGCTCTGTTCACAAAATCAAGAAACCCTTTTGTAAGTTTCATAGGCTACAATTTTGTTGTTGTTCCCTTTGGCCTGATAGTTAATCTGGTGGTTTACCACTACGACAAGACTCTGGTAGTTGAAGCCATGCGTGTAACAGGGCTGGTTACGGTGGTTATGATGTTTCTTGGTTCAATGTTTCCGGCCTTTTTCAGAAGGGTGGCCAGAGCACTTACAGTTTCACTTGTGATTGTGATAATTGTTGAACTGGTGGAAGTGTTTATCTTCAATGTTCATCACGGAGTTATCGACTGGCTGGTGGCCCTGATATTCTGCGGGTATGTGGGTGTTGACTGGGGCAGAGCAAATTCGATACCTAAGACCATAGACAATGCCGTAGACAGTGCCGCTTCTCTGTACATGGATATAATAAACCTGTTTCTGCGTATTCTCAGAATAATGGGAGGAGGTCGAAGATGATGAGAAATCCCACTCCTGTTTTTGTGTTGAGTGCGATACTGTTTCTAGTTTCATGCGGAGCTCCCATGGAAGTAACCCCACCAGAGCCGGAGCTTTTGTTCAGCTCCGGATTTGAAGGCGGTGTGTATCTGGCTGATCCTGTAGAAGGTTACCAGTTCATTCTGGGGACAGATTCTGTTACAGGCTTCACCTGGCCTGCGAATATTCTGGGGGCATCCGGAAGTGCACTGCACTACATAGACGATGACGATTTCAAAGCTGTTGAAAGTGCAATACAGACTGTTACCGGCCACAACGGTGAGCCAACGAAAGCTCTGTATAACATCGAGCACTACAACACCGGTGTAACCCAGTGTCCTTATGAAATACTTGATATTACTGACGGAACCAGCGACCTTTACGTAAGGTTCTGGATCAAGATAGACAGTCTCAGTAACTTCCAGCCGGATATGTGGAGAACATTCTTTGAATGGAAAACCGTGGACTACGCCGCAGGGGATGGATTCAGGCTGATCTCGTTCATCTACTACGATCAGACCGGAGACCCCTACTGGCACTGGCAGGGAGACGCAGATCCCGAAAACCCGGTGTGGGAGATAGACAACAGATCTGTTCCTGTACCGCTGAATGAGTGGTTTCTTACGGAGTTTTACTGGCACTGGAGTGAGGGGGACGACGGCAGAGCTCTGTGGAGGGTGAACGGTGAGGTAATAGGAGACCACTACGGACCTACCACCAGAAACTCAAAACCCATTGATTTCATAATGCTCACACAGATATATGGTAATTCAAACCCCAAGTATCAGTGGATCGATGACCTGGAAATCTGGACGGAAATTCCCTTGTGAGCAGTACCTGGGAACACTATTATAGAAACTGCAACTAAAAATGCCCTGCATTGCAGGGCAGATCGAATGGAGGAGAGATATGGCCAAGGGAAGAGATACCCGCAAAGACGCAAAGAAGAAACCGGAAAAAACTCTTAAAGAGAAGCGTAAGGAGAAAAAGGCTAAAAAAGCGGCAAAGCACCAGTAATAGAAACAGTTGCAGCATAGGAGAAGTACAGAGGGGGAGAGATGCTGGGAATAAGGTTTGTAAAGGTTGAGCCCACCGATTTTGTTATACAGTACAGAAGGGGAAAGGTAGTTCGGGAGGGAACAGGTCTGTCATTCTTTTTCTTTGCTCCTTCCACTTCCCTTGTTCGAATTCCAATGGGCAGCACAGATGTTCCTTTTATCTTCAAAGAGGTTACCGCGGATTTTCAGGAGGTATCTGTTCAGGGGCAGCTGACCTATCGGGTGGCAGACCCCAAGAAGCTGTCAGAACTGATGAACTTTACCGTATCTGCAGCCGGAGACGAGTACTCGTCAGAAGATCCCGAGAAACTTCCCCAGCGACTTATCAATCTGACTCAGGTTTTAACAAGAGCCACGTTGAAATCTCTTCCTCTCCGGGATGCACTTGGCCAGTCCGGTGATCTTGTCGACTCTATTCAGAGGGGAATGCAGACCGCCGGAACTGTGGAATCTCTTGGTATTGAGGTTCTGGACGTGTCCATCCTGGCAATCAAACCGGTACCGGAAACATCCCGCGCCCTTGAAGCCGAGGCCAGAGAAATGATCCTGCGTCAGGCGGATGAGGCTATTTATGCACGCAGAAACGCTGCCGTGGAGCAGGAACGGTCTATAAAGGAAAATGAGCTGAACACTGAGATTGCAGTGGAGAACAAGAAGCGGCAGATAAAGGAAGCCCAGATGGAGGCTAAAAAATCTGTTCAGCGTATGGAACGGGAAATCAGCGAGGCCGAGATGGAAGCCAGGATCTCACTGGAGCAGAAAAATGCTGATCTTGTTGAGCTTTCAACTGCAAACAGTCGGAAGGAAGCAGACTCCAGAGCCTATGCCGTTGCCGCAGTGATGAAAGCTCTTTCCAACACGAACCCCCGTATTCTTCAGGCGCTCATGAGTGCCGATATGAAATCCGGGCAGCTTGTTGCCATGGCTTTCCGCGACCTGGCTGAGAGTGCAGACAAGATCGGCCAGCTTAACGTAACACCGGATCTGCTTAGAGAGCTTCTTAACAGCGACAAAAGCTAGCATGGTCAGAACCACTGAGAACAAGATCGTAATGATCGTGCGGCGTACACGGCTCGATGAGCTTGTTACGCGGTTCAATACACAGGATCAGGCCAGGTTCTATGTAGAGCATCTCGGGGCGGATTTTACAGACTATCTGAAAGAGGATACAACCTACAAAGAAGCGGTTCGTCAGGCATCTGAGGCCCTGTCACGCCACGGGCGTCTTCAGATAGTTCAAAGAGATTTTGTGTCGAACTTCATCTTTGGCCCGGATGATACTGTGGTTGTTCTGGGGCAGGACGGGCTGGTAGCGAATGTTCTTAAATACCTGAACGGACAGATGCTGGTGGGAGTAAACCCAGACCCGGGAAGATGGGAGGGAATACTGCTTCCTTTCTCGGTGCCTGATCTCGATCACCTTATACCGGAAGTGTTCAAACACACACGGCCGGTTCTGGATGTAACAATGGCCGAAGCCAGGCTTAACACGGGAGAAACCCTGTGTGCAGTTAACGACTTGTTTATTGGTCCGCGGTCTCATACTTCTGCCAGGTACAGCATACAGATCGGTGATCGCACGGAAAACCATTCTTCAAGCGGAATTATCGTATCCACAGGTCTCGGTTCAACAGGATGGATGAGAAGTGTACTGGCGGGAGCAGCAGGGATCGCGTCAGCTATTTCCGGGCAACCGGTGGAGGGCCTGGACAACAGGTCGTTCGAGTGGAATTCAGACTACCTGTACTTCTCGGTGCGGGAGCCCTGGCCAAGCACAACATCCTCAGCGGACATTACCTTTGGCAGGATTACCCCTTCATCCCCTCTTGTTCTGGTGTCAAGAATGGCTGAAAATGGAGTAATATTCAGTGACGGCTTTGAATCAGACTTTCTGCAGTTCAACTCCGGGACAGAGGCAACTGTAACGCTTGCCGACAGAAAAGGACACATAGTTACCTGAGACAAATAACAGAGGAAGAGCTTTCGCCCTCCCTCTGTGTGTGTAACTGAAGGGCCGGCTAGTTCTCTCCGGACCAGTCCATCTTGGCCATCTGTTCGTACAGATGGAATCTCTTCTCCACATCTTTCTGTGCCTCGGCAAGAAGCTCTTCGGCATGGGCAGGGTTGCTGCGCATGAGAGAACTCCATCTGCCTTCAGCTTCAGCCAGCTTGTGGAAAGGTATTGAGGGTTTTCTGCTGTCCAGCTGCAGGGGAGACTCGCCAAGTGCAATTTTCCTCGGGTCAAATCTGAACAGAGGCCACATACCGCTGTTTACAACGAGCTTGTGCTCATCCATTCCCCTGGTCATGTCAATTCCATGGGCGATACAGTGACTGTACGCGATTATCAGAGACGGACCGTCGAAGCTCTCTGCCTCGTTGAAAGCCTTTACTGTCTGGTTCCAGTTTGCCCCCATGGCTACCTGCGCCACATAGATGTTGCCGTAGGTCATGCTGATCATGGCAAGGTCTTTTTTAGGCATGGGTTTACCTGCTGCCGCGAATTTTGCAACTGCCCCCATGGGTGTAGCTTTGGAGCACTGCCCGCCGGTGTTTGAGTAAACGCCGGTATCCAGTACCAGAACATTCACATTGCGCCCCTGGGCGAGAACATGGTCGAGGCCACCGTAGCCTATGTCATAGGCCCAGCCGTCTCCACCAATGATCCACACGGAGCGTGGAACGAAGTAGTCGGCGAGAGTCTCAAGCTGGCGTGCCTGCGGTGTATCAATTCTAGCAAGTGCTTTCTTAAGGTACTCAACCCTCTCACGCTGCTGTGCGATCTCAAGCTCTGTTTTGATGCTGGAATTAAGAAGGCTGTCTACCAGGTTTTCATCAAGGCTGTCTGCCATCTCTGTGATGAGTTCTGCAGCGGTTTCCGTGTGTTTGTCTGTGGTAAGACGGAATCCGTAGCCGAACTCTGCGGCATCTTCAAACAGGCTGTTGTTCCAGGCAGGTCCTCTTCCCGAAAGATCTTTGGCGTAGGGTGTTGTCGGGAGATTTCCGCCGTAGATGGAAGAGCAGCCTGTTGCGTTTGCGATAACTGCCCTGTCGCCGTAAAGCTGGCTGAGAAGTTTTACATAGGGAGTTTCACCACAGCCTGCGCATGCTCCGCTGTATTCAAAAAGCGGTCTTAAGAGCTGGCTTTCTTTTACCGTGGTGAGGTTCAGCTCTGTTCTGTCGAAATCCGGGATTTCAAGGAAGAATTTGTAGTTCTCAACCTCATCATGTCTGAGAGGGCTCTGGGGCTGCATGTTGATGGCTTTCCTGCCTTCAACAGTTCTGTTTCTGGCCGGGCAGACATGCACACACGCACCGCACCCGGTGCAGTCTTCAGGAGATATCTGGTTAGTGAACTTGTATGCCTTGAATTTTGTGTTTCCGTCTGCGGATTTGAAGGTCTCAGGAGCGTTTTCGAGCAGAGCTTCATCGTAGTATTTCATCCTGATAGCTGCGTGGGAACACACCAGATTGCAGAGGCCGCACTGTATGCACACTTCAGGATCCCACACGGGAATTTCAAGGGCAATGTTTCTCTTTTCCCACTGAGTGGTGGCTGTCGGCCAGGTGCCGTCTGCTGGCATGGCACTCACCGGAATGTCGTTGCCTTTCTGGGCCATTATCGCCGCGGTTACATTTTGAACGAATTCCGGAGCTTCTGCGGAAACCACAGGTGGTACGGCAGTATCACTTGTAGCTTCACAGGGGCAGTCAACCTTGTGGAGACCGGCCAGGGCGTGATCAACTGCAGCGAAGTTTTTTTCTACAACATCTTTGCCCTTTTTCCCGTAAGTTTTCTGGATAGCTGCTTTGATTCTGTTTATTGCCTCGTTCTTTTCAAGTACACCGCTGATGGCAAAGAAACAGGTTTGCATTATGGTGTTTATCATCACACCCATTCCTGTTTCTTGTGCTACTTTGTAGGCATCAATAACATAGAATTCGATGTTCTTCTTAATCATCTCCTGCTGGACCTTTTCAGGAAGGCTGTCCCATATTTCCCCGGGACCGTAGGAAGTGTTAAGAAGGAAGGTGGCTCCATCTGCCGCATAGTGCAGTATGTCGTACTTTTCTATGAACACAGTCTGATGGCAGGCAACAAAACTTGCGTGCTCTATAAGGCATGTGCGTCTGATCTTTTCCGGGCCGAACCGGAGATGGCTCACAGTGAGCGCGCCTGCCTTTTTCGAGTCGTAAACGAAGTAACCCTGTGCGTAGTTGTTGGTGGTTTCGCCGATTATCTTTATGCTGTTTTTGTTGGCGCCAACTGTGCCGTCTGAACCCAGGCCCATGAAAACAGCCTGTATAAGACCCTTTGTTTTCAGGGCGAAGTCAGGTATTTCTATGCTGGAATAGGTCAGGTCATCAATTATACCAACGGTGAAGTTGTTTTTCAGCTCACCCTGAGCATTGTTAAAGACGCCCTTTACAGATGCAGGGGTAAATTCTTTGCTGGAAAGTCCGAATCTGCCGCCAACGACCTTTACAGATGTTCTGCCGGCTGCTTTGATTGTGGTGCTGACATCTTTGTAGAGGGGCTCGCCATCGTTTCCCGGTTCTTTTGTGCGATCCAGAACACTTACGGTTTTTGCGGTTTCAGGGATAGCCGAAAGAAGTGCGGAAGCATCAAACGGTCTGTAGAGGCGGACTTTGATAACTCCGACCTTCTCTCCCTGTGCGGCAAGGTACTCAACAGTTTCATGGGCAACCTCACAGCCGGACCCCATAAGAATCATGATGTGCTCAGCATCGGGAGCCCCTATGTAATCGAACAGATGGTAGTGTCTGCCTGTGAGTTTTCCGAACAGATCCATGTACTCCTGTACAATTGCAGGGGTAGCTTCGTAGTAGGGATTCACACTTTCACGGCCCTGGAAGTACACATCCGGGTTCTGGCTTGTGCCTCGAACCACCGGTCTGTTGGGGTTAAGACCCCGCATGCGATGGGCGTAAACCAGTTCATCATCTATCATTTTCTTCAAAACATCGTCATCCAGAGCCTCAATTTTCTGGATCTCATGGCTGGTTCTGAAGCCGTCGAAGAAGTGAACAAACGGGATGCGGCTTTTAAGTGTGGCGGCGTGTGCTATGGCGGCGAGATCGGTTACTTCCTGAACACTGGCGCTGGACAGCAGACCGAAACCGGTGTTTCTTACGGCCATTACATCACTGTGGTCACCGAAAATAGAGAGTGCCTGTGCAGCGAGACTTCTGGCCGCGACATGAAAAACCGTGGGTGTAAGCTCGCCGGCAATCTTGTACATGGTGGGTATCATCAGAAGAAGACCCTGACTGGCGGTAAAGGTTGTTGTAAGGGCTCCTGTCTGAAGGGCTCCGTGCACCGCGGCGGAAGCTCCGCCCTCGCTCTGCATTTCCTGCACCAGGGGTACTGTTCCCCAGATGTTTTTCTGCCCTCTGGCTGACCAGGTGTCACTGTGCTCGCCCATGGGGCTTGAAGGAGTGATGGGGTAGATCGCCACTACTTCGCTGAGCTTGTGAGCGACACGCGCTGCGGCTTCGTTACCGTCAATCGTTATCATTTGTCTGCTCATGATTACCAGCTTTCGCTAGAGTTACTGATTAGTACATTTTTCCGAAAGTTCTTGGAAATGGAACAACATCGCGGATGTTGTCCATACCGGTCAGGTACATCAGAAGTCTTTCGAAGCCCAGGCCGAAACCGGCGTGCGGTGCGGTACCCCAGCGTCGAAGTTCCATGTACCATCTGTAGGTATCCATATCGAGACCCTGTTCAACTGCTCTTTTTTCCAGGATGGGAAGCCTGTGTTCTCTCTGGCTTCCTCCCACAAGTTCCCCAACTCCGGGTGCCAGAAGATCGCAAGCCCCCACGGTTTTTCCATCATCGTTCACGTACATGTAGAACGGCTTCATAGATACCGGGTAGTCGATAACAAACACCGGCTTCCCGAAGTGTTCTTCCGCCAGGTATCTTTCGTGCTCGGTTGCAAGATCATCTCCCCACCGGGGAACAGTATCAAACCTGTCGGGGACAGACCTGATAATTTCTATCGCCTGCGTGTAGGTTATTTTTCCGAAGTCATTGTCCAATAGTGATTTGTAACGGTCAGGCAGACTTTTCTCATAGAACCTGGTAAAGAATGCGATGTCATCGCTGCATTTTTCCATAAGGTAGGACGCGGTGAATTTTACGAATTTTTCTATGAGTTTCAGGTTGTCTTCCAGATCAAAAAACGCCATTTCGGGTTCCAGCATCCAGAATTCAGCGCCGTGTATCCTTGTATCCGAAGGGTCAGCGCGGAATGTGGGACCGAATGTGTAAACCTTTCCCATGGACAGGGCAAACGGCTCAGCTTCGAGCTGGCCGCTTACAGTAAGAAACGCTTTCTTTTTGAAGTAGTCTTTCTCATACTCGACTCTGCCATCTTTTACAGGAAGCAGATCCAGGGGAAGTGTAGTAAGCTGAAAAGTTTCACCTGCACCTTCACAGTCGCTCTCTGTTATAAATGGTGTGTGAACATTGAAGAAGCCGTTTGTATCAAAGAATCTGTGTATTGCCATGGAGATATGGTGACTAACTCTGAACACGCTTCCGAGGGTGTTTGTTCTCGACCGCAAATGGGGCATTGTTCTCAGAAATTCCAGAGAGTGTCTTTTCTTCTGAAGAGGGTACTCGCTGTCTACAGGTCCGACTATTTCAAGATCTTTTGCGGAAATTTCGACTGTCTGCTCTTTTCCCTGGCTTTCAACAACTGTACCTGTTACTTTTATGCACGCACCGGTTTGAAGAGCGGAAAGTTTTTCCACCGGGAATGAGATTTTGTCAAACACCACCTGAAGATTTGCTGAGGTCGATCCATCATTGAGAGAAGCAAAGGCAACGCTCTTGCCGGTTCTGGCAGTTTTAATCCAGCCGTAAACTGTTGCAGTATCGCTGGTATAAGTTCCACCACCCAGTATTGAATCAATGGTGTCTCGATGGATCATCTGGAACCTCCATACAGGTAAATAAAACTATGAAACGGGAGAATGTCTAATCTACAAAGAAACCACAACAGAGGGCAACGACTGAGACTTAGGATACTGGTTTCATGATACGTAGAGAAAACCCGCCAGATATTTTTCCGGCGGGCTTCCTTTGTGACACAAACTCCTGAAAGGGGTGTTCATTGCAGGAGGAGGGATCCCGCTCCGAACATCTGCCTATAGCGCTCTGGTATTCAGATTGTTCCAGCAGCGGTGAATTCAGTCAGTGACCGATGGAATTTCCTCCATGGCGTACCCGAGATGTTTTCCCTGCCACGAATCCCGGTACATCAGCTCTCTTCTTACTCTGTTCATCACTGCAAGTTTGTTGATTGCCCAGTGGGGAGCTACCAGCATCCTGGGGGGCGCTTCACCGGTTACGCGCTGTACCACAATATCCGGTCTGATCCGCTCAAGAAAATCCGCTGCAAGCTCAGCGTACTCGTTTCTCTCCATAAGGGTGAATTCACCACGGTTGTACTGATCTGCCAGAAGGGTGTTCTTTACAACATGAAGGTTCTGGAGTTTTACACCTGCTGTGCCGGATCTGTTTACCAGGCTGGCAGTTGTCATGGCCTCTTCAGCGGTTTCACCGGGGTATCCCAGAATTACATGTGCGGCGGTTCTTACGTTTCTTGTGTGCAGTTTTTCAAAAGCTTTTTCCGAATCATAAACTGTGTGTCCCCTGTTCATACGCACAAGAGTCAGGTCGCATCCGCTCTGAACTCCAAGCTCGACCCAGACAAATGTTTCCCGGGAGATGTCTTCAAGAAGGTCAAGAACATCTTCATCGAGGCAGTCCGGTCTTGTGCACAGGGCCAGGCCTCGGATTCCAGGGAAGTCCAGTGCCTGCCGGTAGAGTTTCTCCAGACTTTTAGCATCTTTGTATGTAGTTGTGTAGTCCTGAAAGTAGGCAAGAAAGTGGTTTGTCTCGTGTCTTTCTCTAACATAGTTGGTGGCCAGTTCCAGCTGCTCTGTAACGGACATTCCAGGCTTGTAGTGCCTGGGCTCGCTGCCGGCAGGGTTGCAGAAAGCACATCCTGCTGTGCCCTTTGTTCCGTCTCTGGTGGGGCAGGTAAAGCCGCCTGCAATGCTTACCTTGTAAACCTTTTCTCCAAAAGCGTTTCTGAAGTATGAATTAAGGGAGTAGTACCTGTTTTTGTTCAAGCTCAGCTCATTTCTGTTGCGGCAATTATAATAAACCCATGGAAAAAGCAGCTGAGATATTTTTTGAGCATTTCAACATCCTTCCGGGCAGGAGTGCCGCAGACATACACAGAACAGGTGAGGTTTTTTCACAGATTCCATGGGAAAACCTTACCAAGTATCTCCTTCATTCTTCAGGGGAAGACCGTCCAAGACTGGCTGACGAGGTAATAAGCGGGTACGTGAATAATGGAACAGGAGGAACCTGCTATTCCCTTACAGAAACACTTGGTGCAATTATGAAGGCCTGCGGGCTTTACGCAAGGCCCCTTACCGGTCACATAAATGGCAGGATGAATACACACTGTGCCCTGCTTGTGGAGGGAGAAGCCGGCAGATTCATTCTGGATCCCGGTTACATCGTTCCCGGCGCTGTCAAGCTCTCAGGTGCTGGTGCAGGTGAAATAATCACCGCCGGAAGAAAGATGTGCTGGACTCCGGTTAAAGGTGGATGGGAGCTTTCCACCGAAGAAAATGGCAGGAAGCTGAAGAGGTACCATCTGGAATCCCGCCAGCTTTCCCGTGACGAGTTTGTTCGGTACTGGAAGAATTCTTTCAATTCTCCTGGGATGAACAGCCTCTACCTTAACAGAACAGGTTCTTCCGGTGGAAGAATCAGTGCGCACAACGGAAATCTGAGAATTGTTGACGGTATGGGAAACCGGAACCGAAAGATTCGCGGGGATTACCCGCAGGAGATCAGCGAAGCATTCGGTGTGTCCGCGGATGTGGCCCGTGCTGCCTGGGAGCAGCTTCAACATAAGAAGCAGGGAAACAGCTGATGTCCGCGCCTGAACAGTTCCCGCCGGTTCTGCCTGTGGTCAGTGTTCTGTATTCAGACAGTTCACACCTCAAGTGGATTCTTTCACAGCTGCAGCTTGTGCTTGGGGAGGTGGTTCTTTTCAGTGAGCCTTTCCCTTTCGATATGACGGACTACTACAGAGATGAAATGGGAGCTGATCTGTTTCGGGTCTGGTTCTGTTTTGCTCCCCTCCGGGATCCGTCGGAGCTTCCCCGCTGGAAAACATCATGTGCTGAACTGGAAAAGAAAGGAGCGTCAGGTGGTAAAAGAGTGGTAAATATAGATCCCGGTTACCTTGACCACGGCAAACTGGTTCTGGCCAGTTTCAAACAGGCTCCTGACAAGATCTACATGGGTAACGGTGTTTTCGCGCACACCTGTCTGGTGTACAGAAACGGTGGATTTCACGGACCTGTGCACAGTTTTGCAGACTTCACAGACGGCAGGTTCAACAGCTTTTTCAGTGATGCAAAGCAGCTGCTTAGAAAGCTTTTGAGAGAACGGAGCCGTTAAGGTTAACTGTTGCCAGTGCGGACATTGCGGGTATCAGCTCTTCATCCGAAAGACACCCGAAGCTGAATCTGAGATGGTGTCTGCCTGAGCTGCCGAAAGCATCTCCCGGTATGGCGGCTATGGAGTACTCACTGATAAGGTGATCGGCCAGAGCATAGGCATCAATGGTGTCAGGAGTTTTCGCCAGAGTGAAGAACCCTCCCCCTGCTTCTCGCCACTCCAGTCCTTCAGCCTTTTCCATGGCGTTTCTGCAGAGGTCAAGTCTGTACTGGACCTCTACGGAT
The DNA here is from genome assembly GCA_003646025.1 of Candidatus Fermentibacterota bacterium. Classification (GTDB taxonomy): domain Bacteria; phylum Fermentibacterota; class Fermentibacteria; order Fermentibacterales; family JCC-6; genus Sabulitectum. The sequence goes on from QNDR01000021.1 coordinate 27,815, forward strand.
CTGTTCTCTACCCAGCCCTCCATGTTGAGGCATTCCTCAAGAAGCATCTGCCCCGGTGTTGACGGGCATATTACCACAGAATCCTGTACTTTCAGAGCCTGCGTCAGAATGTGATCGGCTCCGAACAGGTATCCCAGACGCCAGCCGGACAGACTGAAACTCTTCGAAAAACTGCCCAGGGTAACAACATGGTTCTGTTTTGATTCCATCCACGGATGGTGTGAGCTGCCTGTAAAGTTGAACTGCTCGTAGGTCTCGTCAATTATCAGAGTGCAGTTGTTTTCCCCGGTAAGTTTTACGATCCTCCGTAATTCCTCTTCAGAAAGCACTGCTCCTGTGGGGTTTCCCGGGTTCACCAGAACCATAACTTTGGCTCCTGGAACCCTGCTTTCAAGTTCATCCCATGGAACGGTCCAGCCGGAGTCTTCAACCATTGGAATGGAGTCAAGCACCAGGCTGGAAAACTGAATGGCGAAAACATGATCAAAATAGTAGGGCTCAAGCACTATTGCTCTGTCGCCGGGGTCGGCCACAGCAAGAAGAGCGCTAACAAAAGCCTGGCTGGCTCCGCAGGTAAGATGAAGCTCACTTCGCGGATCAATGTTTATTCCTCTTCTTCTCTTGATTTCACCTGCCAGAGCGATTCTGGTTGATAGATGACCCGGGTCTGGTCCGTAGAGGTGAAAAGACTTCCTGTCCATGGCCTGCTTGACCGCCTCAACAGCCTGCTCTGGAGGACCGTACCATGGAACCGCCTGCGCCATGGAGTAAACTTCCTGTCCGGCTGACCGCATCTCCCGTACTCTGTTCATGATAGAGTGCAGTGGCGGCATGTGTATTCTGGCGGTTCTCTGTGATGTTCCAGTTGTCATGCGGTTCCCCTTTAAGTTGCAGTTTCGTTTTGTGGACGATTGATTTATAAAAGGGGCGGAAGTGAAGGAAAAGTCGGGCTGCTGCTTTAACTGGCTGATTTCCCGGAAGCAGGTGGACAGGGTTAATGGAACAACTTAGCTTCCGGTGATGTACATACTGCAGAGGCTATTCGAAAGGATGTGTATGAAACTGGTTTCAATTCTTCTTCTCGGTGTATCGATATCCTGCTTTGCCTACGGTTCTGTATGGGACTGGGGAGAGTACCAGAGACGGTTTGCGGAGAACACCGCGTGGGGTCCCGGCGAGAGGCTTGTGTTCAGTGTTGAATACGGAATAATAAAGGCGGGAACCGCGACTCTCAACGTTACAGGTCCCGTGGACCATGATGGCCTGCTTGCCTACAGAATAACCGCGGAGGCTGGCTCCAACCCTGCTTTCAGCAGTTTTTTTGAAGTGAGAGACATCAACGAAGCACTTCTGGATATCGTTCAGCTTCACTCTCTTACATTCATGAAGAGCCTTCAGGAGGGCGATTTTTCCAGCAGTGAAGAGATGTACTTCGATCAGGAAGCAGGCTTCGCGTATTATCCTGATGAGGAAGACCCGGAGCTTGCAGAAATGGCGATACCGCCCCATGCTCTGGATGTTCTCAGTGCATTCTACTACGCAAGGACCAGAGAACTTGAACCTGGAGGTAATTTCTACATTGATGTTCATGTGGACAACGACAACTACCCACTTGAGGTAAAGGTTCTTGACAGGGAAAGAATTCGCACAAGGGCGGGATCTTTTGACTGCATTCAGCTTCAGCCGGTTCTCAGAGGTGACGGCCTTTTCAAGCAGCAGGGTGAGATATTTATATGGGTTACCGACGACGAAAGACACATGCCTGTGCTTATGAGTGCTTCCA
>QNDR01000022.1 GCA_003646025.1 Candidatus Fermentibacterota bacterium
AACATAGCAGAACTCCCTCTGGGAGTCTTCCTGCTTTATGTAGTGGTTCATCCATGAGATAACTCCCCTTGGGTCTACCGTTTCAAATGTGGGCTGCCACTTCATTGTGCTGTCGATATCAGGCCTGTAGACGCTGTCCATAGCCTGGGTGAACATATCAGGCATGTAGTCGTCGTATCCGGAATAAACATGATCAATGCTATCGGTAACCATTCGATTCCACTGAATGGCGGGGGCCTCATCGTAACCGTAGTAAAACCAGACACTGTGAGAATCCTGGTTAAACAGAGTTTCCAGATCCTCTGCAACACTTGTCATTTCCGCTATCATTTCACTCGGACTCTTATTTGCGAGAACAGTGTCACCATTGCATGTGTAAGCGGTGGATCCAATGTAATATACAAGACCTTTCCATCCTGGTCTTGAATATGCGGAGTCGGTGTTCATTTCAAACATATGCGAATACCAGTTGGTTACCGAGGTCAGATTCCAGGGGTTAATTACTGTGAGCATTCCTGTGGTGTCACCGGAAAGAACCACTTTGGCCAGGATTGAATCGGCCTGGTAATACTGTCTGCTCAACCCGTCATAGTTGTGCCAGGAGAGCAAGCAGAAGAACTCTGTATCTATGTCTTCATAGTTTGCCTTAAGTCCGATAACAGGGATTGTGTTTGCCGGAGGATTGTCTGAAAAAGAATTAGCTGTGATTGACAAAAGACAAATAAGCAGTAAAAGTGATATTCCTGGTCGCATGGTGACCCTCCATTTCATATCTGACCTGATAACATACAGTTTACACATGAATATGGGATACAATGGGGGGGGGCGCGTCAAGGGGAAATTGTTCAGGGAATTTTGTGGCTGACTGTTTTCTGTTACTCGGGGGATACAGGGAAATGATGACTCTTACTTAAGAACCCTGCTTCCCTCATTCCAGATGGTTTCAAAGGCTTCGTCCCAGTCGTGTTCCAAACCTCTCAGCCTGGCCTTCTTCCCCATTGTTATTCTTAAATCCTCATCTTTCAGAAGAGTCAGGATTGCTTCTGCAAGGCTTGATGAATCCAGCCCTTTGCACACAATTCCTGTTTCACCGGAAACGATGATCTCCTGGGGGCCGCCTTTGTCTGTAACTATGCATGGTATACCTGATGCCTGGGCTTCCAGAACTGAATTGCCGTAGGTGTCTTTTGTTGAAGGGAAAACAAAGATATCACACGACGCGCACACCCTGGAGAAGTCTTCACCTGAAAGAGTTCCGCAGAAATAGCCGCCTTTTCCAAGAAGCATTTTTCCAAGTTCGCGTATGTAAGGGCCGTCTCCAGCAAGAAAAAGTTCAACATTTTTGAACTGCTTTCTAACCTTCAGAAAGGCATCTGCCAGAACATCGAGGTCTTTTTCCCTGGAAATTCTGCCTGTGTATAGAAGTTTAATAGAATCTCTGCTGCCTCCGAATCTTGCCATGAAATTCTCGGTTTTCCATGCAGGAGAGAACGCCTGGTGGTCTGTTCCCCTTGGAAATGCAGCCATTTTTGATCTTGGTACTCCAAGGGCTTCAAGGTCATCCATATAGAACCTGCTTGGAACCATAACAATTTCGGAGAGCGAGTATACCCAGCCGGTTCCTGCGCTTATCATGTCTGCGATACGGGAATCCTCCACAATGTCGTTTGCATGCCTGGGCCAGTCTGTGTGGTATATGGAAACGGTTGGTACTCCAAGCAGCTTTGCAATGCCCAGTGCGGCAAAACCCAGAGGACCTGGAGTTGAAATGTAGATTAGCTCGAAGTCATTCTCTTCAAAGAATCTCAGCATTTCAAGAAATGGTGGTATTGAAAACTTCTTTGTAGGGTAATCCGGAAGGCTGAATTCCTTGATAGGTTTGAAGTTAACCACCCACCCAGGAAAGGAAACAGCCTTTTCCTGACATGCCAGTATGGCGAGCTGATGATCTGATTTAACAGAGAGCATTCCGAATTTCTGAATAGTTCTTGAAACACCGTTCAGGTCTGTTATTGTGTCTGTAACCCATGCCCTTTTACCTGACCTGCGGGCTGCCGGAGATTCTGCACCAAGTTCACGGCAGATTCTGTTTACCTGATCCCGCCCTCTTTTTCTGTCCATGTAGGTCACAGGGAACGGGATGTTAAGAAGCAGGATCGGTATCATGGCTGTGAATGCCTCAAGGGCTTCGAGAACCTTGCCGGTGCTGAGCCTTGTAGCCAGAAGCTCTGATGAGCGTCTTAAAAGGCTGTTGGTAAGCCTGTTGAGAATTTCGAATGTTCTTTCCTCGATACCCTCTTTTTCAAGCTCCGGGCTACCTTTGCGGAGGTTGAGGTCTTTTCCTATTTCAATGAGTTCATCTGCGAGGAAGCTTTCCAGATCGGAACTGTTTCCCCTGGCTTTTTTCAGAATATGGTGGAACAGAAAGTCGGCTTTGTGCCACAGTGTGGGTTCCTCGGGGCCATCAGGGGAAATCGGGCTGAGGAAGTTATCTACAGCAATTGTTGCCGCTGTGGGTACACTTTTTGACATGAGGCGATCTCTGTAAAAAGAGTAAGCAATGGAATACACCGCGTAGGCCGATCTTACCGCACTGCCGTGGTCGCCGTACAGTTTGCCCGCGCCATGGGAAACCTTTTCAAGGAAATCTCTGTATGAACCGTCTGATTCGGCTTCTGTCCATGTGAGGCCAGCGAACCTGCCACAGTGGTCATCGCTGCCGGCGGTAAAGCCCCTGAAACCGTCCCCTCTGATAAGTTCTGCCATCTGAACAGAAGCAAGGTTTTCCCAAACAGCCCGGCTGCCGTTCCTGCCTTCGATCAGCATTACCCTTGAAACAATATCTTTCCACTCTTCCGGCGAAAGGTCTTCACCTGAAAAGTAAAATGGGTGGGCAAGTGAATTGATGATCTTCTCGTCAGTCATGTATTCCAGCAGCTCATACGCGTTGTCGCGGAGCTTCATGAACATTTCGTGCTGATTTTCGTTTATACCGTAAGCAAGTATGTGAACTGGTTTCTTTGATTCCGGGAGAAGAGTGCTGACCTCTTCGCTGAGGAACACGCCCGGCAAGTGCCTTATCTCAAGGACTCCCTCGATCGTGTTCACATCGGTAAGTGTAACAAGGTCCATACCGTGTTTTCTCGCCTGATAGTAGATAAGCTCCGGAGGTGTAAAACTTTCCGGTGCTTTCAAGGTGCGGAGTATCCACCGTGCAGACTGCCTTGAAGCCGAAGAGTGAACATGCAGATCACACTTTGTGTTACCCATCCGAATACATATTCCTTTCCCCTGGTGTTGTTACCCGAGATGGAAAGATACTCAGTTAACGGGATCAACAGCAATTATACCCTGGGAGCCCTCTCCCCCTGCCTGTAGAGAATCAACAACGGAAAATGTTGCCGCATCCAGCATGTAGACTTTTGCAGAACCGAATGATGTTGCATACAGGGTGTCTCCGTACACCGCAAGGTTTGTCGCTGAGAACGGGAGATCGATCCTGGTGAAATCTCCTGTTTCCGTGTATTTCACAAGCCCGCCACTTCCCCATCCGTCAGGGCTGATGTAGCTGTCGTTAACGTTGATGCTCTCCCCCGGAGCCCCTCCGCACTGAACCGCAGCGACCATTTCAAGTGTTTCAGGGTTAATTATGGTAATCTTGCCATCATCCGTGTAGGTTGTGGAATAACAGTGGATCATTCCCGAAGGCTGCAGCTTCAGCCAGTGGGTGTTTACGCCTGTATCTATCCATTTGATCAATTCCCCGGAAACGGGACTGATCACAGAAACCCCGCCGGGAGAAGACGCGTCCGGGTAGTTGGCGTGCCCAACAAACAGTTTTCCGCTGCTGTATGCAGTACCACTTGGATTTGATCGTGTGTGTATCATTCCGGTTGTTTCTGCAGACTGAATGCTGAAAACAGCAACGCTGTCTGCAAGGGAAAGAGCACTGTAGCCAGTGTCACCGGTCATGCAGAATGAATAGGGATTGCTGCCTGCGGGAAACTGAACAGTTCTTTCCGTTACCCCTGTTGTGTTGCAGGAAAATACACGAAGATCTGCGCTCAAAGAGGAAAGAACGGCAAACTGACCGTTGTCCAGTTCAACAATCTGATTCGGAGCTTCCCCTGTTGACCATGCATTTGTAATCAGAGAATCAGAAGCAATGAAGTAAGCGTCTGCATTTCCAGACAGGCCGTTGAACCACACAACAAAGGGACCCTGCGGTGTGTTGCCCTCAACAGGCCCTGCAACATCTCTGCAGGATGATGCAGTAATGACCAGTAGAATCATCGTGAAAAGGTATGTTGTTCTCATTTTACTCTCCTGTGTATTCGAATGTCAGCCGAAAAGTTCTTCCCTGTCCGGGAAAACCGTTTGTTTCCTGATAGCTTGCGTTGAAGGCATTTCTTACACCGACCTCAACTGCGGTTGTGCCGGAAAGCGGTCTTCTCAGTGTGAAGTCAGCAACAGTGTACTCAGGAAGGTATTCGGTTTGTGTTCTGTCTGTAAACCGCTTCCCCATGCCGGTCAGACCAGCTTTCAGGACAACACTCCACATTACCTGTGTTTCAGCATCCACACCCCATGTGTATTCAGGTCTGTAAGGCAGAAGCATTCCGTCTCTTGGGGTGTTTTCCGTTTCATCTGTTGCGATTATCCAGGAAACTGTACTTCTGAGAAAGGTAGATCCTGTGTTGAAACCAGTAGAGAACTCAATTCCTCTGGACAAGGATGAAGAGACATTTGACGGGCTCCATACACCTGTTTCACCGGGAAGCCATGTGATAAGATTGCGGGAATCTGTAAGAAACATACACACTTCAGAGAACACCAGTGTTGTGTTCAGCTTCAACCCGGCCTCTGCCCCTGTGGAGCGTTCGCTGCGCAGATCGGGATTACCTGAAACGTAACCGTCTGCCGGCCAGTAGAGGTCGTTTACCGTGGGTATACGGTAATCTGTAAAAACCGAAGTATGAGCGGTAAAGCCGGTAGTGAACAACTGTTCCGCCACAGTAATTCTTCCAGAATAATGCGGTGTTCCGTTATCTTCAACCATACACCCGAGATTTCCCTGGAAAATGCCGGTTTTCCCTGAAGCATTGAGTGTTCCAGATACAATTGAGTGGTTGTCAGTAGCGGTGCTGTTAAGCCATGTACTGTTAAGGCAGCCTTTGACTGTTACAGGTCCGTTCCACACTGCAGATGCTCCGGCTCTCTGATCTTCGTGGGTATCGTCAGCAGAGAACGGAGCTGTCTGAAGGTATTTCATCCTGCCGGCTCCCCCGTTTATGCTGAACTCAAATTGTCCTTCTGAAACAGTTGACCAGCACTCTATCTGGTGCTGTTCTCTGTTGCCTTCTGTTTCAGCCGACCACTGGGGTCCTTCAATATCACCGGCAGCTGCAGCACCAAGAAATCCATACCTTACATTGCTGTATCTCCCCGTAGCAAGAAGAGTTGTACTGTATCCAACTGTACCGCCATTACCTGTGTTTCTTCTTAGTGATACGGCGTAACCTCTGAACTTTCCAGCAAAGTACACGCTCCCGCTCGAAAGAGAAGTAGCTGTAAAGGCAAGCGGCTGCGAAGAAAGAGGAGGCAGATAATTTATAGAACCTGCGCTTCCTGAACTTCCGTTCACTCCTGAAGCACCACCTCTTGAAATCTCAACTGAAGAAAAAACTGCGGGGTCAAATAGACCTGTAGGCAGACCGTCACGGGCAGAGGTTATGGAAACGCCATTAACCATCTGATCTGTCTGGGAAGGATCTCCTCCACGCATGGATATGGACACAACAGGCATTGAACCGCCGTATTCCCTTACAACTACCCCCGTGACTTTTCCGTTCAGTGATTCCATGCCCTCGGTGGAAAGCTCTGCCAGCTCATCTTTCAGAAGAACGACTGTGGAGGGAACTGCGTTGACAAGAGAACCTCTGGTTGCCGTAACCTGTATGCATTCACCTGTTTCGAACACAGATTCAGCAAGTTTTACTGATTCTCCATTCTCAGGCTGCACACCAGTCCAGTCTGCAAAACCTGTGGCATGAACGGTGATTGTGTCCGGTTCTGATCCTGTAAAGCTGTAGTAGCCCTCTCTGTCGGTGAAGCCGAACCATGACCCTGAGCTGCCTATCCATGCCCCTGGTATTGGATAACCGTCTGTCTGTTGAACGAAAAATCCTGCGGCTGCAAGAACTATGTACAGCAAAAGATCCCGCCTTTCACGGAATGAGTGAAAGTCGCGGGACATCACTTTGCCACTTCGTACATAAGCGGTACCAGGCGGCATGATGCGCGGCACAGTGTCTGACTTCCGGAAAGCTTCCGGTTACAGTGGCGCTACCGTGGCGGAATCTCACCGCACTTCCTGCGCCCGCGACCCCGGTACTATACGAAAAAAGGGCCCCCACCGAAAGGAAGCCCTGTGATAATCTAAATCAGTTTCAGTCTATAAGAGAACCGATGATAATTTCTGTCTGGTCTGTGGCAAGAGCCATAATTTCTCTTACTTTACCGCCAAAAACACTGCTCATAAGGCCGGTGTTCATTCTTGAAATAATCACTTTGCCGTCAGAAGTCTCGTAAACAGCCACTCTGCAGGGCATCATGGAAGATACTATTCTGTTGTTATCACCTGTAAGAATCTCACCGGCAAGGTCTACATTGCAGAGTTCAATAACCGTTACTTTGTCCACATCGTAGCCACCGCGGACGACTGAATTATGAATTTCATGTGTTGCAGGCACTTTCCAGCCGTTCTCCTCGGCATTAGCTATAATTGTTTCAACAGTTTCATCGAAAGACATACTGCTCTCAGACTCATTGATCATGGCAGAAGGCGCACCAAGAAACCCGAACAATCCTGTAAGAATTATGCCCAGCACAAGACCACCAATACCGAAAATGATGTTTTTCTTCATTCTAGTTTTCCTTTCCCTTTGTAACAGGTTCTGCCCCGGCCACTCTGGCCGAAACACTGTCTTCTATTCTCCACGCTCTGTATCCATTTTGTTTCAGCACAGCCACGGCTCTGTCTGCAATATCACAGAATCTGTCACGGCAGTAAGCAATTACCGGTGTTCCCTCAGGAATGATATTCATGTTCTCTTCAAAGTTTTCAAAGGGCACCGATACAGCGCCGGGTATGTGTGCTTCCAGGTACTCCTCCTCCGGTCGTACATCTATCAGAAGTGCATTGGCTGGTGTTGTCTCCCTGTGGGGAATTCTTCTGTTTTTACGGAGCTGGTCCAGGTAAGCAGCCATTTCCGGAAAAATGCTCTCTGACAGCAGTTTCATGTGTTCGATAAAGGTGACAATATCTTTTCCTGCAACTGAATAGATAACAAATCTTCCATCTTTCCTGGAAACTACGAAACTGTCCCTCTTTAATTTTTGAAGGTGATGAGATACTGTTCTTACAGGAAGACCTGTAGACTCGGAAAGAGCCTCTACAGACCTTTCAGCCTGACACAGCGCATCTACTATGCGTATCCGTTCAGGTGATTCTACAAGCTTTCCTATTCTCGCAAGGCACTCATAGAAACGAACTCGTTCCACAGCAATCCCTTCAGTACACAGTAACATTCCTAAGTACGTTGGAATATAAATACGGTCACGTGTTAGTCAACTTTTTCAAAATGCACAGGGAGTTATCTTTCGTTCCAGAAGTCTTTTCTGTAGTTTTCTCCCCTGGCAATAGACAGAGCCTGGGCGATTGAGTGATCCATATTGTTGTACCAGAAGCTGCCACATCGACCTGTAAGAACCAGTCCTTCAGGCGATTTGATTGATGATAGCCTCTGTTTGTAGTCCAGTGAGTAAACAGGATAGGTTTCAGGAATTCTTCGCCAGTCAATGAATTGAATATCATCTCCCCTGACTGCTCCAACGGCTTTGAGATCGTGGACAAGCCTGTCCTTTATGCTCTCGGGGTTTTTCCAGATCTCAGAATCGGAGCTGCAGGTGATCTCGGCAATAACACTGTCTTTGCCGCGTGGAACACAGTCTGCCCTGAAATTTCGCGGTATGGTCAATCTGCTGAAGATCAGATCATCCTGGCCGAAGTAACACCACTGATAGTCGTTACCTGGAATTTCCGACTTCAGTGAAATATTTGCAAGCAGCGTATTTATAAAAGTCAAACCGCTCTCCGGGTAAAGAATTGTAACAGGAGCTGTCCAGTACACCATTTCTGCAGGAATGATTTCACCGCTATCCAGTTCAACGCCGGTTACGGCTCCATTATCCTCAACAATACCGGTTGCATCTGTATTGAATCTGAATACACCGCCAGCCTGTTCTATCCGACTGCGCTGCAGGTTGCAGAAAGTCTGTATTCCACCTGTGGAAGGATAGTAGAATTTAGTCTCCACAGGTTTAGGAAGAAGCATACCCTTAAGAAGGGAAAGCAGAGAGTCCGCTTTTACTCTCTTGTCTATAACAGCCCTGTTTACACCAGCCTGAGCCCAGTCAACGTGAAGCTTTTCCGCATCTGTTCCTGTAAACTTCTTTGTGTAACCGGAAAAGAAGAAATCGTAGAGGTTGTTACCGTACCTCGATCGTATAAAGTCTGCAAAACTGCGTATTTCCGGTATCTCGGGCTTGTTGAAAAGATCTGTAAAGCTTCTCCACAGAACAGGCAGCGGAAGTCCGAGAACAGAGACCAGAGTTAGAGGCCAGTTTCTGTATCTGCCCGCCATGTGAACGCTGCTCTTGCGACTTATCCGAACATAGTTGTCTGCCAGAATCTCCCTCAGATAAGAATCTACCTCTTCGTTTGCCGTGTGGAAGCGGTGCGGTCCTATATCGAAGTCATAACCATCTACTGAAAATGTTCTTGCCAGTCCTCCCGGGGCATCAGCTGTCTCAATCACTGTTATATCGGCATTTGCTTCTGTGCCTGATGCGAGAATGCGTTCGGCAAGGGTGAGCCCTGAAACACCGGCTCCAACTATGACAGTTTTCAAATACTACCCTTTCTTCCTGAAAGCGCCAGAACGGCGGCTCCGCATAACATTAGCAAAACAGCCATGGAAAGCCATAGCAGATGCACGCTGAACCCGGCTTCAACAACAGAGAGCCCTCCCGGCAGAACACCTGAAACACCTGCCAGGGCGAAACCAGCCACCCACCCGGTCTCAACTGTTCCAAGACTGAGAAGCCCGTGAACGGGCAGAGCCATTGTAAGGTCGGTGATTGCGCTGGCTGTAAATATCTGCCACATTGGAACACCGTTTACTCCAACAGAGCGGAGCAGAGCGTAGAACATGAACAGCTTCACTGTCCACCCGGCGATACTCAGGGTCAGTGCGGTAAACACCTGTGTTTTCCTTCCTGAAGTAATCTCTGTGGCCTGTGTCATTTCCTTCCATACCTGAAAAACCCTGCCGTTTCCAAATATCCGGTTAACAGGTTTCAAAAATACGGATAGAATCACAGGTAGAAAAAACAGGGAAACTACTCCGACAACAGAAGCGGAAGCAGCTATGTAGACAATGGGACCGGAAAGACCTGCGATGAAACTGCATGAAACCACGAATCCCATGGCTATTACATCCATCAGTTTCGCAAGAATCACTGTGGCAGCTCCGCTTCCCAGAGGTATTGATGCATATCTCTTAAACAGCCCCACCAGAGCCACATCAGACAGACGAACAGGAAGAATATGCCCCAGACCGACATGAACTGCCGTGAGCGGAATAGATTGTTTCAGCCCTATTTTATGGTCCCAGGAGAGAACCTGCCATCGCAGTGCTCTGACAACCTGTGTTGAGGCAAACAGACCAAGTGAAACCGTCAGCCACACAACATCTGCTTCACCTGCAGCGGCAAGTATCCTTGAAACAGACTGCTTCAGAGAACCGGACTGCATTAGAAGAAAATATGTAAGTGCAATGCCTGTAATAAGAAAGGCAATCATCCTTGCATTTCGCATGCGTTTGGTCAAATATTCCTCCTGATTGAAATCAGGAGGTAATATAGACTATGACGGACACGGCAATAAGCGTAAAGGGTATTTCCAAGCGTTTCGGAAGAACCGTCGCTCTGGCAGAAGGATTCAGTATCGATGTTCAGAAAGGACAGTCTCTTGCGATCCTCGGAGCCAACGGGGCTGGGAAAACAACACTTATGCGGGCGATCCTGGGGCTTGCAGTTCCCGATACCGGAACCATAAGTCTCTACGGTCTTCCCCCTTCTGACCCCCGTTCAAGAGCTGGAGTTAGATACCTTCCGGAGAGAATATCCTTTCCAAAATGGGCAACCCCCATTCAGATGTACCGTCAGTTCGAAAGAGTTCGTCATGAAGGCCGGGAAATTGACTTCATACACAGGGCGGAGAGCCTTTCCTGCGGAGACCTGCTTAACAGAAAACTGGGCAAAATGTCCAAGGGCCAGAGACAGCGTATAGCAGTTGCCCTGATGACAAGCGGAAAACCCGGTACTGTTTTTCTTGACGAGCCATCTTCGGGGCTTGATCCTGCTGGAAGAATGCTGGTGAGAAGCACAGTTGCTGAACTTGTAGACCAGGGCTCTACCGTAATACTGAACAGCCACCTTCTGGGAGAGGTGGAACAGGTGTGCGACTGGGCCTCCTTCATACACAACGGCACGCTGGTTGCCCACAACCGCCTGGATGACCTTTCCAGGTTCAAGGGGAATGTAATTATAGAGACCCCTGAACCGGAAGACTTGAAGGAATTTCTTGGCGGAGCAGGAATTGTGAAGGAAAAATTTCTAACCTATCCCCTTCCTGAAGAAAGTGAATTCCCGAAGCTTGTAGAAAGAGTTGCTGGGAGCGGTGTTGAATTTACGGGAATACAGCTCCACAGGGAATCTCTTGAAGATATATTCATGCGGATCATGGAGGGAGAGACAGATGTTTCTTAATGCACTGGAACACATGGCTCGCAGAAAACTGCTTCTGATAGTTGGAATTCTTTCTGTTGGGTTTCTTCTTCTTTACTGGCACGGAATCGCCTCTGCAGATCCTCAGTCCATGAGAACTGACGGTGATCTTCCTGCCACCGACGCAGATATAGCCTACGCGGCACTTTCGATAGCAGGGTCAATGCTTTCTGTAATGGTATGGGGACTCACAATAATACTGGGCGCCAGTATTCTTCCAGACGAACTGGATGCAGGTAGAATGTCTATCTGGGCAGCCCTGCCTCAGTCGAGGTTCAAGGTTTATGCATCAACGGCACTGGCACCTCTTCTGGTTTCTGTGATTATCGGATACCTTCTGTTTGGCCTCACTGCTGTTATAACATCTTTCTACGCTCCGTTCACCCCCTCCAGCATACCGCTGGCAGTGGTGAGCATGCCTGTATGGCTCTCTGCGACATGGGCTTTTGTTATTCTGTTTTCAATGATTGTCGGAAAGATACCTGCAATGCTTATTACCTTCATTCTTGAGGGTTTTGCTGTGGGTATGGGAAATCTGTTCGAACTGGGCAAAGGAGTGGAAGAGCTTCATGAGGCCGGCATCTACACAGTTGCCAGGGTTGTTACCTTCGTGCTTCCATTTGAGAGAGGTTACAGATCACTGCAGATGGGGCTTCTTCCCAAAGCTACCATTCTTGAAAGGGCTCTGGCGTTTCTGGGGTACGGTGGAGACCTTCCGGCGTGGGAAGTTATCTATCCGGCTGTCTGGGCAGCGGTTCTGTTTTTCCTCGGCTACAGAGTATTCCTGCACAAGGATCTGTAACTATGAAAATTACATACAGTTCAATTGGCGTAATACATTCTCCGTACAGTGATATGGCACCCTTTCAGGCAGTGGAAGACGATGACAGCGGCGAGTTTATACTTGAACTGGACGAAAAATATGCTGCAGGCCTGAACGGTCTTGAGAAGTTCAAATACATAATAGTTCTGTTTCACATCGACAGAGCCAGAGGTTACAACGGTTCCAACCTCGCTCACCCGCCCGGTATGAACGGCGGAACAACAGGGCTGTTTGCATCAAGATCTCCCAACAGGCCCAACACAATAGGTCTGGACGTTGCCAGAATACTTAAGGTACAGGGGAACAAAGTTTACACATCAGGACTCAGTGCCCTGGACGGTACACCTCTGCTGGATGTTAAACCCTACATTGAATCGGATCGAAAGAATTCCGGTGAAATACCTGCTTCCAGGTTCTGAAACTACCGTACCCCTGAAGAGAGAATGGGACTGAGTTCATTTCTCAGTGCAGGGTTCAGTGACACAGCCTTCTCAGCTGCTTCAACGGCATCTTCCCGGTACCCGTAGTTCCACAGGACAGCGGCTATGTTTTTCCAGGCAGTAGGAGATTCCGGAGCAATCTCAAGTGCCAGCCCGAACTCAGTAAGAGCATCGTGGAACCCCCCACCGGATGAGGCTATACATGCTCCTCTCACAGAATGTATATCGGCCCCGGTATACCCCTGTTCTTCTGCTTTGCGAAGGTTTTCAAACGCAAGTTCAAAGCTGCCGTTTCCAAGCTGCTTTTCCGCAACCAGAACCTCTGTAAGTCCTGGTCTGACACTGCCGGGATAGCTGTAAAACAGGGAGAGTACGATTATGAGCAAAGCTGATACCAGTGCAGTTCTCCTTCTGAAGTATGGAACGGAAAATGCAAAAGCAGGCAGGAATATGGATCGGTGCCTCACAGAAGGAAAAAACAGGAAAGCGGCAAGTATACCTGTAACTATCAGTGCTGTTGCCGTATTCTTCCTGAAACCGGAAACACCGAAGGCAAGAAACAGCAGTGTTACCGGCAGGAACAATGTAAGTACCGTTGATAGAATCAGCCGGGGAGCTTCTATGTTGCGGCCGGGTCCAGGTATCTGAAAGAAAGCGGCTGCTTTTTGAAATCCTCTACCCACCCAGCCGGGGAAGTCCTCTGTCAAAGCAGTGACTACATTATCTGTAAAGGAATTATCTCCCATCAGCTGTTCAAATTCCAGCCCGGGAGGAGTTTCAAGCAGATCCCACGAGGAACCTATCCACATATTAAGCGGACCGTTGCCACCTGGGGCAAACTGTCCTCCTGAGGCAAAGTTCAAAGCGGATACAGGTACGACGGCTGCAAGTATTCCACCTGCGGTGAGAAGGTACTTCCTGAACGGACGCAGGAAAAACAGCGATACTGGAACAAAAAGAAGAACTTCTCCCCTGAACAGTGCAGCACACCCAATAAACCACCCGGTAAGCAGCGGATACTTTTTACCTGATATCACAGCAATGCTGAGAAGAGCTGCAGCAGGAGCTGCCGGAAGCACCTGAAGCCCGCTGAAAGCAAGTGTGGGCTCAACTGCCATGGCGCCGGCAAGAAGCGCATTGCCTGTACTCCTTTTCCGAAAAAAGAACAGGGCAACACCAGGAACAAGAGAGAGTGTGCTGAAGATCACTCTCAGCACTCCTGTGTTTTCAGAGAGTCCCGCTATGAGATATGTGCCAGGAGGTCTTTCAAAAGGAGGGGAATCTCCTTCAGCATAAGTAATTTCATCGACATGCAGCCCCAGGCCGAAGAACCAGTCCAGCTGGTTGACCGCAGTGAATCTGAGAACTATCCCCACAACAAGCAGGGATAAAAATATTAGGGACTCTTTTTTCATCTTGTTAATATTCCATTTTCAAGCTGTACACCTGTGTAATTCCTTGCAACAACTCCATCTCTGCTCCAGTTGAGAGAAGGTGCCACTTCTATCCAGTTACCATCTGCAGGTGCCAGTACACCGCTGACCGTTATCTCCGCAGGCTGAGTGAGGTCGAACAGATCAGACTGCTGAACAGACAAAGGATAAAAATATATCCCCGAACCGCGAAACCACTCCGACACAGCTAAAACAACCTCGTCATCATCCAGGCCCGCAAGTTTTCTTCTCAGCTCACGGTCAAAACCGCCTTCTGTGCACACGGTAACAGTAAAAGTACCGTCATCCGGAGAAATATTCCAGTCTTCTGAACCAGTATCAGATTCTTCTACCGGAGGCATTTCCGCAAGTATTCCTCCTGGCAGCAGAAGCCACAGTGTATCTGCCGCATCGATCCATCCTGCCGGCGACAGGTATTCCGATGGTTCTTCGAGCTCTCCGTCTACAAGAATAAATGACCTGTAAAAACCCAGAGGCGAGGGAACCAGTGGAAGAATGTCCGTAGCGGGAATAACAGGTGCGTCGATACCCATGACCCTGCACATAGCGGAAAGAAGTGTTGCGGCCTCAGCTGGTGTTGCCCTCCTGGAGTCGAGTATTTCCTGCAGTGAACGAACGGCAAATCCGGCATCACCTCCCGGGAACGGTAGCAGCTGAAGTGATTCAGTAATAAGAACCCTTCCCCTTGAAACCCTCATTCTTGGCAGGGCACCTGCTGCGCCGGCTTCAATAGCCGCCTCTCTGAGGTCCGGCGGGGTTTCCGCCGATGAAATCCATGAATCCTTAAGAAGAATATTCTGAACTTCACCCCAGTCTGAAGCTGTGGAAAGCCAGAGTTCCTTGAAGTCTTCGTTTATTGAAGTGAAAATCCTTGTGTTTCCGTGTGTGTTCTCACAAAAACCCTCATAACCGGCATTTAGACCATCCACATCAGGACATCTGACTGTGATTGTGTCAGGCTCTTCCCCGGCTATGTATGTATAGAACAGGCCACTGTGTGACAATGTTCCGCTTTCACGGATAAGAAATGTCCACTCCATGGACATTCCGGGTCTCAGACCGGGAAAAGCCACCACAGCCGCAAGCGGCCACCCTGTGCCGCCTGTAAGCGTGTCTACAGCCCACTCCGGCAGTTCTCTGGGGTGTCCCGGGAAACCGTAGGAGGTATTTAGAACCTCAACATCCATGTAAGCTGGATCGAAGTCTCTTGTGACCCTCAGAAACCTGCCGTCGTCTCCCGCTGTTGCTCTGTATCTTACCGTTGTTTCCTTTACTGATCCGTTCCATTCAATGTTCACATCCACAGAGGTATATCTGGAAGGAATCGCAATGAGTCCGGCGATAAGAAGGGCAACCATCACAATAACCTCACAGTTCTGGAAGTTGTGCCCGACCGCAGAAGAAGTGTTTCCAGTATATCCGCATTCGTGTTCGTAATGTCTGCGGTTTCCGTGTAAACAAGCCTGCCGTAGAGATACTTCATCTCACATGAATACCCGCTTCGGCTAACTGAATCCGGAAGCATTGTTTCAACTGGCGGCACAACCAGGGAAACGGTCAGAATCTCTGCCGCAGGTGCATCTATTACAAAAGAGTCCGGGGGACAAGGCAAAAGCATGGAAGCGGAACGTGTGCCGTGAAGAGAGATTTCCCGAAGGCCCGGAAGAAGAAGCAATTCATCGTTTCTGTACACTTTCCATCTGCCGGAAACGGTGACCTGTTTGCCGTTGAAGGAAACCGAATCGCAACTTACAGCGCCGAAGAACCTTCTAAACATTTCATTTCTGTTCGAAGGTGACGTCTGTGTAAACAGTGTGGTTATCAGCTCCATCGGAGCTCCGCTGGCGGAAGCGTTGATCTCACCGGTTATAACATTCTCATCCAGATTGAGTTCACCTGTCAGGCCTATCTTCAGAGTATCGTTCCACCCGGTCATAGGAATGGTGTGAAGATCTGTTCCACCAGGCACCAGAGGCAAGTAGCTGCACCCCCGAAGGCCAAAACTGAAGCCAGCACCAGGTGGCAGCCCTGAAGGTGTGGGGTCGAGCACCGTCCAGCCAGTGTCCGGCGGAACTCTGTACACTGTAATCATATGATCGAATGTTCTGGCATCAACAAGAGGTGGAGTTTCCCCTATTGTGGATGCAAGGGCTGGATACGCCTGGTATCCCGCCTTTCTCAGTAGCCAGGTAAGCAGAATCGCCCTGTCCCTGCATACGCCGGAGCCGTCTGTAAGGGTTTCCTCAGGAGACCTTGGAGACCAGCCTGGCCATACACCTGAGTCTGCTCCGGTGTAGTTGATGTTTTCGGCGACCCAGGTCCTTAATCTGCCAGGATCAGAGCCGCACTCAAGTACGATTTCGTCAAGTCTCGAGCAGTTGGAGTGTTCAGGAATATCCAGTGCCTCAGAGGCTTCAGCAGACAGTCTGGCAGGATTCCCCGTAGCCACAGATACCGTGTGGGTGTGGTATGCCGCAAGAACATGAGAAGGTAGAGGCGAAAGGTTCCTGAATTCCCAGAAACTGCCGGTTTCTGTTGAGTAGAGCTCTACCTGAGGCTGGTTGTACAGTCTGAAAACCGATCTGACAACACTGTCCTGAAGCTGCGGGGAAAATGAATAGCTGTAGACATCTGACAGCGGCAGTGAATGTATCCTTCTGACAATGTCTACCTTTACGGTGTCTCCTACCTCCAGGCCGGGAACAGCAACAATTGTCTCTCTCAGTGAAGACTCCAGTCTGTTTGTACTTGTAAGAATCCGGTGGGGACCGGTGGACACAGAGGCTTCTGCACTTCCCCTTCCCCCGCGCCAGTGTTCAACTTCAGCCTGAACAACTTCAATGTCTTCCATGCCCTCCCTGAAGGCCACGCTGATTGTGGAAAATCTCTGAACTCCCCTGCCGGTCAGTGGAACAATTACCGCAATGGTTTCTTCCGTAACAGTTCCATTTTCCTCGAATGTCACGGTTACAGAGTGAAGCAGGTGTACTGCATCCGGAGAGCCAGTGAGCAGCGTAAGTATCAGGACTGCCGCAAACACCATTGTCTCAAATCGTTTGCATAAGAAGAAGCCGATCGGAATGTTGTCAGAAGGGTGAGGCTAACATGTCCGCTTAGCAGGGCGTGAACATCTGTTCCGGACTGTTCTCTTACAGACTGCATTTCGTAGTGGCCATAACTGTAAGATTCTCCATCTTCACTGCGCATAAACGGAATTTCAGAGGCAAAACTTCCAGTCACCGTCATCCTGTACCCGCGACACTCCCCAGCCGGAACGTTGATGTTAAGCAGGGTTCCAGGTTCCAGCATTGTGTGCAGTTTCTGGTCTATTACTTTTCTTATCACCTTTGACGACTGTTCAAAGTCCGGGGATGACGAATACTCCTGACTGATGGCAATGGCGGGGATTTTCCAGAAAGCTGCCTCTGTTGCCGCTGCCACTGTTCCGGAGTACCAGGTGTTGTTGGCAACATTGGCACCGGGGTTGATCCCGGAAATAACGAGATCAGGTCTCGTGTCGCCTGCCAGCTCACAAAGTGCGAGTTTGACACAGTCCACCGGTGTACCCTCCACAGAAAAACGCATGGGCCCGTGTGTTCTTACTGTGAGAGGAGAGTAGAGATTCAGAGACATACTTGCACCGCTGTGGTGATGAAATGGTGCAACTGTAATGGTTTCGTGGTGTGAGAGAGTATCTTCCAGAACCCTCAGGCCGGGTTCATCAAACCCGTCATCATTGACAAGAAGGATTTTCACAGGTCAGAGTGATCGGGAAAGTGAAAACCTGTGTGCTGTTCCAAGAGAATAGTCTCCGGGAACGAGCGCATAGTCAAGGGTCCAGCCTTTTGCTGTAATGCCGGCTCCTGCAGTAAGACCACCGCTGTTGTCGTTGAACTTCCAGCCGCCCCTGAGCGAGACCATGCTGATCGGAGAGTATTCCAGACCAGCACCTGCCCTTGTTTTGTTGTCAAGCGGCCTCATAACCTGACCTGAAACAGAAACAGTGCCCAGCGGCAGATCGTGGTTCCATCTTGAGGCAAACACCCATGTTCTTGGAAGCCGGTACTCAGTTTCATCCATGGTAACCGACGGTCCGGAATGAAGATATGCGGCAGCAAAAACCAGCGAAGAGTGAGGATGGTAGTTAAAGCCTATGTCCACTGCCCAGCCGCTGGAGGTCTCAAGCCATATTTTTTCGTGTATAACCTTGAGGCCGGCACCGATGTCAAACCTTCCAAGCCGCACTGCAACTGCACCATTTACAGACAGGTCTGAAGCACTGAATGTATCCAGAGGATCAGAAGTGGGGGTTTCTCTGTACTCAATACCATCTGTAAACACAGACCGCAGAGCCAGAGACCCGGTAACAACGCTTCCCATACCGGACACTGCTGTGAGATAGTTCTGAACAGTCGATCCGTACCACTGGTTGTAACCTGCTGAAACACTGGACTCTGCCCCGGCAAGAAGAGCAGGGTTGGAAAAAACCGCAAGCTCACTGCCGTTAACAGCACCTGTGCCGCCTAAAGCCGCTACCCTGGCACCTACATCCATTTTCAGAAACGGATACATGCCAAGCCCGGCATCTCTGTAAACACCTGCCGTGCAGAAGCCGGCAAGAACAAGAAGTATCGTCAGCGTTATTCTCATACAAACCCCTATACACCGGACTGAACCCGGGGTTCCCGAAGACTGTTCAACATGACCACTGCACCGGGAATTATATTACCTGCTATCCTGAAAGGACAAAGATAATGAAAACCCTGGCCATCAGTGATTCCAGTCAGTCGGGCTATGTGAACATGGCTGTTGATCTGTGTTCCATGAGGATGGTCCAGGATGGTATTGCAGATATAATTTTTAGAACCTACACCTGGGATCCCCACTGCCTGTCAATCGGTCGTTTTCAAAAAGCAAACAGGGAAGCGGATATCAAAAGACTGCTTGAAGACGGGTTTCACATTGTGAGAAGACCCACAGGAGGCAGAGCTGTGTGGCACGGGCACGAGCTCACATACTCTGTGGTCGCGAGAACAGACCATCCTCTTGTAAGCGGCACTATTTCGGAAAGTCTTGAAAAGGTGGCTGCCATACTTACAGACGGGTTGAAAGCATCAGGTGTTCCCGCTGTTCTCAATGCGAAAAGCAGGGAACTGTCTGAAGCAGGAAGAAAATACAACCCTTGTTTCACCTCCCACGGAAGATCTGAGATAATGACACCTGACGGGAAAAAACTGGTTGGAAGCGCTCAGGCCAGGAGCCGCGGCGTTTTCATAGAACACGGATCCATCATCTTCACAAACCAGCAGACAATGGCTGTAGACTACCTTCCCCGCGAAGCATCCTCATCACTGAAGGAAAAGATGCGCGGGCTTCTTGTGAACGGTGTTGGAACTGTTCTGGACTACGCGCCGGATCTTACAACGGAAGCTCTCGCAGACAGTCTCCACAGACAGTTTTCTGTACACTGCGGAGAAACCCCGGATGAACTATTCTCACAAGACCTTCCGTACCTTGAAGAAACAATTGCAGAAAGGCATCAGATAATTGAAAGTTACTAAAAAACCCCCGTGGCTTAAAATGCCTACTATCGGCAACAGGTATGCCGGAGAAGTTCGCAAAATACTTACATCCATGAATCTGAACACTGTGTGTGATGAAGCCAGATGCCCGAACAGAGGCCACTGCTACGAAAGAGGTACGGCAACCTTTCTTATCCTGGGCTCTGTGTGTACAAGAAACTGTGCCTACTGTGCTATAGAAAAGAATTCCCCCGTTCCCCCGCCGCCTGACCCAGACGAACCTGAGAGGGTTGCAGAAGCTTCAGCGGCGATGAATCTCAAGTACGTGGTTGTTACCTCTGTAACCAGAGATGATCTTCCAGACGGAGGTGCCGGACACTTCGCGGAAACAGTGAATCAACTCAGAAACAGAATACCCGGTGTGCAGGTTGAAGTTCTCACCCCCGATTTCAGGGGCAGCCAGTCCTCCCTTGAGGTAATGGCACAGTGCAGACCGGACGTGTTCAACCACAACCTGGAAACGGTGAGAAGGCTCTTCCCGCTTCTTCGCCCAATTGCCTCATATGACCAGTCTCTTGATGTTCTCAAAAGATTTTCAGAGCTTGCTCCCGGTATTCCCACAAAAAGCGGCATAATGGTGGGACTGGGCGAGAATGCAGGTGATGTGGAGGAAGCCCTTGCGGATCTAAGAGAAAACGGAGTATCTCTGCTCACAATCGGACAATACCTGCAACCCACATCAAAACACATTCCCGTAGACAGATACGTTGAGCCTGAAGAGTTCGAAAACTGGGAGCAGATGGCTCTTTCCATGGGTTTCAGGGGTGTCGCCAGCGGTCCCCTTGTGAGAAGTTCTTTCCATGCGGACCTCCTGGCACAGAACGGATACGATGGCTGAAAACCCGATTCCCTTCTACACCCATGGGTTCACCATGGCCCCAATGGCAGGTGTTACCGATTCTGCATTCAGAAGGATCTGCATACAACTTGGAGCCACCTGTCTGGTAACGGAAATGGTAACAGCTGCAGGTCTGTCACGAAAAAGTGTAAAAACAAAATCAATGCTGAAATTCCATCAGGACGAAAAACCAATCGGTGTTCAGCTTTTCGGGGCAAAACCTGAAGACTTTGCAAGGGCCTCTGCCCTTGTTTCCCCCCTGGGCTTCTCATTTATCGATATAAACGCCGGATGCCCTGTAAAGAGGGTTCTCAGAAGCGGTAGCGGCAGTGCACTTCTCGGTGATATACCCAGGCTGCTTGAGATAGTGAGAGTAACAAAGCAGAACACAGATCTTCCTGTAACTGTGAAGATCAGGCTTGGTCTCACAAGGGAGAATCCTGTTCCGGACAATATAGGAGAACTTGTTGCTGAAGCCGGTGCCTGTGCACTTGCCGTGCATGGCAGGTTCAGAACAGACTTTTTTGCAGGTGAAGCAGACAGAAAAAGAATGAAACAGATCTCAGAGCTGTCTCCCCTTCCCGTAATAGCAAACGGGGACTCAACTTCTGTGGAGGCTGCGCTGAAGCTGAGAGACGACACCGGGTCCACAGGACTTCTTGTGGGAAGAGGCGCATGGGGAAACCCGTGGATATTCAGAGGGCTTAACGGCGGGAACCCCCACCCGGAACCCGGCGAGCTTCACGACACCATTATGAACCAGTTGCTGATGATGATGGAGTACATTCCCTCCCCTCAGGTCTTTCACATCTTCAGGGGCCACCTTGTGCAGTACTTCAGGGGTTTCTACGGAGCAGCAGAGATAAGAAACAGAGCTGTACGAACACAGTCTCTCCGGGAGGTGGACATGCTTGCAGCAGAAGCTGATATTGCAATGCACACCGCCGTGGAGGAATGATGAAAACCTTGATACTCACCGCTGCCGTTATAATGACTGCAGGATGTACGAAGACAACTGTGGTTCAGTCACGGTACATAATACAGCCGGACACGCAGAGTTCTCAGTGCCGGTACACATGGCAGCACGGAGACTACTGGGAATTTCTGGCATGGGCGCTTCTCGATGACATCCCCTCTGCAGATGTTCTTGCCTTAACAGCGGGTTACCTGCCTGAAGTCCTTCCTGCACCGGGAACTGAGATACTTATTCCCCTTTCTGAAGACCTTGAGCAGGCAGCGATAAACAGAATGGATGCGGCAAGGCTGGTAAGGGCGGCCACGGAACTGAGGGAAACGGATCGTGACGGCTGTATGCAGCTGCTTCGCCAGGCGGAAGAAAAAGATCCGTCGTGGTCGGTACCGGTTGCCGATATCACAGTTCTGCTTCTTGAAGACGGGAAGACAGATCAGGCTCTTGAACTTCTGGATCCCATGTGTCACAAGAACATTCCAGCTCTTATTCTTGCAGGTATCGACTGGCGCAACGGAAACACAGAGGGGGCGTTAAGACACCTGTCAGAGGCCATGGCAACAAACAATCCCAGACCGGAAGTGCTTGCTGCAACAGGCATCGCACTGGCCGTAACCGGAGAGCGTGAGCAGGCCGGGAACAACATCCGCCAGCTCCTGGAAAACCCGGATGCTCCTTCTGAATTACGGGTTCTTGTTATGCGTTACGCACTGATGCTTGCAGACAGCCAGTAGCAGTTAGAGTTTTTTTCTTCTCGAAGGTGTTTCTTTTCTGAAAACATCACTCCGCAGCACTCCGTACCGGTCAATACAAACCCTTTTTGTAAGTACAATGGTAAGGACAACACTTGCTATGGTGCTTGTAACAATACCAATCATGATGATGATCTGATATTTTATAGCCACTTCAGGGCTGGCTCCACCTAGAATAACCCCTGTCATCATACCGGGAAGTGTTACAATTCCCATTGTCGCCATTGAAGCGAGTGTTGGCTTAAGCGCAAGCTGCACGCTTTCCCTGAGGTACGGCATAAGAGCTTCTGTTTCAGTCGCTCCCAGTGAAAGCACATACAGATAGTGATTCGAGTCCATCTTCAACCGTTTGTAGAAGGTACTGATTCCAACGATGTTTCCCCTGAGAGAGTTTCCCAGAAGCATTCCCCCGAGAACAATGAGGTAGCGGGCGTCAAAAACACTGTTCACAGGGACAACAAATACATTGAGGAAAAACACAACTGTAAGCGTGGCAACGGAGAATGAAATAAATGCAGGCAGGAAAATACTGCTGACTTTGATCGATGAACTTTTCACAGAGGAAAACACCGCCACAACGATCATCACAAGCAGCCAGCCGATGTTTACAAAGGCGTTGTTCCACTGAAACAGGTACTTCAGGAAAACACCGATCAGTGCAAGCTGAATGGTCATCCGTACTATGGAAACAAAAAGAGGTTTTATCAGCTTCAGCCCGTACTTGATGCTTATACCAACAGGTATCAGCAGAAGCAGAAAGGCAACAGCAAGATTTACAAGAGGAATGTCTAGTGTTTCCATACCTTCTCCTCAAAATCGAACACACGCACAGAAGGGCTTTCCAGCCACACAGGATCGTGGGAAACAATTACGCAGGTCCAGTCATCTCTTTTCAGAAAATAATCGGCAACTTTCTTCTTCAGGTTTGCGTCCAGTGAGGAAGTTACCTCGTCAAGAAAGAATACCTTTCTGTTCAGAAGAACGGAAACAACAATGGCCAGCCTCTGCCTCTCTCCACCGGACAGATCCTTGAGATTCTTGTGAAGTATTCCCTGCAGATGAAAGAACTTCATGAGTTTGTGCGGTGAAAAATCGAGATGGGCATTAACCTTCAGGTCTGAAACAAATTCCAGAAAGCTTTCAACTGAACCTGAGCCAAGGCTTACATCCTGATCGATCAAAGCTATCTCTCTGCGTACATTCCAGGCCGTTTTCCCATCTACAGCAACACCACCGAACACAACCTTTCCACTGTCCGGCTTTACAAATCCCAGAACCAGAGACAGCAGTGAACTCTTTCCGCAGCCAGACTTGCCGGAGATAACAACTTTGTCGCCGGAGTTGATGACCAGTGACAGGTCATCAATAACCTTTTTACCGGAGAAGCTAAGGTTTACACCGGCAAATTCAATCACAGCACTAGTTCCGCTCATAGTTCCTTCCTGCTCAGACAACACAGGTACCTACTATACTTTCCTGTGTGTATTTCGGGCAGCCATTACCGCGTTTGCTTTTTCCTGTTCAATATCTTTAACAGGTTGCCACTCATCACGCTCAATTGATTCCATCAGGTCTTTTTCCTCCTGATCAACTGGCTTGAATGCACTTTCATCCGGTTTTTGCATAATTCTCCACTTCCCTTTACATCAATCTTCCGCATTGTTCATGAGATCATTCTTCAGGTACAGAGCAACACTGTCTGCGTCGCTGACACCAATTATCTCATCAGCTAATACCTTGAGTTCCTCTGTGGCGTTTGAAACGGCAACAGCCCTGTCTGCGATTTTGAACATACCGATGTCGTTGCTGTTGTCTCCGAACACCACAAGTTCTCTATCAGTGGTTCCGGTAAAGTATTGCAGGAACTGTATTGCATTAGCCTTTGAAGCTTTGATGCTGTGTGCAGTAAGCCAGTAAAACCCCGGGGAGTAGTGATCCTGCAGACAGTGAATTGCAAGGGAGTCAGGGAACTGTTTACGAAGTTCCGCTTCAAGGCCTTCAACCTTTTCAATTCGGCCTGTTACATTTACACAGATAACCCTGTTATCAAGGCATTCTCTTATATCACCGAGCTGCTTGAGTCTCCTGTCGCTGTTGAACCTCCGGTTGTTCAGGTACCACTGCATTCCCTCACCGGTCACTGAACTGTAGTAAAGACGGTCCTCACTTCCTGTAAAGGCTGAAACAAACGCGGAGTTTCCGGAATCTTCAACAAGTGAGAGCACATCTTCAACCACAGAACTGTCTACGCTGTTGATGAAATGGTGCTCCTTTGTATCGAAATCAGAAACCATAGCTCCGTTGAACTCGATAACCGGAAGGTTAAGCTCGAGGCCGGCAAGAACATTCTGAATTGAAGACACACTTCTGGCGCTGGCAACTGTGAATTTCATGCCTTTACTCAATAGACTGCGCAATATCTCTGTACTTGCAGCAGAAAGGGTGCCGTCTGCCCCGAGCAGCGTTCCGTCGAGGTCGGAGATGTACAGTGAATCCATCTACCGGCTACCCGGAAATACCGAAAAATACTTCCAGAGATTGCATTGCCTTCTGAAAAGCTTTCTCTTCAACGAACAGAATGTAATCACCGTTATCAGGATCCATCCAGTTCTTCCTGCCGGAAGACTTCAGTTCCTTGAAAAGCACTGTTTCAGAGGTGAAACCGTTTTTATCAAGATGACTTCTGGCGGAATTCAATATATCCAGTTCACTCAATTGAAGAGCAGGAACCATCTTCCCGTTCGTATCAGTTTCCATAAAGCATTACTCGTGTGAGATTGCCTGAACCGGGCAACCGCCTTCTGCTTCAAGAGCACAGCCTTCAAACTCCGGGGGCACCGGGTCTGTTTTTACCTGGGACTTGTCGTCTACAAGGCCGAAAACATCAGGGCAGGTGCCTTCGCAGGCACCGCATCCAACACACATATCCTGATCTACACTGAACTTCATAGCCACTCCTCAGTAGTTAATACCGGCTGGTTTTACATTTGCCGGGTCAAAAGCATGACACGGCACCACAGCGTATACCATATCACATTCTGGACACTTGTCCTCAAAGGTTACCATCTCGAACGTTTCATTGCACTGAACACACTTGATGTCCATAGGCATTGGCATTGGCTGGTTGCTGAACCCCATCTGCCTGACCTTGTCGGCAATCTGTCTGTCACTCTCGAAAGTTCCTGCACATCCGTCATGCATGGCTTTTCTCCTTCCAGTCTGTCTGTATTTTCGTAATTATTTCACCCTGCCTTAGCTTTGTTCTGTACGCCAGCAGGGTTCTGTCCATTTCCTCAAGGGTGGAAAGTATCGTCCTCTCCTCATCGGTGGTTTCAATCACCTTGTGAATACCGCCGTTCTTTATAACAATTCTTTTGTCGCCCATTAGAGCAAGCACAGGGTCGTGTGTTGCCATAAGAACGATCTTGTCCTGTGTAAGCAGCAGTTTAAGAGCTTTCTTCCTGTCGATACCTGCGTTTTCAATTTCGTCTATCAGAATTATCGGGGACTTGCTGAGTATGGCGGTGTCCGCAATCATAAGCGCGCGGCTCTGCCCTCCGCTGAGGCTTGTAATAGGTGTTTCAGGTGAAAAAGTCTCGCCGGCAAGGCTGTTCGCCTGTTCGATTATCCGGTGTATTACTTCTTCCCTGTTCTCCACCATACGGCTTTCCGCATGAAGCTCGACAAACTCGTACACTGAAAGATCCATGACAAAATTCATGTTCTGACTGAGCTGAGCCACCAGTTTATCCGCCGAGGAGAAACGCCACTTTCTGTCTGGTACATCTCCATTGATCAGTATTGATCTTCCCGTGGGTGTATCATTCTGTGCAACCCACTCAATATCTCCCAGCAGCCGGCTTTTGCCGGAACCTGTGGGGCCAACAATACTGATGATCTCACCCTGTTCAATAACCAGCTCCTGAAACTCTTCAGCATTACCTGATTTATCCATACCGGGAAGGATGGTAACAGTTTTCACTACATCATCTTCTTTACCCAGAAAAGCGTTCATCTGCCTGATGAACTCCTCTGTCTGAACGATCATGTTGTCTGCGTCCAGTGCCCTGTCTTCCATTTCGTCGCTGTCGAAAGCGGCAAAGTACTGAACAAGGGTAAGGTTTTCGCTGCCTGTTACATCAAGACCGTTGTCTTTGAAAAAAGAGGTCAGAAAGGGATACTCAGCTACCAGGGATGAAATGGTTGTGGTGTTTATATCAGTCATTATCGTCATCCACTTTCATCTTGCGTACATTCCCCATCTGGTAACTCTCGCCTATTCTTGTCTCTCCAAGACAGTAAGAGCACAGCGCCGCCGGCATGGGGAAACGCAGCTCCATTCCCTTAAGAGAGTCTATATGATTTTCTTCGCTGTACAGAAGTGTACTTAGCTCAAAGCTTCCCTGCCCTGTGAGGCCGTTGATGTGCATTATCATTGCAGACGGGTTAACTGTGTTTACCCTTGAAGCGAACACTTCCCGTTCGGCCTGGGAAACAATATCACCTTTGGTAATCACAACGATGTCTGCCGTCTTCAGCATTGGTCCAATTTTCTTCGGTGTGTTGATACCGCTGAGGTTGTCTATAACGCATACAGCCTTGATCCCCTTGATGTAGGGTGAGCACCTGTTACACAGGCCAGCTGATTCACTTATGAGAATATCAAACTGGTTCTTCAGTGCCCAGTTTGTGATCTCTTCAACGTTGCTTACAAAGTAATGGTCCGGACACAGCGCGCCGGAGAGCCCTTTCTTAACGGGAATACCGGCTTTTTCATACAGTACATCATCATCTGTATACAGACAGTCAAACTTTGCCACCGCAACCTTCAGGCCTCGCTTCTTCAGTGAATCAATCGTTTTCAGAATCACTGAGGTCTTGCCTGATGAAGGTGGCCCGGAAACCGTTACAAGGTTCATTATTTTCCCGTCGCTTCGTTGAACAATGCCTCGCACTTTGTAATAAGAGCACTTATGTCGTTGCTGTAGATGTAGTCCCATCCCAGCCACATGAATTTATTGTCAGAGGAAATATGATTGTCCAGCTCTGGATGCACACTTGGAAACAGGCCGCTGTGTGACAGAATCTTTCCGACCTCAACTGACGCAAAGAAGTCAACCACAGGCTGAAGCGTTTCTATCTTCTGCTTTTTTGCCAGCATGAAGATAGGGCTTATTATGGCTCCGTCCTCAGGCCAGACCGCAGCCATGGGGCCTCCTTCCTTCACAACTTTCGTGAAGAAATAAGGCATGATTGTAACAATGGGCTTCTTTGTTTTCAACCTGTCGCTCTTTACCATCTGTGAAGGGTGCATGGACTGCAGCAGGCTGCGGCCCAGTTTTGTAACACCCTGTTCTCCGTAGTGTTTGTGTATGTTCAGCAGTATACCGTTGAACAGGTCAAAATCACCCACCGGCAGCGAGACCCTGTTCTCAAACTCCGGTTTCATTATGTCTTCCCAGGTACGGGGTATTTCTCTTCCGTCCAGCTCATCCCTGTTTACAAGAAACACAGCTGGAACCACACCGATCATTGCGTAGTGGCCCGCAGGGTCTTTAAGGTCAAGCCCGTCGAACAGTGTGTTGAACTTCTTCAGAGTTGTTGTATCCTTGAACACACCCTGTCTTTTGAACTTACCGATCATCTTCTCGTCAAAAAACATGTCGAACCCGGCCGAGATAAAAAGATCAGGCAGATCTGAGGCATCCGTTACACCTCTGATGTTGTTTTCAACCCACTCCAGCCCCATGGAAGCAGCTTTCAGCTCGTGGTTAACTTCTACTCCGCTGGTGGAAGAGTACTGTTTAACAAAGCCATTGAATCTTTCAAGCAGGGGAATCCTCACCGGACAGGGAAGCAGGCCAACCACACTGAGTCCCTCACCACCCACGAATTTTTCTGTATTCGCAAGGGTAACGTCCACAGAGCTGTCATCCTGCTCAATGGCTTCCCGAAGCAGTTTCGAGAACGTTTCAACATCAAGCTGTTTTAGCATAAGTGCTGTTTCCAGCGTTATTGACTTTGCGAACTTTTCTCTCTGTTTTTCATGCTGCATCAGAGGAAAACCGTTGGAGACAAAAACAGGAATTGTTTCAGGATAGCTGCTGGTTATATCCCACAGCGTTGTGTTTTCGTCGAAGTATTTCATTTTTTGTCCTTTGCACAATTCAGCTCTTCTTTCCACGAAGAGTTATGGTATAGTGGTATGATAATACTACTATAGTGTTTTGTGCAAATTTCAGTTTTTAACTGCTGCCATAAAGTACCCCAGAGGGAACTTCTTTGCAGTGGCATTGAACAGTTTACGGCCATACCAGGTTCTTATTACCGCACCTGTAGACCACTGTGCCAGAACTGCAAGAGCTCTGCCGATCAGCGGCAGGCGAATGATGTTCTTAGCATAGATATCTGTAAATACGCACAGCGCCCCGCCAATGGGCTCGAGTTCCTTCACTTCAAGTCCTGCAGACTCTGCCAGCCTTCTCAGGGTAAAGGAAGTGTATCTGTAGTAATCGTAAGGTTCTTCGTGAAGCCAGTACATAAACGGCACATTCATAATCAGAGTGCCGCCAGAGGCAAGCACCCGGGCTATCTCCCCCATGAGATGGCCTGGTTCAGGGATGTGCTCCAGCACATCTGACAGAATTACGGTGTTGTACTCCCCGTCTGAAAAGGGAAGCGGTTGCGTAAGATCACACTGTTGATCCAGAAACGGATTGTCGTGAAGTGAATTTCCCCAGTCTACGCAGGTGTTGTCTGTTACCAGATTCTTGTAAGCCCCATACAAAGGAACTTTACCGCAGCCAAGGTCAAGCAGCCTGCCGCTGGCATATTTCCCGAGAGATGCGTGATAACGGCCTGCAATCAGATCTGTAACCAGTCTGGACACAACAGATACTTCAGTGGTATCCCTGGACGCTGCCAGCCTGCCCCGCCTGTAAACAAACTTACCCGGTTTCCATTGCTCTCTGTGTTTCATTCAACCTCTCTATGGATCATGAATGTATTTAATAACTCAGCACCAGTACACGGAAAAGCCTGCTGCTGAAGTTTTCCGGAGTTACCTATCTCAGAAGCGTTCCAGCTTTCCCAAGAACTTCCCTTATCGTCTCCTCTGGCAGAGAACAGACAAAAGTTGCTTTTCGAGCTGCCCAGTCGAGGCTCTTTATCTGATCAGACAGAATTACGCCCGAAACCTCAAGACCGGAAGGTATCTTCACCTCAAAAGGATAGCCTTTTATCTCGCTTGTAACAGGGCAGTGCAGGGCCAGACCAACTTTCCTGTTGTATAACAGTGGTGAAAGCACAAGCGCAGGACGCCTCCCCGCCTGTTCATGACCGGCCTGCGGGTTAAAGGAAAGCCACACTATGTCTCCCCTTTTCGGACAGTAGTTTCCGTCTGTCACAGGTTTTCCCGCCCGACAGCATCATCTGTTTCAATCTCAGCATGAAGATTCTGCCTGTTGATGTCACCAAGCAGGTCTTCCAGCCTGTACTCGTGCCTGACATTGGGATCTATAATAATTCTGCCTTTATCAACTGTAAGATCCACAGAAGTACCGTACGAGATGTTTATCTCACTTACAAATGCCTTTGGAATCCGCACGGCAAGACTGTTTCCCCACTTCTGTATTCTAGTCTGCATCAGTACCTCCTGTTTCTACATTGAAGATACTTATATCATCTTCAAAACACAAGGAGATTACGCTTTTTCTGTCCCGACCTCTCAGTACCGGGGTATTATTACGGCTTCTACCGCAGCAGACACAGCCCGGTTGTTTCAACAACA